>DASVJU010000337.1:0-7076 GCA_036385755.1 Thermoanaerobaculia bacterium
CGTCGCCGGACGTGAAGAACAGCACGCGGGTCTTCACGCCGCCGCCGGCGAGGAACGGCGCGAGGAGCTTGAGTTCCTTGCGCTCGTCCCAGACGAGCCATGGGCTGACGGCGATGACCGCCTGAAAGAGGTCCGGCTTGACCCGCATCGCGTGGAACGCGAAGATCCCGCCGGCCGACCACCCCGCGAAGATCCGGTAGGGAGCCGTGCGATAGCGCGCCTCGACGAAGGGAACGAGCTCGTTCTCGAAGAAGTCCAGGAACCGGTCCGCGCCGCCGCTCGTCGGGAATTTCGGATCGCGAGAAGGGGAGAGGTCACGGGTGCGGTCCGTGTTCGTGACACCCACGACGATCGTTTCGGGCATGAATCCGTTTCGCGCCAGGAACGCCGCCGTCGCGCTCGTGTGCTCGAACTGGGTCTCGGCGTCGGTCAGGTAGAGCACCGGGTACCGTCGGGTCTCTCGCGCGTACGAGGCGGGCACCGAAACGAAGAGCGTCCGCTCCTCGCCCATCACCTTCGAGGCGAGAGGGAGACGTTCGCCCGCCACGAGGGGCGGGCCGGCGTTCGCGGCGGATGGGACGAAAGTGGCGAAAGTGGCGAACGCGAGGGCGACGGCGCAGATGAGCGGGCGACGGGCCATGAAGCCTCCGGGATGCGATACGACTGGAGGAGATACGTCGCGCGTCCGCGGAAGTTGCCGCCGATCGGGATCAGGTTGTCTTCTCGGTCTTCATGTGGAGGACGTGGATGACCTTGCTGGCTCGCACGGCGGCGTTCGTGCCGAGGGGCAGAAAGTCGTCCTCCTGGCGCGCGACGTACTTCGCGAAGCCGTCGGTGACCTCCGTGACGTCGCTCAGCTCGTGGAGCATTCCGAATTCGACCGGCTCCGGCAGGCCTTCCACCGTGAGCCGGAAGGTGTGCAGGTAGTTGTGTTCCATGAGGGGCCTCCGGCGGGGATTGTCGCGCAGGCGCGAATCGGGCGCCGACGTCGTATCGTTACGCCGATTGAAACCGGCCCCGGCCTCCCGCCGCATCCCGCTTCTCCTCGCCGCGGCGGCGGCCGTGCTGTACCTCGTCGCGGCGGCGGGGCGCGACTTCTGGTCGCCGGACGAACCGGACTTCGCCGAGCACGTCCGGGAGATGCTCGAGAGGAGGAGCCTCCTTCTCCCCTACGAGAACGGAAAGCCCTACTCGGAGAAGCCGATTCTTTTTTACTGGGCGATGGCGGCGACGACGCCGTTTTCCCGAGGAGACGTGCACCCCCTCGCGATCCGCCTGCCTTCGGTTCTCGCGGGGGCCGCGCTCGTCTTCGGCGCCGCGTGGTTCGCGGGGCGGCGGGGCGGCGACCGCGAGGCCCTCGTCGCGGGCGCGGCCACGGCGGTGACGCCGATCGTCTTCTGGCAGGCGCAGTATCTGCAAGTCGACGCGCTCTTCTCCTGTTTGCTGATGCTCGCGTTCGTTTCGGTGTGTTTCCTAGAAGAGGGGAAAAGAGAAGATGCGGGGCCCTGGCTCTGGGTCCTTCGCCTGTCGCTTGCCGCCGCCGTTCTGACGAAGGGCCCGCTCGCAGTCGTTCTCGTGGGGCTCGTCGTCCTCGCCCGGTGCGCGCTGGCTCGTTCGACGCGCCTGCTCCGGGATCTTCAACCCATTCGAAGCATCTTTATCTTTCTCTTCCTCGTCATCCCCTGGTATTTCTTCGCCGCCCGCGCGGGCGGTCCAACGTATGCCTACGACCTCGTCGTGAACCAGAACTGGAACCGCTTCTTCGAGGCGTTCGATCACGTTCAGCCGTGGTGGTTCTATTTCGAGAGCATGTGGAGCGATTTTTTCCCGTGGACGGTGCTCGCGCTCGCGGGCGCCGTCGTGCTGGGGCGCGCCGGGTTGTTTCGAGCGCGACCCGAGCTCGCGTTCTCCGCGACGGTCGTGGCCGTGTGCTTCGTCTTCCTGTCGACGTCACAGGCCAAGCAGGGGAAATACCTGCTCGTCGCGTATCCCTTTGCGGCGGTCCTCGTGGCGGCGCTCGCCGCGGAGACGGAGCGACTGGCGACGGAAGGCAGGCGCACGGCTCTCCGGGCGGTGAGGGGCTGGGTCGCGATCGTCGCGATTCTTCTCCTGGCGGCCGCGGGAGCGCTCTTCGCGGCGTCGCGCCGGTATGCGGCGGCGCAGGTCGGCCTCGTACCGTTCGTCGCGATCCCGCTCGCCCTCGGAGCCGCCATGACGCTCGCCGTCCTCGCGCGACGGCGGCGAGAGGCGGTTCCCGCGCTCCTCGCGCTCGCGGCGACGCTCGGGGCCGTGGAAGTCGCCGCGGGCGCGGTCGTCTTCCCGTCGATCGACGTCCTGAAGACCGGGCGGCCTTTCTACGAGCGCCTCCGGCCGCGCGTGTCGCACGGCGAGCCGCTCGCGTATTTCGGCGGCACGTACCGGTGCTACCCGATCCTGGTGCTCAGGCGGAAGACCGAGCACTTCCGGACGGACGCCGCGCTCGCCGAGTGGGTCGAGAGGACGCCGGGGGCGCTCGTTCTCGCGGACGAGAGCGAACGGCAGCACTGGACCGATCCGCGTCTCGGGACGCTCCTCGTGCTCGATCGGCAGCGCGTGGGAGGCGACGAGGCGCTGCTCCTGGGTCGGCCATGACGCGGGTCCGTGATCCTCTCCTCGATTCCCTCCGCAATTCCCTCGAGTTTCCGGAGGAGGCGGCGCGCCATCCTGGACGGCACGAGGTCGTGGACGCGGTCCTCACGCGCGGCGGCGAGCGGATTCCCGTGGTCGTCAAGAAGGTGCCGCTCGATCTCAGGCAGCGACTGTCGACTCCCAAGGCGATGCGCTCCCTGGTGACGGCGCGGGCGCTCGTCGCCCGCGGCATCGCGACTCCCGAGCCGCTCGCGGCCGAGGTCGTGGGAGGCGAGAGCTGGTACGTGGCGCGGAGGCTCGAAGGGGCCACGCAGATTCGGGCCTGGTTCCTCCACCGCGACGATCCGGCGCGGCCCGTACCACGGCTTCCTATCTCCTTCGAGAACGTCGTCGCGGCTCTCGGCGGATTGGCGCGACGCATGCACGATGCGGGCGTGTTTTTCCGCGATTTCACGGACGGGAACGTCCTCGTGACCGAGAAGGCCGGCGAACCCGTGCTGTGGCTCGTCGACCTGAACCGGGCCAGGGTCGGCGACGGCCCCGTTTCCCGCCTTCGACGCTACCGGGACTTGGCCCGGCCCGGCCTGAATCGCCCCGAGGACGTCAACCTCCTCATTCTCAGCTATTTCCGGCCCGAACCCATTCCGAGAGAAGCGCTCCGTGCCGTCCGCGCACTCCGCCGGAGGATCGTCCGTTGGGACGCTTTCAAGGCCTTCTCACGGCCCTGGCGGCGGTGAATACGGGGGAGGGCTATCCTCGGGGCCCACAACCCGATACGCGTAAACCGGGGACCGGCGAGGCGCGTCCAAGAGGCGTGAGCGGATCCGCACTCGCCCCCGTCCTGGCGTTTCCCGGAAGGAATGGAGCTCATCCCGATGAGAGACACGCGGGTCCCGTGAGCGACGACGAGCGTGCCACGAAGCGGGAGCGGGAGTCCGAGATCCTCGCGCGCGTCGTCGGGGGGGACGTGGAGGCCTTCGAGTACTTCGTCGTCACGTACCAGAAACGGCTCACGCGTTTCGTCTACACCCTCCTCCGCAATCCCGCCGACGCCGACGGCGTCGCGCAGGACGTCTTCGTGAAGGCCTTTCGCGCCCTGCCGGAATTCAAGGGGCAGTCGGCCTTCGAGACGTGGCTCACGCGCATCGCGATCAACGCCGTGCGCGATCACATCCGCCGCCGCCGGCCCGTCGTGTCCTTTTCCGAGCTGCATGCATACGAGGACGACGACGGCCCCGATCTTCCGGCGGCATTCGATCCCGCCGACGGGACGTCGCCCGAGCGGGACCTCCTGTCGAAAGGCATCCGCCACCGGATCGCCGAAGCGCTCGTCGCGCTGTCTCCGCGCCAGCGCGCAGTCTTCGTCATGAAACACTATGAGGAAAAGTCCATCGCCGAGATCGGGGAAGCTACCGGGCTCGACGAGGGCACGATCAAGTCGCATCTCTTTCGCGCGGCGCGCAAGCTGCGCGAGCGTCTGGAGGACCTCCGATGAACGCCACGCGCCACCTCAACTCCGACGAGATCGTCGAGCGCGTCTTTCCCGCCGACGATCGCCCGGTCGCCGTGCCCGATCATCTCGCGACCTGCGCGGAGTGCCAGGAGCGGGTCGCCAACCTGCGCGAGGCGTGGCTCCTCGACCGGGGTGCCGTGAGCGGGGCCGTGGACGACCTTCCGTCCGGCTTTTGGGAAGCGCAGGCGGCCGCTACGATGGCCGCCGTGCGCTCCGGCGCCACGGCGGAAGCAGCCGGGGAAGCCGCGGTCGCCGAGGTCCGCATCTTCCCGGCGCGCGCGCGCGGGATTCTCCGCCACCCTGTCCTCGCCTTCTCGAGCCTGGCGGCCGCGCTGCTCCTCGTCGGCGGGCTTTCGCTCGTGCGCTCCCGAGGGGCGGCGCCCGTCGTGCGGAAGGCGGCCGTCACCTCCATGGAAAAGACGCCGGCTCTCGTGAATGACGCCTCCGACGACGAGCTTCTCGTCTCGATCGACCGCGTGCTCGAAGACTCGTCGCTCGCCGGATTCTTCGTGGAGGAGACCCTGTGAGAAA
The DNA here is from genome assembly GCA_036385755.1 of Thermoanaerobaculia bacterium. Lineage (GTDB taxonomy): Bacteria > Acidobacteriota > Thermoanaerobaculia > UBA5066 > UBA5066 > Fen-183. The sequence continues at coordinate 4,673 of DASVJU010000337.1, forward strand.
GTTCGCCGCAATCCTGTCCATGCTCGCCGCGGGAATCCTCGCGCGGCCAGGTGCCGCGCAGATGCCCGAAGGGCCTCCGGGAAAATGGTGGAAGCGTCCCGTCATCGTCCGGCTGCTGAACCTGTCGCCCGAACAACAGGGCAAGCTCGAGGACATCTTCTCCCGGCGCCGCCGCGAATTCGTCGACCTCAAGGCCGATGTGGAGCGCCGCCAGATCGACGTCGAGGAGCTCGTTGCGGCGAAGAATTCCGATCCGAAAAAAGTTGCGGCGTCCGTAGATGCCATGGAGCAGTCGCGCCTCAAGCTGCGCAAGGCCGTGACGATGATGTTCCTCGAGCAGAAGGATGTCCTGTCGGCGGCGCAGTGGCAGCAGTTCCTCGACCGCCGCGACGAATGGCGCAGGGAGCGCCAGATGGAGAGACGCGGCGCCGGCGGGGAGGGCGGGTCCGGATTCGAAAGGTCCGCGCCGGGAGGAGGCCGCCAGCGCTTCGCGCCGCGGCCTCCGGCTGAGCCGAAGCCTGCCGACCAGAAGCCCGCGGAGCCGCCTGCGGAGCGCTGAGACTCGCCTAGAATGGGGCGCGGAGGAAACCCGCATGAAGCGAACGTCCGCGCGCGCCCTTCTGTCCGCCATCCTTCTCGCCTCTTCCGCCGCTCTCGGCCAGACCCCCGCGGCCCCGCAGAGCCCGGCCGGGTCCGCGAGCGGCGCCGCCGGCGCGGCCCGGATCACGCTCGAGTACCACCGGCCGTCCGTGAGGGGCCGGGAGATCTGGGGCGGCCTCGTGCCGTATGGCCAGGTCTGGCGGCTGGGAGCCAACGAAGCGACGACGATCACGTTTTCCACCCCCGTGAAGGTCGAGGGCAAGGACGTGCCCGCCGGCACCTACGCGCTCTTCGCGATTCCGGGCAAGGACAAGTGGACGTTCGTCGTGAGCAAGAACGCGAAGCAGTGGGGCGCCTTCAAGTACCAGCAGAGCGACGACCTGCTGCGCTTCGACGTCGTCCCGCAGCCCGGGAACGCGGTCGAGACGATGACGTTCTCGATCGTCCCGAAGGCGCCAGTGTCCGCGTCGGTCGAGATGGAATGGGCGAAGGTCAAGACCGCCTTCAACGTCACGGGGTCTGCGGCGAAGTAGCGCGTCTTCGGGGGGCGGGGGTGCCGAGGGCCTTCGGCGCCCCGCCGCGCCCCCGGGCGGCCGCGAGCGCGAAGAGCGCGAGGAGTCCCGGCAGGGCGAGAAAGACCGCGTAGGGGATTCGAGCGCCGCCGCCCGCCTGCAGGCGGTACTGCAGGGCCGTGGCGCCGCCCACGAGAAGCGCGCCCGGCACGAGGCGCAGCGGCTTCCAGCGTGCGAAGACGACGAGCGCGAGCGCGAGAAAGCCGCGCCCCGCCGTCACGCCCTCGACGAACGTCGGCGACGCCGTGAGAACGAGGAGCGCGCCGCCGAGAGCGCCGAGCGCCCCGGCCACGATCGACGCGGCCGTTCGGACCAGGACGACCGAGCCGCCCATCGCCTCGAGTGCGAGCGGGTTTTCACCCGCCGCCACGACGCGGAGGCCGGGCCGCGTGCGCTTCAGAAACACATGCAGGACGGCGGGAACGAGGAAGGCCCCGACGACCGCCGCCGGAAGACCGAAGACGAAGGGCGGCAGCGTCCGGATCTCGAGGACCGAGCCGGTCGCCCCGGCGAGCAGCCGGTACGAGAACGCGGTTCCGCCCGCCGCTACGAGGTTCCAGGCGGTGCCGACGAGAATCGGGTCCGCGCGGCCCGCCACCGCGAAGGCCGCGAACGTCCCTCCTGCCACGAGGCCCGCGCCGGCGGCGGCGAGGAGAGCGGCGCCGGGATCCGCCCCGGACCGCGCCGCCGCGAAGGCCGCGAACGCGCCGATGAGCATCGTGCCCTCGAGTCCGATCTGGATCGAGCCCGCGCGCTCGAGGAGCAACTCGCCCGCCGCCGCGAGAAGGAGCGGCGCGGCGAGGAGGAGCGTCACGACCGCAAAGCCGGTCATGGCTCGCTTCCCGTCCGGCGCGCGCGCGCCGCGAGGACTGCGAGGACGAGGACGCCGGGCACGATCGTGGCGAGGGCGCCCGGGACCCCGGTGTCGCGCTGCATCGCGGACGACCCGGCGCCGAGGCCCGCAAAGAGAACCGCCGACGCGGCCGCCGCGAGAGGATTCGGGCCGCCGAGGAGCGCCGCAGCGATCCCGGTATAGCCCGCACCCGTCGAGAAGGGGTCGTAGAGGCGGCCCGTCACGGCCAGCACCTCGAGTCCGCCCGCGAGGCCCGCGAGCGCGCCCGACGCCGCGAACGCGAGGAGCCGCAGGCGGGCGCCAGGAAGGCCGATCGCGCGCGCGGCTGCCGGCGCGAGGCCGGTGGCGCGCAGTTTCAGGCCGAGCGGCGTTCTCTCGA
>DASVJU010000338.1:0-2822 GCA_036385755.1 Thermoanaerobaculia bacterium
CGACACGATGATCTCGCTGCCGGGGCTCACGCTCGCGACGGGCCGGCCCGAAGTCGCCCGCGAGATCCTCCTCGCGTTCTCCGGGCACGTGGACCAGGGCATGCTTCCGAACCGGTTCCCGGACGGCGGAGAGGACCCGGAATACAACTCGGTCGACGCGACGCTCTGGTACTTCGAGGCCGTGCGGCAATACGTGGAGGCGACGGGCGACATCGCCCTCGTCGAAGACCGCCTCTTCCGGATTCTTTCGGACATCATCGCGTGGCACGAACGTGGGACGCGTTACGGAATCCGCGTGAGCGCGGACGGACTCCTCGAATGGCACGCAGCAGGCGAGGCGCTCACGTGGATGGACGCGCGGGTCGGCGGCCACCCCGTCACGCCGCGCGAAGGCAAGCCCGTCGAGGTTCAGGCCCTGTGGTTCAACGCGCTCCGCACGATGAGTGACCTCTCCGGGACGATTGGAGAGAAGACTTCTGAGAAAGGGTATGAGGAGCGCGCGGAGAGATGCCGATCCACCTTTCTGAGAATATTTGCCGATGAGCTCGGATCAGGCGGCGGGCTCGTCGACTGCATCGACGGCTCCTTCCGCGAGCGGTCCATCCGGCCGAACCAGCTCTTCGCCGTCAGCCTTCCCCATTCGATGGTTCCGGACCCGCTCGCCCGGCGCGTCCTCGCGACCGTCGAAGAGCATCTCCTGACGCCGTACGGCCTCCGCACTCTCTCGCCGAAGGACCCCGCCTACCGCGGCCGCTACGAAGGGGGTCCGGAGGAGCGCGATGCGGCCTATCACCAGGGCACAGTGTGGCCCTGGCTGCTCGGAGCCTACGCGACGGCCTTCCGCCGCGTGCACGGGGACGGGCCGCGGACCGCGGAGGCGATCCGCGAGCTGCTTTCCCCCCTCGGAGACTTCCTCCTGGCCGGCGGTCTCGGCCAGCTCCCCGAGATCTTCGACGGCGACGCGCCTCACCGCGCACGCGGCTGCGTCGCTCAGGCCTGGAGCGTCGCCGAACTCCTGCGCGCCGCCGTCCACGAGGAGAACGGGGCGAAGAGGGTCGAGGAAAAGACGGGCTGAGCGGAAGAGGTCCGGGGCAGACCGGCATTCAACGTCGACCGATCGACCGTTGACGATTGATCCGCGCGCTCCTTGACTCCCGTATCAGAAATGATTGATCCTGCGACAGATTCTCGTTCTCCCGTCCCCGAATTCCCTGAAACCCGGCTGAGGCCGATATCGAAACGCACGAAAACTCAGAAGGAGGCCCCCATGAACCGTCGCCAATTCGCCGCCACGCTCGGAGCCGCGGTCGCCGGCATCGTCGCCGGCAAAGCCCTGCTCGCCGACGACAAGCCGGCTGAAAAGGACAAGTCCAAGGACCACGTCTGCGCGGGCAAAAACGGCTGCAAGGGCCAGGGGGCCTGCGCCACGAAAGACAACGGGTGTGCCGGCCAGAACGCCTGCAAGGGCAAGGGCGGCTGCGCCTCGGCGTCCATGAAACACGACTGTTCGGGCAAGAACGAGTGCAAGAGCCAGGGCGGCTGCGGCACGAAAGACCACAAGTGCGCGGGCCAGAATGCCTGCAAGGGCAAAGGCGGCTGCGCGGTTCCGGTCAAGAAGAAGGCGGCCCCGGCGGCCACCCCGAAGGCCGGCTGAAGCCTCCTCCGATGGGAGACCGTTTCGGATTGCCCGACCTCGGAGTGGGGGTCGGGCTCCGCACGGTTCACTTCGGGCACATCCTGTCGAAGGAGCCCGACGTGGACTTCTTCGAAGCCATCACGGAGAACTTCCTCGACACGGGCGGCAGGCCGCGCCACATCCTCGACCGCGTCGCCGAGCGCTACCCCGTCGTGCTTCACGGCGTCTCGATGTCGATCGGCGGGGCCGATCCCCTAGACCTGAGCTATCTCAGGAAAGTGAAGGCTCTCGCGGCGCGGGTCAAGGCGCGGTGGATCTCGGACCATCTCTGCTTCACCGGAGTGTCCGGCCGGAACACGCACGACCTCCTCCCCCTCCCCTACACCGAGGAGACGCTGCGCCACGTCGTCGCGCGCGTTCGAAGGGTCTCGGACGTGCTCGAGCGGCCGCTCGTCCTCGAGAATCCATCCTCGTACCTGGAGTTCAGGTCCTCCACGATGTCCGAGGCCGCGTTCTTCGCGCGCCTTCTGAAAGACGCCGACTGCGGGATGCTTCTCGACGTGAACAACGTCTACGTGAGCTCCGTCAACCACGGCTTCGACGCCGTGACGTACCTCGACTCGATCCCACACGACCGGGTCGTGCAGTACCACCTCGCCGGACACACCGACAAGGGAACGCATCTCCTCGACACGCACAGCGCGCGCATGAAGAAGGACGTCTGGGCGCTCTACGCGCATGCGATCGCGCGCACCGGGCCGCGCGCCACGCTCTACGAATGGGACGAGGACATTCCGGCTTTCACGACCGTCCATCGCGAAGCGAAGAAGGCTCTGAAGTACCGGCCGCCCCTCGAGCGGGCGAACCCGATCGAAGAGCCCCGCCGGATCGCCGGTGGCTGAGCTGTCCCGCCTCGAGCGCTGGATGCAGGCCGTCATCGTGCATCCCGGCGGTGTCGAGGACGCCGTGCGCGCCCGCTCCGCAACGCGGCACCTGAAAGTCGCAGACGCGCGTCGCGCGATCCTGCCCTCGAAGACGATGGAGTCGCTCGAACGGCTCGCGGTCTACCAGGGGATGTACCCGCTGAGAATGCGCGACGCTCTCGCTGCCGACTATCCCGGCCTCACGGCGTTCCTCGGACATCGGCGCTTTTTCGATTTCGTCCTCGCGTATGTCGCCGTGCATC
>DASVJU010000339.1:0-2673 GCA_036385755.1 Thermoanaerobaculia bacterium
ACACGACCGCCGTCCTGCCCGGGAGGACAACGGCGCCCGTCGCGAGCTGGGCGAGGGCGAGAAGGGCGAGGGAGCCGGCGAGGACGGCGGCGACCGGCGAGAGGACGCCGCGGCGCTCGCGCAGCAGGAGCGCGACGACGAGCGCGCCGCCGAGGATCGCGAGGGGGAGCCCGAGAGGGCCGAACGGCTCGACCCCGAACGCGAGGTTCGCGGGGAAGTCGCGGAGCGTGTCCGCGAAATCGGGCACGCGCGCCCACGCCATCGAGGCGGAGGGTTGATGCAGCGCGACGGGGACCCAGGGCACGGCGAGAACGGCGGCGGCGAGGCCCGCGAACGTGAGCGCACGGCGGGCTGCCGGACGCGCGTCGATCGCGAGGAGCGCGAGCGCCGCGACGGGGAACACGGCGAGGTAGTGCGTGAGGACGGCGCCGGCGGCGCACAGGGTCAGCGCTGCGCCGGTCCCGAAACGCGGCCTCTCGCGCAGCGCGAGGGCGCGCTCGAAGGCGAGGACGGCGAGGAGCGACGCGATCGCGTAGCCGCGGCCTTCCACGCCGTAGAGGATCGCGAGCGGAAAGAGGGCGTAGAGGGCGGCGGCGACGAGCCCCGCCTCGGCGCGGCCGAGGCGGCGGCCGAGGAGGATGAGGATCGGGAGGTGGAGGAGCGACGCGGCGAGGGAGAAGAGACGGACGATGGAGTCACCCGCTCCCGGCGACGGGAACGGCAGGAGGAGGACATGCGACAGGAGGTAGTGGAGCGGCGGCCCCGAATCCGCGCGCAGCGCGGCCAGAATCTCCGGAACGCTCTTTCTTGCCAGCGTCAGGGTGAAGATCTCGTCCGCCCAGAGCGGGCGCGCGAAGACGGCGTACGCTCGCGTCGCAGCGCCGGCCGCGCCGGCCGCGACGGCCGCGGCGGGCGCCAGGCGAGCGAGGTTCTTCAATGAGAGAAAGACTAGCACCCGGCGGCCCACATTCTTCCACGGAGGAGCCGCGGGATCCTTCGTCGAGGGCGGCGCGGCGGGAGCGCATACTTTGGCGCACGCGCGGAGGAATCTTGGAGAACGCCCGATGAAGAGGAGACGGTCCCGCGTTCTGGCCGCTCTCGCGTGCGCCGTCCTGGCCGTTGGATGCGCGAGCGTCGAGAGGCCAGGCAAACCGGGTCCCGTGCCGGAAGTCTGGCCGGGTTTCCTGGCAGGCTATCTGCCGCCCGAAGCGGTGCCGAACAGCCTCCTCCTCGTCCCCCCGCCTCCCGCCGCGGGGTCGGCCGCTCTTGCGCTCGACGAGGAGACGAACCGCAAGGTCCTGGCCTTGCGCGGCACGCTCCGCTTCGCGCTGGCGGCCGAGGACGCCAACCTGATGTTTCCCCGGGCGGCCGGAGTGTTCTCGTGCTCGCTGAACGCGCCGGTCACCGAGCAGGACACGCCGCGCCTCTATCTCCTTCTGAGGCGCGTTCTCGGCGACGCGGGCGCCTCGACGGGCAGGGCGAAGAACGAGTACAAGCGCCCGCGCCCGTTCCTCGTGAACAAGGAGCCCACGTGCACGCCGGGCGAGGAGCCGGAGATCGGCAAGCAGGGCTCGTATCCCTCGGGGCACAGCGCCGCGGGGTGGGCGTGGGCGCTGGTTCTGGCCGAGGCGGCCCCCAATCGGGCCGATGCGATCCTGGCCCGTGGCCGAGCCTTCGGACAGAGCCGCGTCGTCTGCAACGTCCACTGGCAGGCTGACGTGAACGAGGGGCGCACGCTGGGCGCGGCGACGGTCGCGCGACTGCATGCGGACCCCGGGTTCCGCGCCGACCTCGAGGCTGCCCGCCAGGAACTTGCCGCCGTGCGCGCCCGTGGCCTGAAGCCCGTCCGCGACTGCGGCGCGGAAGCGGCAGCGCTGGCGGGGACGCCCTGAGAGGACTGATGGAGGAATCATGAGACGACTTCGCCGCCTGTTCGCGCTCGTCCTCGCCGGAGCCGCCCTTCTCGCCGCTCTTCCCGCCCTCGCGGCCGACCGGGAGGCCGTTCTCAAAGCGGCGCGCGAAATCGTGCGGAAGGCGCGCTATGCGACGTTCGTCACGGTCGGGGAGGACGGACAGCCGCAGGCGCGAATCGTGGACGCCCTGGGGCCGGACGACGACTTCGCCGTGTGGGTCGGGACGAATCCCGCATCGCGAAAAGTCGCCGAGATCGCGAAGAACCCGCGCGTCACGCTCAATTTCTTCGAGCCGTCGCTCCCGGCGTTCGTGACGCTGATCGGCAGCGCAAGCGTCGTGACGGATCCCGCCGTCAAGGCGAAGCACTGGAAGGACGCGTGGTCGCCCTTTTTCAAGAGCGAGCACCGCGGCGCGGACTTCGCGCTCCTGAAGTTCGTCCCGCGCCGGCTCGAGATCGTCAGCGAAGCGCACGGGTTCACGAACGCTCCGGGAACCTGGCGGCCGGTCTCGGTCGAGTTCCCCGCGCAGGCGCCCTGACACGGGCCCTGGGCCTCATAGGTCTCGGCGCGCGCCCGGCTCGATACGGCGGCGGCCCCGGATCGTGGAAGAATGACTCGAATGCGGGTCATCGCTCCGCTCGCGGACCGGATCCCGCCCCGTGGGACGACCGACCCCGACGAGATCCTCAGCCTGTTCCTCGACTGGGTCACCTCGACGGGCCTCACGCTCTATCCGGCCCAGGAGGAGGCGCTGCTCGAG
>DASVJU010000340.1:0-10715 GCA_036385755.1 Thermoanaerobaculia bacterium
AGGCGCTCCTCGGCGAAGGCGGCCGACACGCTCGCGAGGAGATCCTCGCGAGCCGCGGGCAGGATTCCCGCCGGGATCTCCTCCGCGAGGATCTCAAACAGGAACTCAGCCATTTTCAGCCCCGGATTCGGAGGGCGGAGCCGCGGTCTTCGGAAGCATCGGGAAGCCCTGGGCTTCACGCGAGGCCACGTATTCCTTCGCGCACCGCACGGCCAGCTCGCGCACGCGCCGGATGACCCCGACGCGGTCCGTGGCCGAGACCGCGCCGCGCGCGTCGAGGATGTTGAACGCATGAGAGCACTTCAGCGCGAAGTCGTACGCGGGAAGGACGAGCCCCGCGTCGAGGCAACGCACGGCCTCCGCCTCGTAGCGCTCGAAAAGCGTCTGCCAGAGGGAGGCGTCGGCCACTTCGAAGCCGTACTTCGAGACCTCGTACTCGTCCTGCCTGCGGGCCTCGCCGTACGTCACGCCCGGCGCCCACTCGATGTCGAAAACGCTCCGCTGCCTGGCGAGAAACATTGTGAGCCGCTCGAGCCCGTACGTGATCTCGGCCGTGATGGGCGCGAGGTCGAGACCGCCGGCCTGCTGGAAGTACGTGAACTGGGTGATCTCCATGCCGTCGAGAAGGACCTGCCAGCCGACTCCCCATGCCCCGAGCGTCGGGGACTCCCAGTTGTCCTCTTCGAAACGGAGGTCGTGCTCTTTCGGGTCGATCCCGAGGGCGACGAGGCTCTCGACGTAAAGGTCCTGGATGTCTTCGGGCGCCGGCTTCATCACGACCTGGAACTGCTGGTGTTTGACGAGCCGGAACGGGTTCTGTCCGTAGCGCCCATCGGCCGGCCGCCGCGAGGGCTGGACGTACGCCGCGCGCCACGGCTCGGGCCCGAGCACGCGGAGGAAGGTGGCGGGATGCATGGTGCCCGCTCCCACCTCGACGTCCCAGGGCTGCTCGAGGAGACAGCCCTTCGACACCCAGTAGGCCGACAACTTCAGGATGAGAGTCTGCAGGTCCATTCGTTTACACCCGTCTCGGCTCCCCGGAGTGTACCGAATTCGCGCTCAATGGAGCGCCGTGAGGAACCGGTAGCTCTTCAGCTCGTGCCCGAGGAAGCTCCGGCGGGCTTCGCGCGTGACGTCCTCGAGAGCGTCGAGCGCGGCGGGCGTCGGCGGCTCCTGGGAAAGGGCCGCGAGAGAGAGCTTCCGCATCGCGGCGAGGACCGCGCGGACGCCGGGCGGAGCGTCCTCTTCGGGCAGGACGCCCGCGAACCTCAGGAGCCACACCTCGAAGTAGCGCGCGGCGAGCGCCGCGGGAACGCCGGCCAGGAGGGCGTCCAGGACGTGCCGGACGAGCCGGTAGACGTCCCCCCCCTGTTCGGACTCGGGCACGAACGTGAGCGCGCTCTCGGCGAGATACGGGAGAAGCATCGCGGACTCGGCCCGTGACGCCAGGTCGAAGGCGCTTGCCACGATCTCGACGCCGTCGACGCGCGCGAGATCGGCTCCTTCGCGGCGGAAGTACGTGAGCGAGACCTCCGTCAGGAGCTGAAGCGCCGCGGCGCGTTTCGACTTCCCCCGCGCGCCGCGCACGGCGGCCCGCACGACGCCATGATCCTTCGTGAGGAGGGCCGCGACGAGGTCCTTCTCCGAAAGAGGGTCGAGCTTCAGAATGAAGGCAGTGGTCGAGACGAGGGACATCCGCGCCGATTCTGCCCCGTCCGGGGCCGCGGGCCTTCCGAAGGCCGTCGTGCGGCTCGGCTGGGTCTCGTTCCTGACCGACGTTTCCTCGGAGATGATCGTGCCGCTCCTGCCGGCGTTTCTCGCGACGCTTTCGGGCGTGCCGGCGATGGCGCTGGGCTGGATCGAGGGCGTCGCCGAGACGACGGCCTCGTTCGTGAAGATCATCTCCGGCCGCCTCACGGACCGCGCGAAGGCGAAGAAGCCCCTCGTCTTCCTCGGCTACGGCCTCTCCTCCCTCGCCCGCCCGATCATCGGCATCGCCCCGAGCTGGCCCGCGATCGTCCTCATCCGCTTCGTCGACCGCGTCGGCAAGGGCGTCCGCACGGCGCCGCGCGACACGATGATCGCGAACGCGGCGCCCCCCGGCCGCCGCGGCGCGGCCTTCGGCCTCCACCGCGGGTTCGACAACGCGGGCGCCGTCCTGGGCCCTCTCGTCGCGGCGGGGCTCGTGGGTTGGATGGGGCTGAGCCTGCGGAGCGTCTTTCTGCTGGCGGCGATCCCGGCGGCGATGTCGCTTTTCGTTCTTGCTTTCGGAGTAAAGGAAGGGAAAGAAGAAGAGAAGATTTCTTTGAAAGGAAGAGGGGAAGGGCGACAGGAATCGCGCGGGTCCGAAGCAAATCTTCCCCCGGTCTTCTGGCGCGCGGCGTGGCTGATCGCGTTCTTCACGCTCGCGGCGTCGTCCGACACGTTCCTCCTGCTGAAGGCGAAGGAGATCGGGATCTCCGCCGGCTGGCTCCCGGTCATCTGGGCGTTCTCGAACGCCGTCAAATCCGCCTTCTCGATGTGGGGAGGCGGCCTCTCGGACCGGTTCGGGCGGCGGCGCCTGATGTTCGCCGCGTGGATTCTCTACGCGGTCTGCTACGCGGGCTTCGCCTTCGTGACGTCCGCATGGCCCCTCGTGGGGCTCGTCGGCGTCTACTCGCTTTACTACTCGCTGTCCGAAGGCACCGAGAAAGCGCTCGTCACGGATCTCGTACCCGCAAACGTGAGGGGGCGCGCGTTCGGCTGGATGAACGGGCTCACGGGTTTCGCCGCCCTGCCCGCGAGCGCGGGCTTCGGCCTCCTGTGGCAGCACGCCGGCTCGCGAACGGCGTTCCTGACCGGGGCCGCCATTGCCGGAATCGCCGCGGCCGGGCTCCTCGTCCTGCGGTTCCCGCGGCCCCGCCCTGCCGGGTAAGATCCCGGTCATGTCAGGACCCGTCTGGAAACGTCTCCGTCTCAAAGGCACCTGCGACGCCTGCGGTGAGACCTGCGACGAGCTTCTCGCCTCGGGCACCGTCTCGGACTTCGCGTTCACGCCCGACGCGCGCTACTGCCTCTCCTGCTACACCCGCTACACGGGCCGGTACGACGAGCTGAACCCCAGAGCCGTCGACGAACAGCAGGCGCCACCCGTCATCTCGCGCCCGATTTCGACGGGCGACATGCCGGATTGAGCGCCCTCCTCGAGCGCTTCGCCGGATCGCCCCTCCGCCCCATCGCCGGGAAGGTCGCCGAAGGCCGGCGCCTCTCGTTCGAGGACGGGGTCGCGCTCTTCAGGTCGCCGGACGTCCTCGGCGTCGGCGCGCTCGCGAACTTCGTCCGCGAGGCGAAGCACGGCAACACGGCCTATTACAACGTCAACCGCTACCTGAATCCCACGAACCTCTGCTGGGTGGACTGCGCTCTCTGCGCGTGGGCGCGGAAGCCGGGCGTGGACGGCGGCTACACGATGTCGATCGAGGAGGCCGTGGCGGAATCGGCGGCGGGCTGGCACGACGGCATCACGGAGCTCCACATCGTCGGCGGCCTCCACCCTTCGCTCCCCTATGCCTGGTACCTCGATCTCCTTCGGGCTCTGAAGCTGAGGTTCCCGGGCGTTCATCTGAAAGCCTGGACGATGTTCGAGATCGACTGGATCGCCCGGATCGCGAAGCAAGACGTCGTGACGGTCATCCGCGACCTCAAGGCGGCCGGGATGGATTCATGCCCCGGCGGCGGCGCCGAGATCTTCGAAAAGCGGGTCCGCGACGTCATCTGCCGCGACAAGATTTCCGGAGAGCGCTGGCTCGATCTCGCGAAGCTCTGCCACGAGAACGGCGTCAAGACGAACGTCACGATGCTCTACGGCAGCGTCGAGACGATCGCGGACCGCGTGGACCACCTCGTGCGCATCCGCGAGCTTCAGGACGTCACGGGCGGTTTCCTCGGGTTCATCCCGCTCGCGTTCCATCCCGAGGAAACGCAGCTCCCGAATCTGCCCGCAGCGACGGGCCTCACGGACCTGAAGGTCATCGCGGTCGCGCGCCTCATGCTAGACAACGTGGACCACGTCAAGGCGTACTGGGTCCAGATCGGCGAGAAGCTCGCGCCGGTTGCGCTCCACTTCGGCGCCGACGACCTCGTGGGCACGGTGACCGAGGAGACGATCACGCACGCGGCGGGCGCAAAGACCGAGTCGGGCCTCTCGCGCGCCGAGATGGAGCGGATGATCCGAGGCGCGGGCCGCGAGCCCTTCGAGCGCGACGCCTTCTACGAGCGTGTCGTGCGCGATGGGTCGGGGCGGGTGCTCCGGGCAAATCGGTTCGATTTTTCGGGGCACGAAGAGAAAGACTCTTCGAGCGTGAAGAAGGCCGAGGAAGGTCCCGCATCGTCCGCGGCCGCCTCCGCCAGGCTCGACGCCGCAATCGCCTCCAGCTAGAGGACGAGGGGCGCGGTCACTCAGGCTTCACGGCCGCGAGGAATCTCTGCGCCGGGCCGCGCCCGCCGCCCCGCTGAACGTAAAGGCGGATGTACTTGCTCTTCGGCGCCTTCTTCATCAGCGCCTGCAGCTCTTCCACCGAACCCACCGCCACGCCGTTCACCTCCAGAATGACGTCCCCCTCGGCGAGGTTCGCGTCCCCGGCCGGAGAGACGGGCTTCACGTGCGTGATGACGACACCCTTCGGGAGCTCGCGGTCGATTCCGTAGGCGCGGCGCACCTGCGGCGTGAGGTCGTCGAGCTCGAGGCCCAGCATCTTCTGCTTGTTCCCGGCCTTCGAGTCGTCCTCTCCCTTCGCCGGCTGCTCGCCGGTTTCCTGGCGCTCCTCGAGGGTCGCGACGACGGTCTTTTCCTTGCCCTCCCTCAGCAGCGCAATCGTGACCTTCGTACCCGGGCCCTTGCTCGACACGTAGTCGATCAGGTCGCGGTTCGTCTTCACGACGACGTCGTCGACCTTCGTGATGATGTCTTCCCGCTTCAGCCCGGCCTTTTCGGCGGGCTTCCCGGTCTCGACCGACGTCACGAGGGCGCCTTCGGGGGTCTTCAGGTCATAGGCCTCCTGCCACTTCTTGTTGATCGACTCGATCTTCACGCCGAGGAGCCCGCGGACGACCTTGCCCTTCTTGAGCTGCGGAAGGAGGCGCTTGGCCATGTTGACGGGAACCGCGAACCCGATGTTCTGCGCGAGGCGCGAGATCGCCGTATTGATGCCCACGACCTCGCCCGCGACGTTCACGAGCGGACCGCCCGAGTTGCCGAAGTTGATCGCGGCGTCCGTCTGGAGAAGGCTCTCGAACGAGCTCGTGGCCTGCGAGAGGCCCGCGTAGCGGCCCTTGCCCGAGATGACGCCCACGGTCACGGACTTGTCGAAGTTCAGGGGGTCGCCGATCGCCATGACCCACTCGCCGACGCGGATTCGATCCGAGTCCCCGAGCTTCACGACAGGGAAGGGCCTGGCGCCTTCGATCTTCAGGAGCGCGAGGTCCGTCGCCGGATCGCGGCCCACGACCTTGGCCGTGTAGTCGTCCCGGTCGCCGACCTTGACCTCGATCTTCTCCGCGCCTTCGATGACGTGGTTGTTCGTGAGGATGAAGCCGTCGCTCTCGATGAGAAAGCCCGTGCCGCCCGAGAGCTGCTTCTGGTCTTCGTCGTCCGGGGCCCCCCTGCCCTTCTGGCCGCCGTCCGGCCCGAAGAAGAACTCGAACGGGTCCTGCCCGTCCCCGTTGCCGAAGTTGTGAAACGAGCGGCGCCGGTTCTTGTCGGCCTTGATGATGTCGGTCGCGGTCACCGAAACGATCGCCGGCATGACCTGCTCGGCGATGTCGGCGAACGACGGTAAGGCGATCATCTGCGGCGCGCGCGCGGGGCCCGCTTCGGACGCCGCGGCCGGAGCGGGCGCGGCGGCCTTCTGGGCCGAAGCGCGCTTCGTGAAGTCGAGACTGCCCGCCAGGATCATCCCGAAGACGACCGACCCGGTGAGCAGAGCGGCGAGAGACAGAACCTTCGTTTTTGTGCGCATGCTGTCCATAGATGATAGATCCTCGTTGGCCGCCGGCGGGTGGGGATGCCGGTGCCTGACTCTCTTACGGGCAAGGTCCGTGCCGGGATTTCCGCGTCACAACGGCGCGCCCGCGGCAAGGGAGACGTGGTCCCGGTAGATGCACCGGTCCATCGCGACACCGACCCCCGAAGCCACGAGGCGCGCGGCGACCTCCTCGTCCACGACGCCGTCCTGCATCCAGAAGAAGCCGGCTCCGCGTGAGAGGGCCGCACTCGCGATCTGGGGGACGAATTCCGAGCGGCGGAAGACGTCCACGATGTCGATCCGCACGTCCTTCGGGATCGAAGCGAGATCCGCGTAGCAGCGGCGGCCCAGCACCTCGCCGTGGCCGGGATTCACCGGGATCACGTCGTAGCCCGCGCGCAGGAGATAGCGCGCGATCGCATTCGACGGGCGGCTTTCCTCGGGCGAGCAGCCCACGACGGCGATCGTCTTCGCAGTCCGCAGCGCGCGGGCGATCGCCGCAAGGTCGTTGATCGCGGCCATGACTTTTTCTCTCTCCCTCAGTTCGGCCGGCCCTTGCCGCCGTATTCGACGTCCTCCGGGCGGAGGTTGTAGAAGAACGTGACTGTCACGCCCTCGCGGTTGTGGCCGAGGTCGTCCGGCAGCGGACGGAACGCGCTCGAGCGCGCAATGGCCTGGAAGGCCGCGTTGTCGAAGGGCGGAACGCCGGATCCGGAGAGGATGCTCTCTCCCTCCACGTGGCCGTCCTTCAGAATGAAGAAGCGAATCGTGAGCCGGCCCTTCACGCCGTAGCGCGCGAGAGCGGGCACGTCCCAGTTCCGCTTGATCTTCCGGATCATCTCCGCTGCGTAGGCGCCCCAGTCATACCCGACCGTGTCGAAAGAGAGCGGTCCCGAATCGACGAATCCCCCGTCCCGCTCGAAGCCTCCCCCCTCGTCCCCTCCGGCGCCGGATTTCGCGGCCTGGCGGGCCCCTTCGGCCGTGATGGCGTTGAGGTCCGTGGCCGGGATGCCGAGGAGCCGCCGCTGGGCGTCGAGTTCCCGGACCGTCGGCGGATCGTGCAGTGCGCCCACGCGCGAGGCGAGGTCCGTGAGTTTTTTCCCCTCTTCGCCCGTCGGGCTCCCCTGCGGCGGCTGGGCCGCGGGCGCCGCTGCCGCCACAGGGCCTCGCTTGCCCGCCTCGAGATCCCGGATCCCCGCCTGCGGGTAGGCCTTCGGCATCGGGAGCACGGGGAGGCTGCGATCGCCTCCATGGGCCTGTCGGTCCATGTCGGAGGGGACGGGCTTCGGCCCGGGCTGTTTCGCACGCGCGCCCGGAAAAAGCTGCACGGGAATCGCGGGATCCGGCGGCGTCGACGCCATGAGCTTCTGGAGGCCGAGAGGATCGGCCTGATCCTGCGCGAAGGTCCGCGCCGGAAATTTCACGGTCAAAAGGGCGATGACGAGGAGCAGGTGGAGGATGACCGAAACCGCGAACGCGCGTTCCACGGTGATGCGCCGGGAGTCTCCCGGCGAAGAGGCGCCGGGTGGGAGGAACTCGGGTGTCGCAACGACCGCCTTCGTCTCGAAGGGGTCTTCCCCGGCGGGCAAGCCTCCCCTGGGAGGCCAGACCTCCGCGGTTTCCACGCCTTCCACGAACTCGTCGTTGAGACGGATGACGGTGAGCTTGCTGATGTGTTCCCTCGGGAGGGCGGTTTCCGGCGCGCCGGCCCTCCCTCCATGGGAAGTCCGTGCCATCTCGCTCCGGCGAGGATGTTACGTCCTCCGGCACGATTCCGGACGCTCGACCTTGCCCGGAGCGCTCCGCGGCCCTATAATCCCGCCGGCGACTTTCAAGGGGCTTGAAAGGGGGCACACGCCCTCTTTTTTTTGCCCCAAAACGGCTCAGGAAAGGCACGAACCGGCAGCATGAAGCAGGCGGCGCTCCCCTTCGACGGCGGCACGGCGGACCTCATCCGCCAGCGCATCGCCGCGTTCGGGCTGGATCTCTGCCACATGGAATGGAAACCGGGAGCGCGCGCCACGTTGACGCTGTACGTGGACAAGCCGGCAGGAGTGACCCTGAAAGACTGCGAGATCGCGTCTCGCGCGGCGTCCGAGATCCTCGATCCACTCGAGGAGAAGCTCCCCGACTATGCGCTCGAGGTTTCTTCGCCCGGCCTCGACCGCCCGCTGTGGACGCTCGACGATTGCGTGCGATTCCGCGGTCGGCGCGTCGCGGTCCAGCTCGTCCGAAAGGTCGACGGCGCGGCACGGCTCAAGGGCGTCCTCGAGGATGTGAAGGGGGACACCCTGACCGTCCTTGATGAGGACCAGCACCGAAGATACACTGCGCGGTTCGGCGACGTCCGGCTCGCGCGCCTCGTCCCCGAGCTCTGAACAGTTTACGGCCCACGGAGAACACGACACGATGAGTTCGACTCAGCCCCCGACGGAGAGCGGCGCCAGCCCGGAGAAACCGGAAAAGAAGACGGCTAAGGGTGCGCGCGGCGGCGGCGCCAAGGGCAAGAGCACGAAGGCGGCGAAGGCCGCCCTGGCCCCGCCCCCGACGCGTGCCGACGAGATCATCGAAGCCCTCAAAGCCGCGTCACGCGACAAGGAGATCGACTTCGACCGGCTCGTGGCCGCCCTCGAGGAAGCGATCGCCACCGCGGCGCGCAAGGTCTACAAGGTTCGCGAGATGGGGGCCCGGTTCGACCAGAAGACCGGCACGCTCACGGCGTGGACGCCGTACCGGCTCGTGGCCGAAAAGACCATCAAGCCGGAGGATGTCGCCGCTGCCGCAGCTGCCGCGGCCGCTGCCCTCGACCCGGACGACGTCCCGCTCGGACAGTCGGCGGCTCCCGCCCCGGCTCCGCCCGCGCCTCTCGACCCGGAGAAGGAGATTCGCCTCCCCTACATCGAGGTCCTGCCGGAGGAGGCTGCCGCGCTCCTTCAGGGCGAGCTCCTGGGCCAGAGCTGGCAGATCGTGCGCAACCCGCGCGGCGAGGACGGGGCCGGCGACGAGTCGATCATCGAACCCGCAGACATGGGGCTCGGCGACGAGATCCGCCTCTATCGTTCGACCGAGGGCCTCGGACGCATCGCCGCCCAGAGTGCCAAGCAGGTCCTCTATCAGAAGGTCCGCGAGGCCGAGCGCGACAACATCTACAACGAGTACTTCCCGAAGCTCGGGGAGCTCATTACGGGCACGGTCAAGCGGTTCGAGAGGGGCGACATGATCGTCGACCTCGGCCGGACCGAGGCCGCGATCCCGCGCGAGCATCAGTCGCGCGCGGAGAGGTACACGCAGGGCGAGCGCGTGCGAGGCGTCCTCTCGGACGTCCACAAGAACCCGAAGGGCTCGCAGATCATCCTCTCGCGCACCGCGCCCGAGCTCCTCATGCGCCTCATGGAAATGGAGGTCCCCGAGATCTACGACGGGACCGTCCTCATTCGCGGCTGCGTGCGGCAGCCCGGCGACCGCGCGAAGGTGGCCGTGTCGTCCCGCGAGCGCGACGTCGACCCGGTCGGCGCGTGCGTGGGCATGCGCGGGTCGCGTGTGCAGGCGATCATGCGCGAGCTCCGCGGCGAGCGCATCGACATCATCCAGTATTCGGACGACCTCATCACATACGCGCAGAACGCGCTCTCGCCGGCGAAGATCACGCGCGTGTCGGCCATGCCGGCCGATGACGAGGCCGAGCCCGAGATCGGCGCGGACGGCCAGCCCGTGGAGCCGGTCCCGACGCTCGAGTGCATCGTCGAGGAGGACCAGCTCTCTCTCGCGATCGGCAAGCGCGGGCAGAATGTGCGCCTCGCGGCCGCCCTCATCGGTGCGCGCATCGAGATCAAGAGTGAACAGGCCGTCAAGGCCGAAGTCGCGCAAGCTCTCCAGCGGATGCTCCTCAACTCGCAGCGCCGCGGAACGAGTCTCTCCGAGGTTCCGGATCTCGACGAGGGGGCAGTCGCCGCTTTCCTCGCCGCGGGCTATGCGACCGTCGGCGATCTCGTGGACGCAGAGGCCGGTGAGGGCGACGACCCGCTCGCGTCGGTCACACTCGACAGGCCCTTGCGGGATGCGGCGCTCGAGGCGGTCCACGCCTTCGAGGAAGCCCCGGAAGAAGAGGAGGCCGCGGACGAAGGCGGTCTCGAGTTCCAGGAAGCCGGCGACGAGGAGCCCTCCGAGGGTTCCCCGGCCCCGGTGACGGAGACGCCCGAAAAGTGAAGACCACGTCTGCCAAGTTCACCGTCGCCGAGCTCGCCAAGATGATGGGCAAGCCCGCGAAGGAAGTCCTCTTCCTGCTCCAGGGGATCGGCGTCGACGTCAAGACGGCTGAATCCGTGCTCGACCCCGCGACGGCGCAGGCGCTCCTCATGGGGAAGACCCAGGCGCCGAAGTCGCTCATCGTCCGGCAGGCCCCATCGGCCGCGGCCGCAGCCGCGGCGGCGAGCGCTTCCGCGGCGAAGGCCAAGACCGAGCGTGCCGCCCTGAAGCGCATCAAAATCGTCGAGCGATCGCCCGAAGAAGAGGGCGAGGCCGGCGAGGCGCCGGCCGGCGAGGTCGAGACGGCCGCGGCCGTTTCCGCGTCGCCCGCACAGGCACGATCCGAGGCGTCAGCGGCTCCGGCCCGGGCCGAAGCCGAGACCGAGGCCGCGGCGAACGCTCACGAGGCATTCGTCGAGGTGGTGGCCCCCGAGCCTTCGGTTCGCTCGGTGGCGCCGCCCGCCGCCC
>DASVJU010000341.1:0-17394 GCA_036385755.1 Thermoanaerobaculia bacterium
GATGTGGTGCAGGGCCCGACGGGCCCCGGTGTCAACCTCACGTGAACCGGCCGGAGCCCGGCCCGCAGGAGCCCCCGCCGTCCCCGGTGGAGGGGCTGCCGGAAGCGAAACGGGAGACCAGCTTCTCGACCTTTTCGCTCCCGCATTCGGGGCACGTGACGCCGAGCGTGTCGAGAGAGGCGGCGACAAGCTCTTCGAACGTCGCGCCGCATTTTCTGCAGGTGAACTCGTAGAGAGGCATCGCGATCCTCCTCAGGCGTCCCAGGACTCGAGGGTCCAGGTGATGACGTGGGGACAGGGCGCGGCGCCCGGCAGCGCTTTCAGCGCCGCGCGCAGCCGGGGAACGTCCTCGTCCGCGACGAAGGACATGATGATCGTCGACGTCTTCGGGAAGGCCGCCGAGCCGAGGTGGCGGCCCGAAGAGCCGACGCCGCGGGCGTCGACCTCCGTGTAGCCGGTCACGCCGGCGCGCTCGAGAGCGATCTCGACGTCTTCGCGACACTCCGTGCCCGCGAGGACCATGAGCATCTTCACGCTTCTTCCTCCTTCGCCGGCCGGACGCCCGCGGTCTTGAGGTACATGAAATAGAGGAGAGGGATCACGACGAGTGTCAGGGCGGTCGCGACGATGACGCCCGAGATGAGCGCGACGGCGAGACCCTGGAAGATCGGGTCGAGGAGGATGACGGCGCCGCCCGCGACGAGCGCGAGCGCCGTCAGGACGATCGGCCGGAAGCGGACGGCGCCCGCCTTCACGACGGCTTCCTCGAGGGGCTCGCCGGCTGCGAGCTCGAGGTTCACGAAGTCCACGAGGAGAATCGAGTTCCTGACGATGATCCCCGCGAGCGCGATGAAGCCGATCATCGAGGTCGCCGTGAAGAAGACGCCGAAAAGGGCGTGCGCCGGGAGGATCCCGATGAGCGTGAGCGGGATCGGCGCCATGATGATGAGAGGCGTCACGAAGGAACGGAACCACCCGACGACGAGGACGTAGATGAGGACGATGACGGCCGCGAAGGCGATCCCCATGTCCCGGAAGACCTCGTACGTGATGTGCCACTCGCCGTCCCACTTCATCGCGTAGCGGTTCGAGTCGGTCGGGAGAGTCGTCGAGAGGACCTCGAGAGGCCGGCCGTCCGGCGCCTTCAGAGCCGCGACCCGGCTCTTCATGTCGAGGATGCCGTACACGGGAGCTTCGGCGACGCCCGCCATCTCGGCGAGGACGTAGGTCACGGGCTGCAGGTTCTTGTGGTAGACGAACGGCTCCCGGACTCCGTTCACGACGGAGACGAGCTCGCGGATCGGCACGAGCTTTCCGGTGAGGGACGGGACGGTCGTCGCGAGGAGCCCCTCGAGGCTCGAGCGCTGGGCGCGGTCGAGCCTCAGGACGAGGGGAACGGCCTCGCGGGCGGCGTCCACGTGGAGGAGACCCGCGTCCATCCCGCTGAGCGCGATCCGGAGCGTCTTGACGACGACCTCGGGGGTCACGCCGCTGCGCATGGCCTTCTCGCGGTCGATCGCGACGTCGATCTTCGGGGAGGCATCCTCGACGAGCCAGTCCGTATCGACGACGCCGGGGGTCGACTCGAAGACGTCCTTGACCTGCTTGGCGAGCGCGATCCGACGGACCGGGTCCGGCCCGTAGATCTCGGCGACCATCGTCGAGAGGACCGGCGGGCCCGGCGGCACCTCGGTGACCTTCACGTTCGCGCCGAGGCGCTTCGCGGCTGGCGTGATGAGGTTCCGGATCTCCTTGGCGATCGTGTGGCTGTCCTTCGAACGGTCGTGCTTGGAGGCGAGGTTGACCTGCATGTCCGCGACGAGCGGTCCGGACCTGAGGAAGTAGTGCCTCACGAGGCCGTTGAAGTTGAAGGGAGCCGACGTTCCGGCGTAGACCTCGACGTCCGCGACGTCGGGCCGCGTTCTGACGAGGATGGCGATCTCGCGCGCGGCCGCGGCGGTCGCCTCGAGCGTCGTGCCCTCGGGCATGTCGACGACGACCTGCAGCTCGCTCTTGTTGTCGTACGGGAGCATCTTGACCTTCACGGCACGGACGACGAAGAGCCCGCAGGAAATGAGAAGCAGAAGGACAACGCTGCCGAGGAGCGTCCAGCGGCGGGCCGCGTGCGTCAGGAGCGGCGTGAAGAGCTTCCGGTAGAGACGGACGAGGCGGTCCTCTGCCGGGGGCTCGGCACCGGCGGCGAAGTGCTCCTCGCCCTTCAGGTGCGCCTCGGCGAACTTGCGGAAGAGCCGGAACGTGAGCCACGGCGAGACGACGAACGCGATGAGGAGCGAGAAGACCATCGCGGCCGAGGCGTTCACGGGGATCGGACGCATGTACGGGCCCATGAGGCCGGACACGAACGCGAGAGGGAGGAGTGCCGCGACGACCGCGAACGTCGCGAGGATCGTCGGGTTGCCGACCTCGTCGACCGCGTAGACGGTCGCGAGGCGCGGCTCGCCCCAGCCGAGCTCGTAATGGCGATGGACGTTCTCGACGACGACGATCGCGTCGTCCACGAGGATGCCGATCGCGAAGATGAGCGCGAAGAGCGTCACGCGGTTCAGCGTGTAGCCGAAGAGGTACGACGAGAAGAGCGTGAGGGCGAGCGTCGCGGGGACCGCGACGAGGACGACGACCGCCTCGCGGCGCCCGAGGAAGAGCGCCATGAGGATCACGACGGAGAGCGTCGCGAGCCCGACGTGGAAGATCAGCTCCGACGACTTCTCGTCGGCCGTCTTGCCGTAGTCGCGCGTCTTCGTGACGGTCACGTTCGAGGGGACGACGGGACCCTTGAGACGTTCGAGGCGGACGTCGAGCTCCTTCACGAGCTCGACGGCATTCGTCCCCGGCTTCTTCGCGACGGCGAGCGTCACGGCGGGGGCGTCGTCGCCCGCCTTCGTGAGCATCCAGGCGTACTGCGTGGGCTCCTCGGGTCCGTCGGAAACGGAGGCGACGTCGCGAAGCCAGACCGGTTTGCCGTTCACGACGCCGATGACCGCGGTGCCAACGTCCTCGGCGCGCCGGAAGAGCGAGCCGACCTCGACCGGCACCTCCACGTTGCCGGACGAGAAGCTGCCCGCCGGAAGGCGCCAGTTCAGGCCCGTGAGGGCGCCGTAGGCCTGGACGAGCGACAACCCGTAAGAGGCGAGGCGGTCGCGGTCGAACGTGACGTTGACGACCCGGCGCTGCCCGCCGAGGACGGTCACCTGCGCGACGCGCGGGTGCCGCGTGAATTCGGCCTTGACCTCGTCGGCGATCTGCCGGAGCTGCATCGGGGACGCGTCCTTCGAAAAGAGCGTGTACGCGGCCACGGGCACGTCGTCGATCCCGCGCGGCGCGACGACGGGGGGCAGGGCGCCCGGCGGGAGGCTCGGCTGGAGCTCGGCGAGCTTCGCGTGGACGCGGACGACGGCCTGGTCGGGGTCCGTCCCGACGAGGAAACGCACGATCACGATCCCGCCCGAGGGCTGCGACGTCGAGTAGACGTACTCGACGTTCGGAATCTGGTAGAGGGCCTTCTCGACGGGAGAGACGACGCGGCGCTCGACCTCCCCGGCCGTCGCGCCGGGGAGCGCGACGAAGACGTCGATCATCGGGACCTTGATCTGAGGCTCCTCCTCGCGCGGCGTGATGAGGAGCGCGAACGCGCCGAGAAGGAGCGATGCGACGACGAGGAGGGGCGTGAGCTTGGATTCGAGAAACGCCTTCGCGATCCGCCCGGACGCGCCGAGAGGCCGGCGCGTCATCTTGCGGCGGAGCGCCTCGCGAGCGTCCTTCCCGTGATGGGGGCTGGTTTCGCTCACCGGGCGCTTCCCTTCGCCTCGGCGTCTTTCGGTCCGGAGACGGGCGCGCCGTCGGCGGGCGGCGCCGTGAGGCCGACGAGGACGGTCTCGCCGCCCGAGAGGCCGGACAGGATCTCGACCTTGCCGCCCTGGGAGGCGCCGGTCGTCACGACGCGGGTGCGCGCCTTGCCGGAGTCGTCCTTCAGGGCGACGAGGCTGACGCCGCCGCTCGCGAGGACAGCGCTCTCCGGAACGAGAACCGACGAGCGGACGGCGGACTCGAGCGTCGCGCGGCCCGTGAGGCCCGTCGCGACGGGCGCGCCCGCCAGCTCGAGCGTCACCGTGTAGGTGTGGCTGGTCGGATCGGCGCCGGGCGACATCTCGATGACGGTGCCCGGGACGTCGCCGGCGACGCCGTCGATCCGGACCGCGAGCTTCTGCCCGGCCTTGAGGCCCGACGCGGCGACGGTGCCGGCCGGGACCTGTACGACGAGGCGGCGGCCCGTCGCGGACTCGATCGTGACGAGAGGGCGGCCCGGGGCCGCGAGGTCGCCGGCCTCGACGAGGCGCGAAGCCACTCGGCCGGCGAAGGGCGACGTCACCCGGGACTCCCGTGCGACGGAGGAGGCTGCTTCCACCGCGCCTTCGCCCTGCTGGACGGCGCCCTTCGCCTGCTCGTACTGCATCCGGTTCATGTCGAGCTCGAGCGGCGACGCGGAGCCCGAGGCCGCGAGGGCCTTGTAGCGTTCGTAGTTGCGCTCGGCGAGGGAGAGCGCCGCGCGTGCCTGCGCGAGAGCGCCCCTGGCCTGCGCTTCCTGGCCCTTCGCCGTCTGGGGGTCGATCTCGACGAGGACCTCACCGGCATTTACGGCCTGGCCCACGCGCGCGGGCACCGCGACGACGTTCGCCGTGACGCGCGAAGAGACCGCAGCGGTCCGATCGGCGGTGACGGTTCCGTAGAGAGTCAGCCGGTCCGGCAACGATGCCCGCTCGACCAGCGCCGTGGCGGCGGAGATGGGGGAGGGAGATGAAGATTTCTTAGAAGGGTCCTGGGAGGCGCCGCAGCCCGCAAGGACCGCTGCGGCGACTCCCGCCGCGAGCAGCCCGCCCGACACCTTCGAAGAAATTCCGAATCCGAATCCCATCTTCTTCCCGTCTTTCTTACTCAGAAGAAATCCGATCTTCGATTTCTTCTTCAATTCGATCTGCTTCACTCCGTTCCTCCATTCAATACGCTCTCGGGGCGGCGCCCCGCCTTGACGGCGAGCTTCAGCGCCGCCGTGTGCGCGTCGGCGCGCGCGACGAGCTCGCGCGTCTCCGCCTCGCGGCGGGCCGTCGTGACGTCCAGGAGATCGAGCGTCTTCACGACGCCACTCCGGAACCGGTCGTTCGTGATGCGCTCGCCCTCGCGCGCGGCTTCGAGGGCCTTCTTCGCGGTCGCGTGCCTGGCCTCGGCCGTCTTCGCTTCCTCGAAGGCCTTCCGGACCTCGAGGCGGACGCCGTCCCCGAAGCGGGCCACGTCTTCGCGGCCGGCCCGCGCGTCTTCGCGCGCCGCGACGACGGCGGCGCGATCCGCGCCGCCCGCAAAGACGTTCCAGGTGGCGACGGCCGTGATCGAGCCCGACGTGCCCGTGGAGCCGAACGGTCTGTCGCCGTAGAGCTCGCCCTTGGCGACGAGCGCGAGCTTCGGCCAGAACGGCGCCCTCTTCACCTTCTCCTCGAGCTCGCCCGCCGCGAGGAGCTTCTGCGCGGAGGACAAGTCCGCTCGCGCCGCGGCGGTCGCGAGCCAGCCGTCCACCGGCGCTGCGACGGGAACCGGATCGGGCAGGGGGGCGAGCGCCCACGACGACTCGCCGGCGGCGCCGAGGCGGAACGCGAGGTTCGCGTTCGCGATCCTCACGCGGCCGTCGGCCTCGGTCACGAGGTCGTCCATCCGGGCGAGCTCGACCTCGGCCCTGAGGAGCTCCGAGCGGACGAGCATGCCCTGCGTGACGTAGTCTCCAGCGAACTTGACGTGCGCCGCGACGGTCTCGCGCGACTTGTGAAGGAGGGCCGCGTACTCCTCGGCCTGCGCGACCATCACATACGCCTCGGCGGCCGAGAGGGCGGCGTTGTCTGCCGTCCACGTGGACGTCTCCGATGCCGAAGCGGCCGCGAGCTTCGCCTGGTCGATTCGCCCCGAGAGCTCGCCGCCCGTGAAGAGGGGGACGGTGATCTCGGCTCGCGTGATGCCCGTGTTGAGCGGCGCGGCGTCGTTCGGGTCGCTCGCGACGAAGTCCGGGAACGAGAACGTGCCCTGGTTGAGCTTCAGGGCGAACGCCTCGGCCGGGTTGTTCGTGCGCATGAAGAGCGCCGTCAGGTTGAGCGCCGGGAGGCGCATGGCCCTCGCCTGGGAGGCCCGGGCCTCGGCGGCCCCCTGGCGGGCCTGCGCGGCCATGACTTCCCGGGCGCTCTCCCGGGCCTTCTGCATGGCCCCGGCGAGCGTGAGCGGCGAGGCCGGTCCGGCCCCGGTCTCGGCGAAGGCGTTGGAGGGCGCCGCGAGGGCGGCCGCCACGAGCGCGATCCGGGCGGCCGCGAGGGTCTTGTCATTCATAGAAATCTCTTATATAACTATATAGTGATTGATGTCAACCGGCGCGAACGCCGTGCGACAAGGAGAGACACATGACCGTCAACGACGCCCTTCGCGCCATCGCCGGGTTCTTCGTCCTGGCCTCCGTCGCCCTCGGATACTGGGTGCACCCGGGCTTCCTGCTCTTCACGGCCTTCGTGGGCGCGAACCTGCTCCAGAGCGGGTTCTCGAAGTGGTGCCCGATGATCATGATCCTCAAGAAGGTAGGTCTGAAAGACGCGCTCGACCAGCCCAAGGCGTCGTGTTGCGCCGAGGGAACCGCGTGAACATCGCCGTCTCGTTTCCCGGCGGCGTCGCCGTCGAGGCAAGCGTGAAGGGTCACATGGTCCGGACGGACCAACCGGCGCCGCTCGGCGCCGGCTCGGGTCCCGCGCCCTTCGACCTTTTCCTTGCCTCGATCGCGACGTGCATGGGCTTCTACGCCCTGCGGTTCTGCCAGGAGCGCGGGATCGCGACGGCAGGGCTCGGGCTCTCGCTCGAGACCGTGCGCGACGAGGCGAAAAAGCGCCTCTCGACGATCAAGGTCGCGCTCGCCGTGCCCTCGGGGTTTCCGGAGAAGTACCGCGAGGCGATTCGACGGGCGGTCGATCAGTGTGCGGTCAAGAAACACATGATCGAGCCGCCCGCTTTCGAATTGACGGTCTCCTGAGCCGGCCCGGTCTTCGGGTTCCGCCGCGTTAAGCTCGGCCGGTGGGAGGATCTGTTCTCCGAGCGGCCGCGTTCCTGGCCGGTCTGCTCGGCCTCCGTGCCGCCGAGGTTCTCGAGCCGCACCATCCGCCCACGGCGCCTCTCGCCCGGCGATGGGTCGCGAATCTCGGCCTCGGGCTCGTGAACGGGCTCGTCGTGTCGGCCCTCTGCGCCGCGTGCTTCCTCCTCGCGGCGCAGGGCCGGCTGCCGGCGGCGGTCGCGCCGCTGCCGCGCCTCGTCTCGAGCCCGTGGATCCAGGCCGCCGTCGCGGTCGTGCTTCTCGATCTCGTCACGTACGCGCTTCATTGGGCGTTTCACCGGGTCCCGCTCCTCTGGCGGTTCCACGCCGTTCACCACACCGACCTCGATCTCGACGTGTCGTCGGCGTCCCGTTTTCACACGGGAGAGGTGCTGTTCTCGTCCGCGGCGAAGCTCGGCTTCGTCACGCTACTCGGCATTCCACCGGTCGGACTCGTCGTCTTCGAGATCGTGATGCTCGCCTCGGCCCAGTTTCAGCACGCGAACGTCCGGATCGCGGCCGGAGTCGAGTCGGTCCTCTGGGTCACGCTCGTGCCTCCCGCGATGCACCGGATCCACCACGCTCCGAACCGGAGGGACACCGATTCCAACTACGGGACGATCCTCACGCTCTGGGATCGCCTGTTCGGCACGTTCAACCGCCGCGCGGCGGACGAGCGGCCGGCGTTCGGCATCCCCGGGATGCGCGATCCGGAGCGTCTCGGGCTGGGCTCGCTCACGCTCCTCCCGTTCCGGCGGGCACCCGGAACCTGACCTGACGGTCAGTCCGGGTCCGCGAGGATCGAGGAAAGCCTCTCGACGACCTCCGCGCCCGCGTCCTTGTGGTACGGCGCCGCGTAGAACGCGTCGAGGTCCATCGGGGGGTGAAGGGCGAGGCGGCACTTCCGGAAGATCTTCCCCGGTGCCTGCTTGTAGAGGAGCAGGTCCCGAAAGCCGTCCACCCGCACCGGCACGGCGACGGCTTTCGTGCGATGGAGAAGCTGCGCGACGCCGGGGCGCAGCGGCGCGCCTTTCTGCGTCGTGCCGGAGGGGAAGTGCAGCAGCCATCCGGTCGCGATCGCCTCTTCCACCTTCGCGATGCCCTCGAAGTCCGCTCCGCGCTTCACGTCTTTGCCGCCCTCGCGGAAGCTGCGCCGGAACGTCACACCGCCGGCTTTCGTGAAGAGCTGGGTCAGGAGGTTCTGCTTCATCGTCTCCGTCGCGGCCGAAAAGCGCATGAACGGGTTCTCGAGCGGCATGTGATGCCGCACGTACACGAGATCGAAGAGCGCGAACGCCTCCATGAAGTACGTCATGTGGTTCGAAAGGAAAATGACGTTCCGGCGTGGAAGGGCGTCGATGATCCCGTCGCCCGTCACGTGAACCCGGTTCAGGAGGCGGAAATAGGGAATCGTGAAGCCGAGCCCGAGGCTCGTGATGATTCCGCGGCGAAGCCAGCGGTCCGCGAACGTCGAGGCGAGGCTGGACAATCTGGGTGGATTCTAAGACGAGGACACGGTCAGCCGCGCAGGGAGGTTTCGATTCCCCAGACGACCATGTCGGTCGACTTCGGCGTGTGGCCCAGGCGGCGCACCATCGCCGAGATCTGGCCGCGGTGGTACGTCTGGTGGTTCACGACGTGCCGCGCGACGACGCCGAAGGGCGCCGTTTTCTCTTCACCCTTCAGGTTCTTCCACGTGAAGGACCCCGCGAGCCGCGCCGCGTCGTACGTCGGCAGGAGGCGCCCATGCTTCTCCTGGGCGGCGAGAAGGACCCGCGCCGCGTCCTCGAGACCCGGCAACTCTTCGATCGTCGCGAGGCGTGTCGCGTCGCGGCCCGAGAATCGTTCGGCCCAGGCGTCCGTGGACCCCGCGATGTGGACGAAAGTCGCCCGCAGGGACGGCCAGCCGCCGCCCTGCTCCAGGACGTAATCGGCCTCGGACAGCGCGCGCAGCGTCTCGAGAACGCGCGCGTTCGCCCAGGCGTTGTACGCGTAGAGGGAGGCGAGATCGTCGGCCGGGGCCTTCACCGGGAGGCGTCCTCGACGATCGTGTTCGTGAGCGTGCCGAGCCCCTCGATCATGAGGCTCACGATGTCGCCCGGCTTCAGCCACTGGTCGTGCGTGATCTTCGAGCCGTTCAGCTCCAGGAAGCAGCCCGTCCCCACCGTGCCCGAGCCGATGACTTCTCCGGGCTCGAGCGTGACGCCGTCGGCGGCGCGCCGGACGATCTCGGCGAACGTCCAGTGCATCTGCGAGACGTTTCCGTCGGAGACCGGCACGTGGTTGACCGTCGCGGTCATGCGCGCGTTCAGGACATTGCCTTTCGGCGAGGGCGAGAGACGATCCTTCAGCTCGTCCTTCGTGACGAGCCAGGGACCAAGGCCCGTCGCGAAGTCCTTGCCCTTGGCCGGGCCCAGGTTGAGCTTCATCTCTTCCATCTGGAGGGCGCGGGCGGAGAAGTCGTTCATGATTCCGTAGCCGGCGATGGCGTCGTCCGCCTCGGCGAGCGTCGGATTCGTGATCCGCTTTCCGATGACGCAAAAGGCCTCGAGCTCGAAGTCGAGCTTGTCGAGCCGGCTCCGTCCGACGCGCAGGTCGCCGGGGCCGACGACCGCGAGCGCGTTCGTGAAGTAGAAGACGGGGAAGGCGTCGAATTCGGGAATCATCCCGAGGCCCCGGTTCCGGCGCGCCGTCTCGACGTGCTGGCGGAAGGCGTAAGCGTCGCGAATCGAGACCGGGCGCGGCAGCGGCGCGAGGAGCGTGACCGCCTGCTCGGAATGGAACGCCTCGCGCGGCAGCTCCGAGGCCATCGCCTCGAGGGAACGCGCGCGCGGGAGGAGCTCGTCGATCCGTTCGAGAAAATCGAGCATTCCGAGCTTCGCGAAAGCCGCGTCGGCGCGCGCGAAATCGAGGATCCGGTCTTCCCCGACGACCGCCCCGAACCGCGGCCTGGGGGCCGCGAAAATGCCGGAGGTCGAAGCACCGCCCTCCGACGGAAGGAACGTGACCAGCCTCATGGCGGAAGAGTTTATCGCTGCGCACCTCCGTCCGCCGTAAGCTTCTTCGGCCATGCCACGCCCGTTGGGCCGCGACCGGATCGCGGGGGTGCGGGAGGGGAAGCTCCTCCTTTCCTCCGCACATCCGAAGGGGTGGCGCGCACGCATGCCAGATGCGGCCACCTCGGCCGAGCACCCCGGGACGTGCGTGCGCTGGGAGGAGCAGCTGTTCGAGGTCGAGGACATCGAGGCCCGCGCGGACGGGAGTCTCACGTACACGCTCGCGCGTTGGGACGAGCGCCATGCGATCCGCGTCATCGCGACGTACGACGCCGAGACGGAGGCCGAGCGGATCAAGGAGGCGCGCGCCGCCACGCGGCGGGTCGAGGGCCGCACGGCTCTGATCCTGGCCGCGCCCTTCGTGGGATGCCTTCCCGCCCCGGTGCAGGAACGGCTCGAGCACGAATACAACGTCCGCGCCTCGAGGATGTCGCTCGCCTCGGCTCTTCCGCTCTGGATCCTCGGCTGGATCGCCCTCATTCTTCTCATGGCGTCGTCCATCGGGGGCGGGGGCTCCCTTCCGACGCCGGTCCTCGTGTTCGGCGTCTATCTCCTCGCAGAGTCGACTGCGCGCCTCCCCGCCTGCCTCCTGCAGGACCGGCCGATCGGCACGCCCCTCGGCACGCTTCTCTATGAGGTGTGGCGGCTTTCGAGGCGCGGGCTCGATCGTTCGGGGGGGCGCGCGGTTCCTCCCGAGAAGTCCGTCTAAGGAAGGAGCCGGCTCCGTCGGTCCTCGGCGTCTTCGTTCGGCCCTGGGCGCGGCGGCTGCTCGAGGAAAGAGTCTCCGAGTAGGTCCTTCAGGTCCGCTTATTGCTTCGGGAGGGTCGTGCGCGCCGACGACAAGAAGCTGCGTAGCCGTTTTGCGACGGTCATCGCGGCCGGGTGGCTTGGGACCGTGGGCCTCCTCACGTTCGGTTTCCCGGCCTCCAACCGTTATATGGGCCGGGTCGTGTCGATTTCGGAGACGGCCCAGGTCGTCGTTCTCAAGGATGGCCGCCCCGAGAGCTTCCGCCTGGCGGAGGTCGAATTCCCCGAAAAAGGGCAACCACATGCAAAGGCGGCACGGGCCTTTGCGAACCGGCTCGCCCTCGGACGGGACGTTCACGTCGAGGAATCCCGGCTCCGGGACGGAAAGCGGATCGGGTACGTGTCGCTTCCGGGAGGCAGGAACCTCAGCGCCGAACTCGTCGAGGCGGGCCTCGCCTGGCCGTCGGTGCAGCGCCGGGGCCCGCTCGCCTCGTCGCTCGCCGTCCTTCAGATGCGCGCGATGTCGGACCGGCGCGGCCTCTGGAGCGAGGCGCGCACGACGTCGGTCTTCCCGGCGGCGCCCGCGGCATGGCGTTCGAGCTCCGCCGGCGACCTCGCCGTGCGCGGGAATGACGAATCGGAAGGCGAGGCCCCGAACGAAGCGACCGCTGCGGATGAGCCGCCTGCCGCCGAAGCCGGCGACGCGGCCCTTGGCGCGAACTGAACCTCAGGCCCTGGGTTTTTCCGCCCGAACGACGCGCATCGGCGGATACGTGTCGAAGAGCCCGAGGCCGGACCTCTCGACGTGGAAGTCCGCTTCGCGGAACGCCGCCGCGTAGAGCGCCGTCTCGCGAAAGTCCGAGATGAGGGCCACGCCGCCGGGACGCAGCACTCGCCCGATCTCGCGGCAAGCCTCCGCCCGGCCCTTCGCATCCGGGATGTTGTGGAGACAGACGTTCGACAGAACGACGTCGAACGACCCGTCGGGAAACGGCATGCGACGCGCGTCTGCGTTCCGGACCTCGACGCGCTCGGCGACTCCCTCCACTTCCGCGTTCGCGAGCAAGCTGTCGGCGGTATTTCCGGTCAGATCCGATGCATTCCAGATGTCGATCCCCACGACGCGGCCCGTCGTCAGCCTTTTCGCCGCGCCGATCGCGAGGAGCCCGCGCCCGGTGCCCACGTCGAGCACGTTCTCCGCGCCCGTCCACGGGATCATCGCGAGCATGCGGTCGCGCTGGCGGAACTTGCCGACTTCGGCGTAGAGGATCATGAGGGCGCCGCCGAGCAGACAGCAGACGGCTCCTCCGGCGAACATGCCGCGGACCCCCAGCGTCACGCTGGTCGCGCCGACCCGGAAGGGCCCGACGCTTCCGGGGCCGAGGAGCACCGCCGCGAGAAGGAGCCCTCCGATCACGAAGAGATTCCGGATCACGCCCGGGGCGTCGACGCCATAGTCCGCCTTGCGCATGATGAGATGCTACGACGATGCCGAACCGGCTCGCCCTCGAATCCTCGCCGTATCTTCTCCAGCATGCGCACAATCCGGTGGACTGGTATCCGTGGGGAGACGAGGCCTTCGAGAAGGCGCGCTTCGAGGATCGCCCCGTCTTCCTGTCGATCGGGTATTCGTCCTGTCACTGGTGCCACGTGATGGAGAGAGAGTCGTTCGAGAACGAAGAGATCGCGCGGTTTCTGAACGCGCACTTCGTCAGCATCAAGGTGGATCGCGAGGAGCGGCCGGACGTCGACGACGTCTACATGACGGCCGTCCAGCTCACCTCCGGCCGCGGGGGCTGGCCGCTGTCGGCGTTCCTTCTGTCCGACCGCAAACCGTTCTTCGCCGGCACGTACTTTCCGCCCGACGACCGGCACGGGAGCCCGGGATTTCTCACGCTTCTCAGGAGGCTCGAGGGGGCGTGGCGCGAGAATCGCGCCGGCCTCACGAGCGGCGCGGCCGTGATCGCGGCCGAGGTGGCTTTGGCGTCCGGAAGCGGGGCGTCCGGAGGCGGGGCGTCCGGCGTCACGGCGCGGGGCGCGCCCGAGCCGCTTTCGCCCGCAAGCCTCGGCCTCCTCGGAAGCGCGCTGTCGCGCCTCTTCGATCCGGAGAATGGCGGCTTCGGCGACGCGCCGAAGTTTCCGCCGCATCTCGCGCTCGCGTGGCTCCTCCGCCGCGGAGCGGCCGGGGACGGGGCGGCGCTCTCGATGGCGGAGGCCACGCTCGAGGCCATGGCGCTCGGCGGCATCCGCGACCATCTCGGCGGCGGCTTTCATCGCTATTCCACCGATGCGCACTGGCTCGTCCCGCATTTCGAGAAGATGCTCACGGACAACGCGCAGCTTCTCGGCGTTTACGCGCGCGCTTACGCGCTCACGGGAAACGACCTCTTCGCGGGCGTCGCCCGTGAGACCGCGGACTACCTCCGGCGCGAGATGACGGGACCCGAAGGCGGGTTCTACGCGTCGACGGACGCGGATTCGGAGGGGGAGGAAGGGAAATATTTTGTTTGGGACCAGGCGCAGATCCGGGAATGCCTCGGCGAAACGGAAGGCAGCTTTTTCTGCGAATGGTATGGGGTCCGCGAGGGCGGCAACTTTCGCGAGGAGGCGACGGGGCGCGGCACCGGCGCTTCGGTCCTCTTCCTTTCTAAGAAAATCTCTTTATCGCCGGGTGCCGAAGAGAGACTGGCGCCGCTGAGGCTCAAGCTTCTCGATGCGCGAGCAAAACGAATTCCTCCCGCCCTCGACGACAAGCGCATCGCGGGCTGGATCGCGCTCGCGGTGTCGGGCCTCGCGATCGCGGGCCGCATCCTGAACGACGTTCGTTTCCTCGAGGCCGCGCGCGCCGGCGCGCGCTTCCTGCTGGAGGACTGCCGCGACGGCGCGGGGCGGCTCCAGCGCACGTGGAAGGACGGTGTCGCGAAGATCCCCGCGTTCCTCGAGGACGAAGCCTTCTTCGTCCATGCCCTTCTCGACCTCGCGGAAGCGGACGACGAAGGCGGCCCGGGCGTATGGCGCGACGAGGCAATCGCGGCGGCGGCCTCGATGCGCGAGCGGTTCAAGCGCAAGGACGGTCCCGGCTTCACGTTCTCGGGCGAGGGAAACGAAGAGCTTCTCGTGAACGCGCGGGACCTCTTCGACAAGGCCACGCCTTCCTCGTCCGGCGCCGCCGCGTGGGCGCTCGCGCGCCTCGCGCTGAAGACGGGCGACATGGAGCTCGCGCGCGAGGCGCGCGAGGCCGTCGACGAAGTCGTGTGGCTCATGGCGCGATCGCCCCACGGCACGGAGTCCTGGTACTTCGCGTACGAGACGCTCCTGGAATTCGAGGACAAATACGGCTTGCTCCCTCTCGAAGACACTGGCGCAGCGCGACGACCCAGGTCGCCTCAGGGCTCGGGTGATTTTTCCTTGAAGGTCATCGGGGGTCATGCGCGGGGAACGCCGCTGCACGTCGAGGGAGTGGCCGTCGAGCCGCGCGTGGCGCGCGGCGAAAAGGGCGCGATTCGCCTCAGGCTCACGATTTCCGAAGGCTGGCACCTGCAGGAACCCGATGGTCTGCGGGTAGAAGCACAGGCCGAGTCCGGATTCACCTTCGAAGAGATCCCCCTGCCGCCGCCCTCGCGCATCGAAGACACCGGCGGGGAAGTCGTCTCGGGCTGGCACGGGACCTTCGAAGCAGATATTTCCTTCTCCGTCTCCGGGAAAGCGTCGAAGGGTAAGAGAGACGTGACCGTCCGCACGCGCTACCGCGCGTGCGGCGAAGGATCGTGCCGGCCCGAGGCCGTCCTCGACCTGTCGATCCCGATCGAAATCGCCTGAAGAGTCCGGCCGGGCGACACGGGCCCCGGTCAGCGCGTGTAGCGGTCGGGTCTTCGATCCTGGAGCGCCGGAAGCTTCGCGCGCGCGTCTTTCACCTGACCGGGATCGACGTCGACGAGAAGGACCGTCTCGGCGCCGGCGGCGCTCACGAGCGTCTCGCCCCACGGCGAGATCGCGGCGGAGTCGCCGAGGTGCGAAACGCCGTTTCCGTCCTCGCCGACGCGGTTGACTCCGAGGACGTAACAGAGGTTCTCGATCGCGCGCGCGCGAAGCAGCGTCTGCCAGTGCGCGCGCCGGCGCTCGGGCCAGTTCGCGATGACGACGAAGGCATCCGTCTCGCCGGCCGCGAGGCGGAAGGGCTCGGGGAAACGGAGGTCGTAGCAGACCTGCGGCGTGACGCGCGCGCCCGCGATCTCCCACGTGACGATTCTCGAGCCCGCGGCGTAGTGCTCGTCCTCTTTCGCCATCGAGAACGGGTGGAGCTTCGTGTAGCGCGAGACGTCGCCGTCGGGCGTGACGAGAAGCGCGTTGTTGACGGGAAGGCCGCCCGGGGCGCCGGTCTCCGCGAGCCCGGCGATGACATGGAGACCGAGGCCGCGCGCCATGGCCAGGAGCCAGCGTTCCGTGGGGCCGCCCGGCGGCTGCGCGACCTTTGCGCCGTCCATCGAGAAACCGGTCGCGAACATCTCGGGCAGGAGCGCGAGGTCGGCGCCGCTGTCGGCCGCCCCCTTGAGGAGGTTCGCGGCGCGCGCGTGGTTCGCCTGCCAGTTTTCCCACGCGAGATCCATCTGAAGCAGGGCCGTTCGCACGGCGGGATTATGGACGCCTGCGGGAGACGGGCCGCTATGATCCGGGCCAAACAACAAGAGGAGACATCATGGCCGCCAAGAAGGGGTCCTCCGCCGCGGAAAAGTTCAACGAGGCCAAGGCGCGCGTCGAGAAACTCTCGAAGCGCCCGTCCAACGACCAGCTTCTCGACCTCTACGCGTTCTACAAGCAGGGCACGGAAGGGGACGTCGCGGGCTCGCGGCCGGGGATGCTCGACCTGAAAGGCCGCGCGAAGTTCGACGCGTGGACGAAGCGCAAGGGGTTGTCGAAGGACGACGCGATGAAGAAGTACGTCGCCCTCGTCGACAGGCTCGAGGCCGGCCTCGGCTGAACCCGCGTCCGGAAGCGATCCCCGGTCTATTTCGACGCGGTCAGGAGCTTCCGGGCCATCACGAGCTGCCCAACGTGATACGACGTGTGGTCGATCGCGAGGAGCACGGAACGCAGGATCGTCTTTCCCCTGTGGCCCGGGATCTCGGCGAAGAGATCCGGCGTCGTCTTCACGAAGGACTGGAAGGCCTCGCAATCGGCGGCGATCTCCGCGAGGCACTTTTTCCAGGCACCCGAGGAAGTTGGTGCCGGGGTTTTTGGCCAGTACGCGTCCGGCCAGGCGCCCTCGACGTAGTTCGGATCGCGACAGAAAGCGAGGAGATCGCGCTGCGCGAGCCGGATGTGCTCGAGGAGCTCCCACGGAGAGTGCGGGAGCCCCTTCGGCCTCTTCTCGCGGAGGCGCGGAGGCAGGCCCTTCACGGCGTCTTCGAGACTGAGGTGCGCGCTCGCCCAGGACAGCGCGCGCGAGAGATGTTCACGGAGAGGGGCATCGTTTCGCGGCATGATTCATTCTCTCAGGAGAGGCGCGAATCGGTTGCCGGGCGCCCGGCCGAAGACGGGTCAGCCCGCGACGCCGTCGTAGCCGAGGTAGGCCTCGAGAGCGTTCACCTCGTGCTCGAGGTCGGCGATCCGCTCCTCCATGACGTGCCGGAGGGAGACCACCCCGACGACTCTCTTCCTTTGGTCGAGGATCGGGAGGTGGCGGATGTGGTGCTCGGCCATCGTCTGCGCCGCCTCGGCATCGTCGCCGCTCGGGCTCACGGCGACGACGGGCGACGTCATGACGGCAAAGACGGGCGTCGTGGCCGGGTCGCGCCTGGCGAGGACGATCTTGTCGAGGACGTCGCGCTCCGAAAAGATCCCCGCCATCTCGGTTCCCCTGAGCACGACCACGGCGCCGATCCGTTCCTGGACCATGGTCTTCACGGCGGCTTCGACGGTCGCGGTCTCCTGGACGGTGACGGGGGCTCGGGACGAGTTCCGAAGAAGTTTCGCCATGACGGGCTCCTCTCGCAGGCTCACGCCTGGAATGAATCTGGGAGCCCGTCCCTGAACCCGCATGATGCAGACGGCTTAGGGGGAGAGAGGATCACGGACGCGGCGCGAGAAGGATCCCGAACGCTCTCAGGAACGTCTCCTGTCCCTCGCGAAAGCGCGGGTCAGAAGGGGAGAGCCCGGTGACGAGCTGCGCCATCTGCGGAAGCGCGGCGGGCATCAGCGTCAGGGAGACGAGGGCGAGCTGCAGATAGCGCGCGTCGAGGCCCCGGCGCAGCAGGCCGAGGCGCTGCATCTCCTCGAGCGAGTCGACTGCGGCGCGCCACACGGCACGCCTCTCGTCCGCGCCCGGGAGCCGGCCTGCCGGCGGGTCAAGCGCCTCCCACAGCGTCGCCCGCATCCAGCCCGGCCTCTCCAGAAGAAAACGCTGCCAGAAGACCAGCGCCTCCGGCAGGTCCGCCGGCGACGCGTTCCCGGTCGCCCGCAGCGTCCGGG
>DASVJU010000342.1:0-3259 GCA_036385755.1 Thermoanaerobaculia bacterium
ACGACGGGGCGGCCCACGAGGGCGAGGTCTCCGAGCAGGTCGAGCGCCTTGTGACGCACGAATTCGTCGGCAAACCGCAGGTCGCCGTTCTCGACGCGGTCGTCACCCACGACGATGCAGTTGTCTTCGCGGGCGCCACGCGCGAGGCCGTGGGCCTTGAGCGCCTCGTACTCCGAGAGGAAGCCGAAGGTGCGAGCCGGCGCCAGGTGCGCGGCGTAGGAGCCAGGCGTGATGACGACCGTGATCGACTGCCGCCCGACGGCGGGGTTCGGGAAATCGATCGTGTACGTCACGCGCAGGTCGCGCGCGGGGCGGATCTCCAGCTTCCTGCCTCCCGAGTCGGGAACGGCGACGACGCGCGACGGGGCGAACGGAAGCGCGAGCGCGCCTTGCGGGGCGAGGCCCGCGGTCTCGAAGGCGTCGAGCCAGGGCAGCGCGCTGCCGTCGAGAATGGGCACTTCGGGGCCGTCGAGCTCCACGAGGACGTTGTCGAGACCTGCCCCAACAGTCGCCGAGAGCAAATGTTCAACGGTGGCCACGTCGCGGCCACGCTCGCCGAGCGTCGTCGCGTGGTCGAAACGTCCGGCCTCCTCGGCGACGGCGCGGATGAAAAAATCGACGTCGGACCGGTAGAAGACGATGCCGTGGCCTGGGACGGCCGGGTGCAGGACGACGTGGACGTGGCGGCCCGAATGAAGCCCGATTCCCGAGAGCCTCACGCGGCGGGCAAGGGTGTTCTGCGCGCGCATTCGGAGGGCGTTTTGCACAGGGGATGCCATGGCGTATCCCCGTCTTTGGCTGCGTTTTAGAAGGGGACGACCTCCGCGCGGGGCGGTGTGTGTGGCGGAATCCCCTCACCTGCGGCTTTTCGGTCACACCGGCGTTCGAGCCTCTCGTGCAAAATCGCGGCTGCTATCCTCTTCCTGTCCGGAGGCAGCCGTGCTCGCGCCTGTTGACGAGAAGTACTATCAGGACTTTCTCGCGGTCCTCGGCCAGAAATGGCGGCCGTCGAAGGCGGCGTTCTATGCGCTGGATCCTGCGCAGTCCGTCTTCCGCCTGAAGGCGCAGTTCGGCTTCGGCCGGACCGACCATCTTGCCGAGCTCCTCGGCCGCAACGACGCGGTCGTCAACTACCTCTACGAGCACCGCGAGCCGACGTTCCTCAACAACGTGAATGCGGCGGGAAAGCTGACGGACCTGATGGTCCAGGCTACGTCCACGCGCATTCTTCTCGCGCCTCTCTATCTCGACGGCCGGATCATGGGGCTCGTCGACGTGCGCGAGAAGGCCGGCCGCAGGGCTTTCACCCAGGACGACATTCTCGAGATCTCGGATCTCCTGCGGCGATTCGCGATCGAGCTGCGCCGCATCGCGGACGCGCGCGGCGGAGGCACCATCATCCATTCCGACGCGGCGCCCCAGGTCGAACGGCCCCTCGACCGCGTGGACACGGTGACGGCTCTCCCCTCGCCCCTGGAACGCACGTCGGGGTATTCCACGGCCCAGCTCGGCACGGCGGCCCTTTTTCGCCGAACCGGGGCCCTGCCCCCGGAGCCCGAGGCCGAGGGCGGCAATCAGCTTCCGAGCGCGGTTTCGCGGGCGCTCCGGCTCGTCGAAGACACGCTCGCGCGCAGCTCGCCCCCGAAGGCCGCCGCGGCCGCGGGCGGAGGGCTGACGCCGCGCGAAGCCGAGTTCATCGGCCTCTACCTTCCCACCTGTCTCAGCTACGAGGAGGTCGAGGTCGCCGCCGTGTCCTCCTTCGTGCCGGGAGGCGCGACCATCACGATTGCCGGGCGGCGCCCGCTCGACGCCGACATCGCGCCGGCCCTCCTCGAGAACCTCGAGAAGATCTTCGCGAAGACGGCCGTGCCGTTTCCGTTTGCGTCCGATCCGTCCTGGCGGGCGCTCGACCCGCCGCACGCCGAGGCACCCGCGTTGCGCCGAGCCGAGATCGTCTCGATCCAGTCGAGCGTCCTCGACAGCTCGGCCGAAGGCGTCATGTTGTTTTCGCTGCTCTTCCGCCACGGCCTGAACCCAGAGGCCCGCGAGGCCCTGCGCGCGGCGCACGTCGTCCTGCGCAACATC
This sequence comes from Thermoanaerobaculia bacterium, assembly GCA_036385755.1. Lineage (GTDB taxonomy): Bacteria > Acidobacteriota > Thermoanaerobaculia > UBA5066 > UBA5066 > Fen-183. The sequence goes on from DASVJU010000342.1 coordinate 2,086, forward strand.
CTCTCCGGCAACCGCAGCGAGGCCCGCTTCCGCGAGGCGTATCGCGGACTCGTCAACAAGCTCCTCGAGCCGGGCCTTCAGAAACGCACGGCGCTCAGGACGCACTCTTTCAACGTGGGCCGCATGGCGCGGAAGCTGGCCGCGCAGCTCGGGGTTGCGCCCATGGAGGTCGAGCAGATTACGGTGGCCGGCATCCTGCACGACGTCGGCATGCGCGAGCTCAACTACGACACGCTCTACGCGAAGCGCACGCTGACCGATGAAGAGTTGTCCCTTCTCCGCCAGCATTCCCGCGTCGGCGCCCACCTCGTCGAGGACATCCCGTGGCCCTACCCGATCGCTCCGCTCATCAAGCATCACCACGAACGGTGGGACGGCGGCGGCTATCCCGACGGAGTCCGGGGCGACGAAATTCCGCTCGGCTCGCGCATCATCCATTTGTGCGAAGCGTTCGACGCCATGACGTCTCCGACCTCGTATCGCTCCGTGCTGTCGGACTACCAGGCCATCGACATCCTCGAGTCGAAGGCCGGTACGCAGTTCGACCCCGAGGTCACGCTGGAGTTCAAGCGGATGGTCGAGGACGCTTCGGACTGAGCCGGGACGCCGCGTGAAATCCCGCATCGAGAGGCAGGGCGAGAAGGCAGACGCGCGCCTCGCCCTCAAGAACTCCGGCCACCGTCCGGTCGCGTCGAACCGGCGCGCCTTCCACGAGTACAACATCGAGGAAAAGCTCGAGGCCGGCGTCTCGCTCACAGGCCCCGAGGTGAAGTCCCTGCGCGCGGGCAAGGCCAGCCTTCAGGACGGGTACGTGGCGGTTACGGGCGGCGAGGCCTGGCTGTGGAACGTCCACATTCCGCCGTACGGAGCGGCGAGCTACAACAACGTCGACGCGAAACGGAACCGCAAACTCCTGCTTCACAAGCGCGAGATCGTCCGTCTCGCGTCGAAGATCCAGCGGTCGGGGGCGACCTGCGTGCCGCTGAACCTCTACTTCAAGGGTGCGCGCGTCAAGGTCGAGATCGCGCTCGTGACCGGCAAGAAGCTTCACGACAAGCGCGAGACGATTCGGCGCCGCGAGGCCGACCGCGAAGCGCGCGCCGAGATGAAATCCGCGCGGCGGCGGTAAGACGGCGCGGGTGCCTCGTCCGATGCCGGCACGACTTTCAAGATT
>DASVJU010000343.1:0-2120 GCA_036385755.1 Thermoanaerobaculia bacterium
CCGGTGGCGGTGGAGGATGCGGTAGGCCTTCTGCAGGGCCGCCACGCGCTCCTTCGAGAAGCCCTTGCGCTCGAGCCCGACGCTGTTCACCTTCCAGGCCCTGACGTCGCGGTCCGAAGAGCTCCAGAGGAACGGGAGCACGTCGTGGTTCATGCCCGCAAACGCCCCGACGAACGCGTACCGGCCCACGCGTAAAAACTGCCTCACGCCGGCGTAGGCCCCGAGCACGACGTCATCCTCGACGACACAGTGGCCGGCCAGCGACGCGCCATTCGCGAAGACCGTGCGGCTCCCGACGACGCAGTCGTGGGCAACGTGCGAATAGGCCATGAAGAGGTTGTCGTCTCCGATGATCGTCGTGCCGTGCCCCGTGACCGTCCCGCGGTGCATCGTGCAGAACTCCCGGAACATGTTCCGGTGCCCGATGACGAGCGTTGTGGGCTCCCCCTTGTACTTGAGGTCCTGCGGAGGCCCTCCGAGCGCGGCCTGCGCCGAGACCCGGTTGTCTTCACCGAGCGTCGTCGGGCCTTCGATCACGGCGTGGGCGCCCACCACCGTCCGCGCGCCGATCGTGACCCGCGCCCCGACGATCGCGTAGGGTCCGATCTCCGCGGTGGGGTGAATGGAGGCCGTCTCGTCGACGACGGCGGTCGGGTGCGTCGCCATCACCGCACCGCCGAAGGGCTCTCGACGAGGCTGCTCATGAACTCCGCTTCCGCGCACAGGGCGCCGTCCACACGCGCCTCGGACCTCATCCGCACGAGATTCGAGCGTACCTGGACGATCTCGGCGACCACGACGAGCTGGTCTCCCGGAAACACGGGACGGCGGAAGCGCGCCTTGTCGACACCCGAGAGGTACATCAGTTTCGTTTCCGGTGCCGGCTCGTTCGCGAAGAAAAGGCATCCCGCCACCTGGGCCATGCACTCGAGGATGATGACGCCGGGCATGACCGGGTTCCCCGGGAAGTGCCCCTGGAAAAACGGCTCGTTGACGGACACGTTCTTGAGTCCCGTGACCTTCGAGCCCGGCACGACCGGCCCCGGAGACATCTCGAGGATCCGGTCCACGAGAAGAAACGGATAGCGGTGCGGCAGGAGCCGCATGATCTCCAGGATGTTGCGGGCCGTGCTCTGTTCGGTCATTCCCGTGCTCCCTTGAGGAGGCCCGCTCTCTCGGCCAGGCGGCGCACAAGGCGGGCCGTCTCCGGTAGCCGCCGGAGCTCGATCCAGGACTTCTGGTAATCGCGATAGCCGAATGCGGGCGTTCCGTGAAGCGCCTGGCCCGGCGGCACGTCGGCGCCGATCCCGCTCTGGGCCTGGACCCTGGCGCCCGCGCCGACCGTGAGGTGTCCGGCGACGCCGACCTGGCCTCCGAGGACGACGCCGTCCTCGAGCACGGCCGAACCCGCGATCCCGACCTGCGCGCAGACGACGTCGTGGCGGCCGATCGTCACGTTGTGGCCGATCTGGACGAGGTTGTCGACCTTCGTGCCCGCGCCAACGGACGTCGTCTCGAGCGCGGCGCGGTCGATGCAGGTGTTCGCGCCGATTTCGACGTCGTCGGCGATCGCGACGATTCCAACCTGCGGAATCTTGACGAGGCCCTTGTCCGTCGTCACATAGCCGAATCCGTCCGCTCCGAGGACTGCGCCGCTATGAACTTCGACCCGGTCGCCCAGGACGACGTCGTCGTAAAGGACGACGTGGGGATGCAGCCACGAACCCGCGCCGACACGGCACCTCTTTCCAACGACGCCGTGCGCCCCGACGATCGCGTTCGCCTCGATTCTCGAGAGATCTCCCACGACGGCATAGGGCCCGATTTCGGACGACGGGTCGACGAAAGCGCCCGCGTCGACGACGGCCGTGGGATGGATGCCGGGCCGCGGAGCCCGCACGGGATGGAAGAGGCGCAGGACCTTGATGAGGGCGGCCTGTGGATCCGAGACCTCGATCACGGTCCGGCCCGGAAGGGCGGCCGACGAACGCGCGAGGAGGGCGCCGGCCGCGGAAGCGGTCGCGCGCAACAGCGCCCGCTCCTCGCTGACGAACGAGAGTGCATCGGCGCCCGCACCCTCCAGGGAGCGAACACCGGAGAGCAGTCGGTCTCCGTCGCCG
>DASVJU010000344.1:0-6822 GCA_036385755.1 Thermoanaerobaculia bacterium
CGAGTACGTCGTCGGCCAGGAGACCGCCAAGCGCAAGCTCGCGGTCGCGGTCTACAACCACTACAAGCGGATCGACTATTTCGAGAAGAACCGCAAGCTCGAGGTCGAGCTCCAGAAGTCGAACATCCTCCTGATCGGCCCGACGGGCACGGGCAAGACGCTGCTCGCGCAGACGCTCGCGCGGATGCTGTCGGTGCCCTTCACGATCGCGGACGCCACGACGCTCACCGAGGCGGGTTACGTCGGCGAGGACGTCGAGAACATCATCCTGAAGCTCTATCAGGCCGCGGGCCAGGACAAGGAAAAGACCGAGCGCGGCATCGTCTACATCGACGAGATCGACAAGATCGCGCGGAAGGGCGAGAACCCCTCCATCACGCGCGACGTCTCGGGCGAAGGCGTCCAGCAGGCACTCCTGAAGATTCTCGAGGGCACGGTCACGAACGTGCCCCCGCAGGGCGGTCGCAAGCACCCGCACCAGGAGTTCATCCAGATCGACACGACGAACATCCTGTTCATCATCGGCGGAGCCTTCGTGGGGCTCGAGGACATCATCGGCCGCCGTCTCACCGAGAAGTCGATGGGCTTCGGCGCGAAGATCGTCTCCAAGAAAGAGAAACGCGCCGGGGACATACTCGAGAAGGTGCACCCCGAAGACATGATCAAGTTCGGGATGATCCCGGAGTTCGTCGGGCGGGTTCCGGTCGTCGCCACGCTGCACGACCTCGACCGTCCGGCGCTCGTCGCGATCCTGAAGGAACCGAAGAACTCTCTCATCAAGCAGTACCAGGCGCTTCTCGACTTCGAAAACGTGAACCTGCGTTTCTCGGACGACGCCCTGGAGCAGATCGCCGAAGAGGCGCTCGTGAGGAATGTCGGCGCCCGGGGCCTGAAGATCATCCTCGAGGAAATCATGCTGGACGTCATGTACCGCGTGCCCTCGGAGGAGGAGATCGAGGAGTGCGTCATCACGAAGGACGTCGTGCTGCGCCGCGCCGCTCCCATCCTCTCGCTCCGGAAGGCGGGCTGAGGTCGACGCCTCCCAGGGACCCAGGCCCCGCTCCGGCGCTCCCCGCCCCCACTCCGCCTTCGAGGTGACCCGATGACGACTCCGACCTCCATCGAACCATTCGCGTCCGCCGACCGGACGCTTCCTCTCGTTCCCCTCCGCGACATGGTCGTCTTTCCCCGAATGATGGCGCCCTTCGTCGTGGGCCGCGCGTCGTCCATTGCCGCGCTGGAGTCCGCCCTCGCGTCGTCCGAGAAGAGAATCTTCCTGGCCGCGCAGAAGGACCCCAAGATCGACGAGCCGGTCGCGGGCGACATCCACGAGACGGGCGTCATCGCGTCGGTGGTGCAGTCGCTGAAGCTTCCGAACGGCCACATCAAGGTCATGGTCGAGGGCGTCGTCCGCGGCCGGATTTGCGCCTTCACGGCGGGCACCGGCCACCTCGCGGTCAGCGTCGAGCGCCTCGAGCCCAGGCCGCTCGGAGCCTCGGCCGACGAGCTCGCGCCGTACCTCTCGAAGGTTCTTTCCGTTTTCGAGCAGTACGCGAAGCTCTCGCACCACCTCGCGTTCGAGGGGCTTCTTTCGTCGCTCAAGATGGACGATCCCGATGCGTTCTGCGACATGCTCTCGGGCCATCTGCCGTCGTCGATCGCGACCGTCGAGAAGCAGACGCTTCTCGAAACGGTGAACCCGCTCGAGCGCCTTCAGAAGCTCCAGGACCTGCTCGAGATCGAGATCGAGAAGATCAACATCGACAGGCGGATCAACAACAAGGTCAAGAAGCAGATGGAGCGGGCCCAGAAGGAGTACTACCTCAACGAGAAGATCAAGGCCATCCACCAGGAGCTCGGCAGGAAGGACGACAAGTCCGACGAGCTCGAGGAGCTGAAGGTCAAGATCGAAAAGGCCGGGATGCCGAAGGAGACGAAGGAGAAGGCGCTCGCCGAGCTGAAGAGGCTCGAGGCGATGCCGAACGTCTCCGCCGAGGCCACGGTCTCGCGCAACTACATCGACTGGCTCGTGCAGGTGCCGTGGAAGAAGGCGACGCGCGAGATGAGGGACATCAAGCGCGCCGAGAAGATCCTGAACGAGGACCATTTCGGCCTCGAAAAGGTGAAGGAGCGCATCCTCGAATTCCTCGCCGTGCGCCAGCTCGTCACGGAGACGAAGGGCTCGATCCTGTGCTTCGCGGGCCCTCCGGGCGTCGGCAAGACGTCGCTCGCGAAGAGCATCGCGAAATCGCTCAATCGCAAGTTCGTGCGCCTGTCGCTCGGCGGCGTGCGCGACGAGGCCGAGGTCCGCGGCCACCGGCGCACGTACATCGGCGCGTTCCCGGGCCAGATCATCCAGCTCATGAAGAAGGCGGGCTCGGTGAACCCCGTGTTCCTTCTCGACGAGGTCGACAAGATGTCGATGGACTTCCGGGGCGACCCGTCGTCGGCGCTCCTCGAGGTGCTCGATCCCGAGCAGAACCACGCCTTCGTGGACCACTACCTCGACACGGAGTACGACCTCTCGAAGGTGATGTTCATCGCGACGGCGAACGTCGTGCACCCGATTCCGCCCGCCCTCAAGGACCGGATGGAGATCATCCCGCTCTCGGGCTACACGCCGAACGAGAAGGTCGCGATCGCGAAGCAGTTCCTCGTGCCGAAGCAGATCAAGGAGAACGGGCTCAAGTCCTCGCAGGCCGTCTTCGAGGACGGGGCCCTGTACGGCCTCATCGAGAAGTACACGCGCGAGGCGGGCGTCCGCAACCTGGAGCGCGAGATCGCCTCCGTGTGCCGGAAGATCGCCCGGAAGATCATCGGCAAGGATGCCGAGACGCCGCTCACGGTCACGGCCGAGAACCTCGCGTCGTACCTCGGCAAGCCGAAGTTCCGCCTGAACAAGAAGGGCGAGACCGCCGAAATCGGCCTTGCGACCGGCCTCGCCTGGACGGAATCGGGCGGCGACATCCTCTACATCGAGACGACGCTCATGCGCGGCAAAGGCAACCTCGTGCTGACGGGCCAGCTCGGCGAGGTCATGCAGGAAAGCGCGCGAGCTGCGCTCACGTACGTGAGGACGCGCGCGGAGCTGTACGGCGCGGACGCCGACTTCTACGAGAAGAAGGACATCCACGTGCACGTCCCCGAGGGCGCGATTCCGAAGGACGGCCCCTCGGCGGGCATCACGATGGCGACGTCCATCCTCTCGGCCGTTACGAGGATTCCGATCCGCAAGGACCTCGCGATGACGGGCGAGATCACGCTCCGCGGCAAGGTGCTGCCCGTCGGCGGCATCAAGGAGAAGCTCCTCGCGGCCTACCGTGCGGGAATCACGACGATTCTTTTGCCGAAGGAGAACGAGAAGGACCTGGACGACCTGCCGGAGGAGATCCGGACAGTCATGGAATTCCATCTCGTCGAGGACGTGGACGAGGTCGTCCGTCTCACGCTGGAGGGTGCGCCGACGCCCATGGCCCCGAAGGTGCTCGCTCCCGAGGCCGGAACGACGCCCCCTACCGCGCACTGACATGAATCAGGGGGAACCTGTTTCGCCAGGTTCCCCCTAAGACCCCTCCCGGCGAACTGCGCAAACCTGATAGGCTCCGGCTGCGGGCGCTCCCAGCGCCCTCTTCACTTTCTAGGAAATTTCTCTTTCTCCCCCTTCCCATGAAAATCTCCCTCGCCTCCGCTTCCTCGCGTGCCGGGCACCGGTCCGGCAACGTGAGAGGTCCGCTCGCCGCGGGGGCCGAGGTGCGTCTCGTGCTTCCGGCCTATCGGTCGGGCGAGAGGCCGAAGGGCGAGGCGCTGCCCTCTCTGGCGGTCCTCGGGCGGTCGAACGTCGGGAAATCCACATTGCTGAATGCCCTTCTCGGTACGAAGGTCGCGCGCGTCTCCCAGACGCCGGGGCGCACGCAGGCGCTCTTCTGGTACCGGGTGGGAGAGAAGTTCGACGTGGTCGACTGCCCCGGATACGGGTTTGCCAAAACGTCGAAGGAAAAGAGAGAGTCCTTCCAAGGGATGATCGAGACGCTCCTCGTGGGCGCGGCGGAGTGCGCCCCGGTGTCCGCCGCGCTCCTTCTTGTGGACGGCCGGCTCGAGCCCCAGGCGAGCGACGTCTCGATGGCCCTTTTTCTCAGAGAATCTCTCGTGCCCACGGTCGTCGCCGCCACGAAATGGGACGCCGTGAAATCGTCCGAGCGCGTACGCCGCCGCCGTGCGCTCGCCGCCGCTTTCGAAGCCCCCGACCGCCCCCTCCTGCCCGTCTCGGCCGAGACCGGCGAAAACCTCCCCGAGCTCGCGCGTCTCCTGCGCGCGGCTCTCTCACCCGCCTCCAAGGAGTAACGCATGCCCCGACGCAAGGTGCCCGGCGCCGACTACGCCGCCCGCGACATCGACCCCCGCGATCTCCCCGCCGACGTCGAAGAGCCGCCCGCGGCGGCCGGACCTCCGGGCGCTCCCGCCGAGCCCGTTCTCGACATCCGGACGCTGCACAACCACTCGATGCCGCAGCTCCTCAAGATCGCCCAGGAGCTGGAAGTCGAGGGCGCGCCCGCGCTGCGCAAGCAGGAGCTCATCTTCAAGATCCTCCAGACCCAGACCGAGCGCCTCGGCCTCATCTTCTCGGAGGGCGTCCTCGAGGTGCTGCCGGACGGGTTCGGGTTCCTGAGGGCGCCCGAGTACAACTATCTCGCCGGCCCGGACGACATCTACGTCTCGCCGTCCCAGATCCGGAAGTTCGGCCTGCGCACGGGGGACACGATCTCCGGGCAGATCCGGCCGCCGAAGGAAGGCGAGCGGTACTTCGCGCTGATCAAGGTCGAGGCCGTCAACTTCGAGCATCCCGACGTCGCCCGCGAGAAGGTCCTCTTCGACAACCTGACGCCGCTCTACCCGCAGGAGCGGATCCGCCTCGAGACCGCGAACCTCTCCTCACGTGTCCTCGACCTCATCGCCCCGGTGGGCAAGGGCCAGCGCGGCCTCATCGTGGCGCCGCCCCGTACCGGCAAGACGATGCTCCTGCAGGCGCTCGCGAACTCCATCACGACGAACCACCCCGAGATCACGCTCATCGTCCTCCTCATCGACGAGAGGCCCGAGGAAGTCACGGACATGCAACGGTCGGTGAAGGGCGAGGTCATCTCCTCGACCTTCGACGAGCCCGCGACGCGGCACGTCCAGGTGGCCGAGATGGTCATCGAGAAGGCCAAGCGCCTCGTCGAGCACAAGAGGGACGTCGTCATCCTCCTGGATTCGATCACCCGGCTCGCGCGCGCCTACAACACGACGTGCCCGCCGTCGGGCAAGGTCCTGTCGGGCGGTGTCGACGCGAACGCCCTTCAGAAGCCGAAGCGGTTCTTCGGGGCCGCCCGGAACATCGAGGAAGGCGGCTCGCTGACGATCATGGCGACGGCCCTCATCGACACGGGCTCGCGAATGGACGACGTGATCTTCGAGGAGTTCAAGGGGACCGGCAACATGGAGGTCCACCTCGATCGCAAGCTCGTCGACCGCCGCGTCTTCCCGGCCATCGACCTCAACCGCTCGGGCACCCGCAAGGAAGAGCTGCTCCTCGAGAAGCAGGAGCTGAACCGCGTGTGGATCCTCCGCAAGGTCCTTAATCCCCTCTCGACCGTCGAGGCGATGGAGCTCCTCATCGAGCGCCTCGACAAGACGAAGAACAACGCGGAATTTCTCGGGTCGATGTCCGCCGGCTGACGCCGGCTCAGGCGTGCAGCTCCACCACGTCCTTGTCCGCGAGGACGTGGTGGCGGTCCACCTGCTGGCCGTCGAACTTCGCATGGCCCCAGATCCGCGCGAACTTGAGGCGCTCGGCGATCTCCTTGTGGACGTGAACGGCGAGGTCGTGGATCGTCGCGCCTTCCGGGAGGACGAACGGCCTCAGGAAGTCGGGCTTTTTCCCCGGCTCCTTGGGGTAGACGCGGATGAGCTTCAGCTCGCGGAAGAGGACCTCGCGCAGCGCCTCGAGCCCCGCGCCGGTGACCGCGGAGACGGGGATGAAGGGGAGGTCCTCTCCGACCGCGTCGCGCGCGAGGGCCGCGAACGTGCCGTCGTCGTCCTCGCTCTTGTTTCCGAGAACGAGGACGGGTTTCGACCGTAGAAACGGAGGCGCGTCCGGCGGGAGGGGCCGCGAGCGCGGCCAGACGCGGGCACGCGCGAGGAGATCCTGGAGAAGCCTCGCGGCCGCGGCGGTGTCGTCGGCCCCGATGTCGACGACGAGGAGCACGCCGTCCGCGTCGTGCGCGAGGTTCGGGAGGTACGGCTCGGCGTGGCCCTCGGCGACGGCCGGCGTGTCCACGAGCTGTACCTGCACGTCCTCGAACGTGACCATCCCGGGCAGCGGGGCGCGCGTCGTGAACGGGTAGTCGCCGATCTCCGGATGCGCGTGCGTGAGGGCCGCGAGGAGCGACGACTTGCCCGCGTTCGGCGGTCCGAGGAGAACCCACTGACCGGCTCCCTCGCGCTTCACGTGGCCGATCTCGACGCGGTGCCCGGGGCCGCCGCGCGCGGGATGGGCCGCCTCTTCCTCGAGCTTCGAGAGCCGCTTGCGCAGGTCGGCCAGCATCTTCTCCGTGCCCTTGTGCTTCGGAAGGAGCGCGATCATCTCGCGCAGCGCCGCGAGCTTCTCCCCGTGGTCCGTCGCTCCCTTGAATCGTTCTTCGGCGTCGTGGTACTGCGGCGTGAGGTTCGCGGTCATCCCCCAAGAATATGGGCGACGCCGTGACTTCGCCAGCGCCCGTTCGATTACGATCGGAGCGGGGTCCGCCCCGCCGAGGAGCGCCGTATGTCGATGTTCTCGAAACT
>DASVJU010000345.1:0-3419 GCA_036385755.1 Thermoanaerobaculia bacterium
CGTCCGCGCGCGCCGTGCGGCCGTCGCCCACTCTCTCCTCGCCGCCGAGGCGGGCCTCGCGGGTATGCCGGAGATCGTCGGGACGTCCCGGGCGCTCGCCGAAGCCCTGGAGCGGATCCGCCCGGCCGCAGCCTCCGACGTGACGGTCCTCCTCACGGGCGAGTCGGGGACCGGCAAGGAGCTCTTCGCGAGGGCCGTGCATGCCCTCTCTCCGCGCGCCCCCGGGCCGTTCGTCGCGGTGAACGTCGCCGCCCTCCCCGAGAGCCTCGTCGAGAACGAGCTCTTCGGGCACGAACGGGGCGCATACACGGGCGCGAGCGAACGGCGGGCCGGGCGCTTCGAGCTGGCCGACGGCGGGACCCTGTTCCTGGACGAGATCGGCGAGCTTCCGCCGGCGGCGCAGGCGAAGTTCCTCCGGGCCGTCGAGGAGCGCACGTTTCTTCGCGTGGGCGGCACCGTTCCGATTGCCGTCGACGTCAGGATCGTGGCCGCGACGAACCGCGAGCTCGCGTCTCTCGTGAAGGCGGGCACGTTCCGCGAGGATCTCTTCTACCGGCTGGACGTCTTCCCCGTGCGGCTGCCGCCCCTCCGCGCGCGAAAGGAAGACATTCCCGCGCTCGTGAGCGGCTTCGCGGTCTCCGCGGCACGCCAGGTGAAGAAGAAGGCGCCCGTCTTCTCGCCGGCCGCGCTCGAAAGGCTCGCGGCGCACGATTGGCCGGGCAATGTGCGCGAGCTCCGCAACGTCGTCGAACGCGCGGTACTTCTTGCATCGGCGGACGTCGTCCGGCCTCAGGACATCGTCGTCGGCGTGGCGGGCGAGACGGAGCCGCGGCATCCCTCCCTGGACGGAACTCTCGAGGAGACTGCGGAGAGGTGGCGGCAGGCGGGGGAGGCGGCGCGCATCCGGCGCGCCCTCGACGCCACCGGCGGCGACAGGACCCGTGCGTCCGAGGAGCTCGGCGTGCCGCTGCGCAAGCTCGCGCAGCGGATGAAGGAGCTCGGGATCTAGTCTCCGGAAGGCAGGAGAGCCCCGAGGACTGAGAGGACGCGGACGAGCTCTTCGTCCTCGGATTCCGCGACGCTCCTGAGGTCGATGAGAACGAGGCCCTCGTCGATCCGCGCGATGACGGGCGGCTCGGCGCCGCGGAGCGCCGCCGCGAGGGCGTCGGCGGAGCGGCCCGGGTGTGCGAGGGAGACCGCCATCGAAGGCAGCGTGGACTCGGCCCCCGCACCTCCGCCCGCGACGGCCGTCGATTCCACGGCCGAGGCTGCGAATCCCGACGCGCGTGCGCGCGCCGCGAGCGCCTCGGCTCGGACCCGCAGGGAAACAATGGACGCTTCGAGCATCCGGAAGAAGGGGATCTCGAGGCGCCGGCCGGAGAGATGCAGGTCGAGCGTGGCGGCCAGCGCGCCGAGGACGAGCTTGTCCGGGCGCAAGGCGCGGGCGAGCGGATTCGCGGCCGCACGTGCGACGAGCTCCTTTCTCCCGATCAGGATTCCCGCCTGCGGTCCGCCGAGGAGCTTGTCGCCCGAGAAGCAGACGAGGTCGGCTCCTGCGTCCAAGGCATCGAGCGGCACGGGCTCGGTTGCGAGGCCGGGCTCGGCGAGGCGCGTGGGCGTGGCCGCCCCGGCGTCGAAGATAACGGGGACGCCGCGGGAGCGCCCGAGCCGGGCGAGGGCCGGAAGCGCGACCTCTTCGGTGAATCCGACGATGCGGTAGTTCGAGGGCCGGACCTTGAGGATCGCCGCCGCGCCGGCATCGAGCGCGTCTTCGTAGTCCCTCTCCGTCGTCCTGTTCGTCGTGCCGACCTCGTGCAGCGAGGCGCCGCTTCTGGCGAGGATCGACGGCACGCGGAAATCGCCTCCGATCGCGACGAGCTCCCCGCGGGACACCGCGACGGGACTGCCGTTCGCGAGCGTGTCGAGAGCGAGGAGGAGCGCGGCGGCGGCATTCGTGACGGTCAGGCTGTCGAGGTCGCCGCGCCCGGGCGCGAAGAGCGCGAGGACGAGCGGCCGGACGTGCTCGCCGCGCCTTCCGCGGATCCCTTCCGCGAGATCGTATTCCAGCGTCGAGAACCCGGCGGCCCGTCCCGCAGCGGCAACCGCTTCCGCGGCGAGAGGCGCACGGCCCAGATTCGTGTGCAGGAGGACCCCCGTCGCGTTGACCACGCGGCGCGGCCCTGGCGGGAGACGGGTCTCGAGGGCGCGGGCGGCTGCGGCGAGGATCGACGCGGCCGCGTCGCCGTCGGGGGACTCCGACGCGCGCCAGACGGCCGCCGCCTCGCGCAGGGCCTCTTTCGCGCGGGCTCTTCCGTGGCGGGCGACCAGAGCCTTCGCGGTCGCGGTCTCGAGGAGGCGGTCCATGGCGGGAGGCCGGGGCGGCTCGGGATCCATGCCGACGGAATGTAGACTACTTTTAGCCGATGGCCGTCTCGATCGCGCGAGATCTCGACCTCCTGGAAAAGAGCATCACGGCTCTCAAGCTGGATTACGAGCGTTTTTTCTCGGGCGACGTGAGAGTGCCTCCGCTTCCCGCCCGAAAGAGCGTGGAGAAGGTGCTCCGCCGCATCGGCAACGCCCCCGTCGAGAAGGTCGCAGAGCGCTTCCGGCTTCAGGCGATCCAGAGCCGCTTCACGACGCTCTCGGATCTCTGGGAAAAGAGGATCCTCGCGCGAGAGGAGGGGCGGGGACCGGTCCGGCTCGCGGCGCGCCCGCGGCCGCTCGAGCCGGGCGCGTCCTCTCCCGTGGGCGACGCTTCCTCTCCGGGGTCCGTAAAAGGCTCGGGACGGGGCGACCTCCGGTCCCTCTTCGACCGGTACTGCGCGGCGCGCGTGGCGGCCGGCGAGGACGCCTCCCGGCTCCGATACGACCGATTCGAGGAACTCGTGAAAAAGCAGGCCGCCGAGATCCGCAAAGCCACGGGCGCCACGCGCCTCGCCTTCGACGTGCAGACGCGCGACGGGAAAGTGCGGCTCGTCGGTCGCTCTCTTGCTGCGCCGACGAAAGGACCATCATGAGCATCGCTCGACGCGCGCGCCTCGGGGGCGCCCTCGTGCTCACTCTGGCCGCGGCGCTCGCCGGGCCCCTCGCCGCCCGGGACGTCTACAAAGGCTTCCTGGACCCGAGCATTCCGCAGCACCGCGCGACGCTCGATCTCCTCGAGCGCCTCGCGAAGACGCCGAACGACGCCGCGCTGCACAACGATCTCGCGTGCCTCATCGCCCGGGACGGCTTCTGGCGAGACGCCCTTCGGGAGTTCGGTCTCGCCGCGAAACTCGACAAGAAGGACGGCCGTGCGCTCTACAACGCGGGGCTCGTCCACGCGACGCGCGGTGAATGGGGGAGCGCCGCCTCTTCGTTCAGGAAGGCCGTGTCGCGCTCGCCCGGGAACTGGACGGCGTGGTGGATGCTCGGATACG
>DASVJU010000346.1:0-6275 GCA_036385755.1 Thermoanaerobaculia bacterium
CCGGCGTCGCCGGCACGACGGACACGAATCTCTGGATGGAGTTCACGAGCGACCAGCCGGTCCTCGTGTTCGCGTCCGTCATCAACAATGGTTCCGGGGATCCCTTCGCGGTCGAGATGAGCCCCGAGCCCGCGGTCGCCACGATCGCTCCGGTGGCTTCATTCTCCGTCTCGACGAATCCCACGATGGGCTTCCCCGTCACGTTCTCGGACACGTCCCGGAACTCGCCTCTCTACGGGTTCTGGTCCTTCGGCGACGGGCAATATTCCCAGGGGCCGTACTCTCCCGGCTCCGCCGTCGTCCACACGTACTCGAGCGCCGGCACGTACCATGCGGCTCTCTTCGTCGTGAATGCGGGCGGTTCGAACACAATATTCACGGATATCGTCGTATCCACGCCGACAGGCGGGAACCCCAACCCTGGCTACCCCTGATCGAGTGGCGAAGCGGCGCGCCCGCTTCGCATCAGGCGCTCGACGTCCTGCCGGGCGTTTCGAAAGGTCTCCGAGTGAGGATCAGCGCGGCATCGTCGAGAGAGCGACGGGCCACGCGTACGTGCCGGGCCGGACGTCCGAGGCGAGCAGGAATCGGTAAGTCAGCTCGGACGTGACCGGCAGCGTTCCCGCGAACGGGCGCGCGAGCCAGCCACCATTCGCGCTGATCCGGGCCGGCGGGCCCAGCCCGATCACGTCGATCGCCGTGAAGGGTCCTGCCGAGACATCGAAGGCGAGGAGGTAACCATCGGGGTCGTTCGAGCGGACGCGGATCCGCGAGACGGCGGGCACTTCGACGTAGCCGCGGGCCAGGTCGGTCTCCGTCAGGACGAGGCTCGGCGGCTGCGATTCGACGTTCAGCAGGGTGCGCGCCTGTACCTGAACTCGGACCGACATCGTGGCGGAGGTGGAGCCGGCCAGAACGGTCCCGGAAACGCCGAGCGCGAGAAGCGCGAGGGTTCCCGCCACGGCCGGTAGACGCATGCCCGCTCTACCGCTTCTACCGCTGCCCGCCTTCCTCTGCGTCGCTGGTCTCATGCTCCCACCCTTCATTCGGGGTCAACGCGAGACCAATGCCACGCAGGAAAAGGGTGGATCCGGCTTTATGTCAATGACTTAGCGCTGGAACAGGAAAGTAATGCCTTCCGTGGGACGTACCTGACACTGTGTCGGCGCAGTCCTGAGACGTCCGCGGTCGGCCGATCAGAAATTTACGGTCGCGGTGATCGAGTCGGTGTACGACCCGGCGGTCACGTCCTGGCCGGCGGTGATGCGTCCGTAAATCGTGATGTTGACGTACGCGAAGAAAATGGTGCCAGGCGTGGAGTGCGACGAGCCGCCGGTGTTGTCGCCCCAGATCGTGGTCCGCGCGGCGTCGAGATAGAGGTTGTAGGTGAGATGCTGGGCCCCGTTCGCCATGTAGCGCGGGTTGAACGAGGGCGCGTTGCCGCGGCTCAGGTCGACTGTGACGTTCGTCGCGAAAAAACAGCCGACTCTGACGGTGCCCGTCGTGTCCACGAACGCGCCGTAGACGTCGTAGGTCCCGAAGGCGACGCTCGTCGGAGTCGTGATCGTACAGACCTGCGCCTCCGCCGGCCCGGCCGCGGCGAGAAAGGCCAGGCTGAAGCCCAGGATGAGAAGGAACATCCTCCCTCGCATGGCGCACCTCATGGCAAGACCGGAGCCGCGCACGAAAGGCGGCCTAGGTCGATCGTCGGACGGTCGGAGACCGGAATCAAGAGCGGGAAGCGGCAAATCGTTTCGCCGAACGTCAGGGTGGCGATGTGGCGTCCTGTGGGGATGTTCTCGAAGTAGAACTCGCCCTCGGCGGTGACCGGAGATTCGAGGCTCTCCCCGCCCGCCTCGACGGTCAGCTCGCCGTAAGCGGGGACGACTTCCCGGCCGCCGCCCGCGTCGAGCACGACTTTCCCGCGGATCCCCTGCACCTTCCGGACGGGGAAGGTCACGATCGCGCCGCCGCGGAACGGAGGAGCGACGGTCTTCTCGGTCGTCTCCACCGCGTAGTCGAGCGGCAGGTCCCGGTCGGCGATCGCGATGCGGTTCCCGTAATACGAGGAAAGCTCGGGGACGAGGAGGTTGCCCGCCGCGCTCGTCCGGCCCACGGACTGGTTGGAGGAGAGGCCGGTCACGCCGCCGACGCCCGGCACGCGGATCAGGGCGAACGCGTCTCCGACAGGCCGCGCCGGAAAAATTTCGCCGCCGATCGCGACGACGCCGCCCGAGACGCTGAGTGTCTCGGCGTTCTGGCCGTTCGTCCGCTGGTACGTCGCCTCGTAGAGACCGAACGGCCCCTGATACTGCGCGGTCGCGCCTCCGCCGCTCTGCCCGCCGCTGGTCGTGCCGTTCACGCGGTATCCGAACCCGGTCCCGAGCGGCAGGGACTTCTGGACGTCGAGGGAGCCCGACCCGACACCATCGAGCCGCTGATAGGAAGCGCTCGCCGTCGTGCTCGCCCCGACGAAATAGCTCAGGCCGACGAAGACCTCGCTCGCGTTTTGTCCGCCGCGCCGGGTCCGCGCGCCCGAGAGGACGAGATTCGCGTCGTGGATCAGGGTGACGTTCGCGGCAACGGACGCGCGCCTCGAGCTCGCGCCGTCCCGGACCTCGGTGGCCGAGTACTGAAGTGTCAGGCCGACCCGCCGGCCGACTTGGGCGCCGACGAACGCGCTCGCGTCCAGCAGGGGGCGGTCCTGTCCGGCACTGAGGCTCACGTTCGCGTACCGGGAGCTGAAGACCTGGACGAAGGCGCCGTAGTTCACGGGCTGCCCGACGTACCGGTAGACCAGAGAGCCTGCGAACCCCGTGTCGCTCTCGTTCCGGCTGGCGGCGAAGGCCCCGCCCAACTCGCCCACGGGCAGGCGAAGCGCGACATCGGGTCCGCCGCTGACGACTCCCTTTCCCCCTTCGAGCCGCGCGCCGACCGTGAGCGTGTCGGTGAGACCTGTCCGGTGGCGGCCGATGAAGACGAGCGAGCCGTAGTCCGCGCTGTCGGTCGAGATCTGGTCGCGGCGGAAGCCGAGGTTGTAGCCGTAATCCTCGAGTCCCTTCCCGAGGACCGCCGTCGAGGCGTAGAACGGACTCGTCAGCGCGCGCTCCTGGCCGAACGCGTCGCGGATCACGATGCGCGCCGTCCCGCTTCCGGTGGGGACCGACAGGTTCGTCAGGTCGAACGTGCCGGGAGGAAGCGGCTCCCGCCGCACGAGCGCTCCGTTCACGTAGACGTCGACGGTCGAGGGTGTCGTGACCGCGCCCGCGAGCGTGAGCGTGGGATAGCGGACGAAGTACGGATCCAGGTCGAAGTTGCGCGAGACGCTGATCCCGCCCACGAAGGCCGTGCCTCCGAGCCCGCCCGCGGCGGCGACCGAGTCGCCCGCCACCCAGCGTCTCAGCCGCGGGAGGTCGTCCACGACATAGCTGCTCAGGCCGCGCACGAACGAGCCGTTCGCGGCGCGGGTGAAGCTCGTCGTGAGCAGGTTGCCGCGCAGGCTCAGCCCCGCCTCGCCGAACGCGTCCACGCTCTTGAAGTCGTGCCAGTTCACCGCGTAGTTCAGGAAAGCGCTCGTGTCGTTGCTGTAGGTGACCCCCGCGGGGCGCCCGAGGCCGAGGTTGACGACGGTCACGCCGAGCCATTCCGGGGGGACGGTGAGGCCGAGCACGAGCGTCTCAGGGTCGAGGGCGAATCGGGCCTCGGGCGCGAGCGAGGCGAGCGAGACGAAGGTCTGCCCCTCGACCGTCTCCCGCCGCCCGGCGAATCCATGCAGGCCCGCCGCCTGCAGATCGCCGACGCGCAGAAGGACGTCTCCCTCAGCGAGAAGCGCCACGAGGTCTCCTTTCTCGACTCCGTTGACGGTGACCGGGAGGACGGCGCGTTGGGCGGGCTCCGCGGCACGTCCCGCCATGGAAACCAGAAGGCCTAGTGCAAGCGCGAGCTTCGAGAGAAACGCTGGGGACCTTCGCACGGAACACGGCACATCCGACTGCCGTCAGAAATCCACGGTGGCGGTCACCGTGTCCGAGTAGGCGCCGGCCGGAACGACTTGGCCCGCGGGGATTCGGCCGTAGACACCCAGCGTCGTCGGGGTGAAGACCCCCTCGGTCCTCGCCGCGACGACGTTGCCGCGCTCCCACTGGCGCGAGCGCGACGCATCGCGGTAAAGCGCGTAGCTGATGTTCTGCGCGCCGGACGCCATGCGCCGGACGCCGGCGGCTTCGTGACTCCCGTCGTCCATCAAAATGTTCACCGCGATCCCCTTCGTACACGTGACGGTCAGGAGCGCCGCAGCGTCCAGGTTCGAGCCCGCGTGGGTCACGAGCGGGTCATATGCGCCGAAGGAGAGGTCCGACACCGCGATCCGGCAATTCGACGCCACGGCCGACCGCACGACGAGCGTCGCGAAGCGGTTCTCGGCGCGGATCGGCAACGCGGCGAGAGCGACGAGCGCCGCGAGCAGAGGGGCCGCGCCGATTCGCCGCGCCGCCACCGCCAGGGCTTCTTTCACGTCTTCCCCGGTTTCAATGGCTCGGAGGCGCGCAGGCGCCGGGCGGCGCATCGAGCCGCGCCTTGAACGTCTCGTGCTCGTTCGTCGCCTCGACGGCGAACACCTTCACCCGGGCGCAGTCCGCCGGCGGAACGGGAATCTCGTACTCCCGGATTCCACCCGGCAGGACGTACCAGCCCTCGGCCTGTTTTTCGAAGACCGCCTCTCCGGTGGCGCTCGTGCCCGCGATCCGCACCGAGAGGAGCGTGAAGTGCACGTTCCCCGTGTTTCGCACCCGGAAGCGTAACTGGCCGTCCCCGAGAGCCGGGCTCTCGATCGCTCCCGCCATCTGGGGCTTCGCCGCCGGCTGAAGGAAGATGGGAATGCCCATCTTGGTCCTCACGCGCACTTCCGAGCGCGGGGTGGCGCTCTCCTTCGGCTGCTCGGGTGGGGGAAGCTCCTCCACGAAAATGCGGTAGGTCTTCTCCACCGCGCCCGGAGCGACCGAGGTCCCGATCCGGATTTTCCGTTCTTTCCCCGCCTCCAGCGTCAGGAGGGCCGGGAAGAACACGATGTCCTGCGTCGGCGCGAGCTCGATCTCGCCCTTCCGCCCCTGTGTCCACACGTGGGCGCTCACCTGAAACCGCAGCGTCTCCGAGCTCTCGTTCGTGAGCGTCAGAAGCGCGCTGCTGGTGGAGGAGGAAAGCGCCACCTGGATCGGGGTGACACGAAACGCGGCCGCCGAGAGGACCCCGGCCCGGCCGAGAACGACTCCGAGAAGAAGCACCGCGCCGATCGTGAGCGCTCTCGAGGAACGCCGGAAAGAGGTGCACCATCGCACCCTAGAAGTCGCCCACCGCGACGACCGGCTCGTCGATGGCGGCCGCCGCGAGGTTCCGGTTTGCGGGGATTTCACCGCGGCCAGTATACGTCGGGGCCGAGCCGCCGAAGACCGGAATCGCCACGAGGACCGCCGTGGCGAGAGCGGGCGTGAGCGGGAGCACTCTCATCGCTCCTCAGAAGTTGACGGTGGCGACGACCGTGTCGTTGAAGGTGGCCGCCGCGAGATCCTGACCCGCCGGTATCTGACCGCACACGTTGTATGTCCGGGCGGCCTTGCTGGGAGCCGCCCCGGGGTTGAAGATCTGACCGCCGAGCAGGCCCCAGCGGACCGGCGTGACGTAGGTGCAGGCCGCGCCCGGCACCGTCGTCGGCGGCTGGTAGAGCTCGTAGCTCAGGAAGTTCGCACCGGAGTTCATCCGCCGGGTCACGTTGAAGTTGTTGCCGTCCCCGAGCGTGACCGTCGTGGCGGCGCCCCTCGTGCACGTGATGACGACGGTGCCGCTGTTGTTGTCCGGAGACGCCGACAGCGGGTCGTAGTTGCCGAAGGCGACGGGCGTCGTCGTGATCGTGCAGTTGTTGATGACGGTCGCCGAGACGGCGACGTTCGACGTGGCGCTGGCTCCGAAAGCCGGAGTCGCCATGAGGGCCATCGCGGCAAGAGCGAGCGTGCCAGCGAGGACTTTCTTCATGGCGAACTCCTTGACTCCCCTCTTAGCCTATTAGAAGTTGACCGTCGCGACGACCTGGTCGGTGAAGGAGCCCGCGGCGAGATCCAGGCCGGCCGCGACCTGACCGCACACGTTGTACGTCCGCGCGGCCTTGCTGGGTGCGGCGGTCGGGATGAACAACTCGGCGCCCGTCGTGCCCCAGCGCTGCGTATAAGCGCAGGCCGCACCCGCGGCGGTCGATGAGGGCTGGAAGATCTCGTAGTCCATGGTCT
>DASVJU010000347.1:0-5827 GCA_036385755.1 Thermoanaerobaculia bacterium
ACGAGGAGCGCCCACGCGAAGAATTTCACGGCGTTCGGCATCGAGTCGCTCGAGGCAATCGCGCGCTCGAGATACTTCGTCGCTCCCCCTGGAAAGGCAGCGTCGCGGTATCCGGCGAGGAGGTCTTCGAGCCTTTCGGCCGGCGACTTGCGGGAAGGTTCGATGCGGCGCGCCATCGCGCCATCGTCGCACGAGCGCCGGCGCCTCGACCGCGGCACCGCGAAGCGCTAGCGCCGTGCGATCAGCTCCGTCGCCCGGTCGACCTGCGCGGCACAGGCGCGGATCGCTTCCGCCGCGGCCCCGATCTGCGCCTGCGCCTCGTC
Source organism: Thermoanaerobaculia bacterium (assembly GCA_036385755.1). Classification (GTDB taxonomy): domain Bacteria; phylum Acidobacteriota; class Thermoanaerobaculia; order UBA5066; family UBA5066; genus Fen-183. The sequence continues at coordinate 324 of DASVJU010000347.1, forward strand.
GTAGCGGCGCTCCTCGATCGCCTCGCGGATTCCCGGGAGCGTCTTGACGCTATAGCCCGTGTAATAGCCCGGCGCATAGAGCTGGTGGGCGTACCAGGGCCGGAGCGGGAGGCCCTCTTTCCGGATGAACGTCCGCTCGGACGTGTAGAGCAGCTCATCCAGCGCGCGCTGGGCTTCCGGCGCGAGCGGCGCCTTCCGCTCCTTCTCGGCCTTCGCGTAGGCGGCGGAGCTCTTCTTGAGTACCGCCACCGCGTTCTGGAGGGGCGCGAAATTCAGGAACGGCACCGACGCCTTCGGACGCGGCGCGTGAAAGGTCTCCTTCGGGTCCGCCAGAAGGTCGTACTGTCTCTCCGCGAGGAGCCGGTTCTCCTCCTCGGTCTTCTCGCGGAGCTCGTCCGCCAGCGTCGCGACCTCCTTGGAGTAGCGTCCGATCGTCTCGGCGAGAGGCTCGAAGGCGAACGGCAGGACGCCCGCGTTCGCGAGGCGCAGAACGACGCGGCCGGCGGTCTTCGCGAGCGTGATGCCATACGCGAAGTCCGGATCTCCGAAACGCGTGAAGTGGTCGAACGAGTCGTAGATCGAGTGGTACGAGCCGCCTTCCGACTCGCCGCCGTAGCCGAGGCTCAGCGACGCAATGCCGGAGTGCTGGAGAAACGCCGACCAGTCCGAGCCGGACCCCAGCGCCTCGAGCCGCAGACCCGTCGACGCCCGGGCTTCTTTTCGCGACTCCGGCGTTCCTTCGAGAAGGCGCCGCGCGCGCTGGCGCTCGTACACGCTGACGTTCTTCTCCGGATCCACGACGTCCCGCGCGACTTCGTCGACGAGCTTCTCGAGCGTGTGCGAGCCTCCTGCCTCCAGGAAGCCGCGCCCGTTTCCGTCGGTATTCAGGTAAACCACGGCCTTTTTCGAGAGCTCGGCCGCGTGCGTCTCGACCCACTCCGTAGAGCCCATGAGGCCCAGCTCCTCGCCGTCCCACGCCGCGTAGACGAGCGTGCGCTTCGGTCTCCACCCGCTCTTCACGAGCGCGGAGAGGGCCTTGGCCTCCGACAGCTCCGCCACCATTCCGGCGAGCGGGTCGTAGGCCCCGTTCACCCACGCATCGTGGTGGTTGCCACGGACGATCCACTCGTCCGGGCGCTCACTGCCCCAAAGGACGGCGAGGACGTCCCGCACCGGCTCCATGCGCCAGTCGAACTCCAGCTTGAGGTGCGCCTTCGCCGGCCCGGGGCCGATGTGATACGTGATCGGCAACGCCCCGCGCCAGGCTTCGGGGGCGACCGGTCCCCCCAGCGCCCTCAGAAACGGGAGCGCGTCGGCGTACGAGATCGGCAGCACGGGAATTTTCGTGAGGGTCCGCGCGTCCTTTCGGTCGAGTCGCTTCGCGTCCTTCGTCGCGCCCACGCCGGGTGTGAGCGGGTCCCCGGGGTAGACCGGCATGTCGGCGACCGAACCGCGCTGGGCCCCGCGATCGCTCCGGTACGCGCCCCGGGGGTAGACGTCGCCCTGGAAGTAGCCGTCTTCCCGCGGGTCGGAATAGATGAGACAGCCCACCGCCCCGTGCTCGGCCGCGACCTTCGGCTTGATGCCGCGCCACGAGCCGCCGTAGCGCGCGAGGACGATCTTTCCCTTCACGTCGATGCCGCGCGTCTCGAGCTCCAGGTAGTCCTTCGGGACGCCGTAGTTCACGTAGACGACCTCGGCCGTCACGTCGCCGTCGATCGAGTAGGCGTTGTAGACGGGCAGCTGCTCGCCGGCCTGCGCCGACGTCGCGTCTTCCGCGAGCGGCGGCTCCGCGAGCGTCGCCGCAAACGCCGCCGGCGCGACGAGCTCGAGAACGCGCGTCTTCGGCACGGGGAAGAGCACCGTGAATTCCTCGATGCGCGTCTCGAACCCGAGCCCACGGAACAGGGACGCGAGGAACTCGGCATTCTCCTTCCCGTACGGAGATCCGACGTGGTGCGGCCGCGCCGACAGACGCTTCAGCCACGCCCGCTGGTCGGCGGGATCCAGCGACGCGTCGAACGCCGCCTCCAGCGCGCGCTCGGAGGCCGCACCCGACGGGTCGAAGCCGAGAATCGGGCCGACGACGGCTGCCGGATCGGCGGCCCGCGCGGGATGCGCCGGAGAAAGGGCGACGACAAGGGCAAGAAGGGCGCCGAGCGCCCGCCGCAATCCGCGCATGGTTCCTCCAACCTCGCCTATTTCGTGGCCAGCATCTTCTGGATGCGCGCCGTGAACATCGCGAACACCCTCTGGCCGACCGCCGTGTTCTTCGCCACCCATTCCGCGTTCTGGAACGCGACCGGGGACACCTCGCGGCGAAACTCCTCGAGGTACGGAGCGACGCGGGCGAACAGGAACATTCCCTCGCCGCTCGACTCCATGAAGTAATCCGCGTTCACGATGCCGTGCTTCACGGTGCCGTACACCATCTCCCAGTACGTCGTCGTCTGGCGCCAGGCCGCATTCAACGGGTGCTCCGCCTTCGTGACGGCCTGGAGCTCGGCGAAGGACTTCGGCCAGAAATCGCGGTTGATCGCGTTGCGCGATTCGCGCATCACGGGCTCGCGGCGCATCTCGTAGGCGCGGAACGCGAGCTCCGCATCGTGGTGGTCGGGGTGTTCCTTGCTCATGGCGCGGAACTGTAGCGCAACAGGCCCCCGGGGCGGTCCCGGGGTCGGCCGCTCAGCCCCTCATCGGCGTGTAGCCCGTGCAGAAGTGCTCGACCATCTTCAGGTCGACGGTCGGCCGGGGCGTCTGCCCGTTCGAGCGCAGCCGGAAGATCTCGAAGCGCACGCCGGGCCGCGAAATCGGGCGTACCTCGAGTCGGTGGATCGCGTCGTCCGTGACCGCGTAGGGCCCGCACTCTTCGCAGTCAACCGAATGGCCGCGGAGGGAGGATGCGAACAGCGGCTCCTCGCCACCGACCGAGGCGGGGAAGCCGCACAGGAAGCAGGCGCGGGAGGCGTCCGGCTCAGGGGTCATACCACCTCGAAGTCTACGCCCGAATCGCGGTCATGCTACGTTTCCGTCATGAAGAAGCCCTCCCAAGGCCTCGCCTTCGGCCTCCCGCTCCTGGCTCTCGTTTTCGCTCTCGTCCTCATGCGGCCGTCCCGTGCCCGCGGGGCCGAGCCCGCGCGCCCGCCGTATCCGCCCACGCGCGAGACGCAAGCCTCCGATGTCGTCCACGGGGTCGCCGTGCGAGATCCCTATCGCTGGCTCGAGGACGAGAAGAGCCCGGAGGTGCAGGCGTGGATGACCGCGCAGGACGGCCTCACGCGCCAGCGCCTCGCGAGCCTCCCGGGCCGCGACGCCCTCGCTGCGCGCCTCAAGGAGCTCCTCTATGTCGACAGCCTCGGGACGCCGATCCACCGGGGCACGCGCTACTTCTTCGCCCGCCGCCACGCGAACAAGGAGAAGTCGGTCGTCTACTGGAAAGAGGGCGTGGACGGCGCCGAGAAAGTCCTCCTCGACCCGAACGGCTGGTCCACCGACGGCAGCGCCTCTCTCGGCGCGTGGAGCGTCTCGTGGGACGGCGCGCGCGTCGCCTACGGCAAGAAAGTGAACAACTCGGACGAGGCGACTCTCTACGTGATCGACGTCGCGAGCGGAAAGGTGTCCGACGTGGACGTCATCGAGGGCGCGAAGTACGCGGACCCCTCCTGGACGCCCGACGGCTCGGCCTTCTATTACACGTGGTTGCCCGTCGACCCGAAGATCCCGGCCTCGGAGCGGCCCGGCTGGGCGGACATCCGGCTCCACCGCCTCGCGACGGATCCCGGGAGGGACACCGTCGTGAAGGAAAAGCTCGGCGACCCGACGACGTTCCAGAACGTCCACATCACACGCGACGGGCGCTTTCTCTTCCTCGTCGTTGCGCACGGCTGGACGTCGACCGACGTCTGGTTTCGCGACCTCGGCAAGACGACCGCCGGCGACGCGTGGATGCCGCTCGCGGTCGGGGTCAAGGCCCATTTTTCCCCGGACTCCTTCGGCGGGACGCTCTTCGTCAGGACGGACGACGGCGCGCCGAAGGGCCGCATCTTCGCGGTGGACCCCGCGAAGCCCGAGCGCACGGCGTGGAAGGAAGTCGTCCCCGAGCGCAAGGACGCCGCTCTCCAGAACGTCGAGATCGTCGGCGGGAAGCTCGCCCTCGACTACCTCAGGAGCGCCTCGAGCCTCCTCGAGATCCGGGATCTCGACGGAAGGATCGTGCGCGAGGTCCCGCTGCCCGGCATCGGATCCGCCGGTGACCTCGTGGGCCGCGACGACGAGGACGAGGTCTTCTTCTCGTTCACGTCCTTCACGACGCCGACGTCCATCTACCGCACGTCGGTGAAGACCGGCGCGACGTCGCTCTATTTCCAGGTCAAGATTCCGGCGGACACGTCGCCCTACACCGTGTCGCAGGTCTTCTACCCCTCGAAGGACGGCACGCGCGTCTCGATGTTCGTCGTCCACCGCAAGGACTTCAGGCGCGACGGCACGGCGCGCGCGATCCTCGAAGGGTACGGCGGCTTCCTCGTCTCGGAGACACCCGTCTTCATGGCATCGCTCTTCCCATGGCTCGAGCGCGGCGGGATCTACGCGGTCCCGAACCTCCGCGGCGGCGGCGAGTACGGCGAGGAATGGCACGAGGCCGGAATGCTCCTCAAGAAGCAGAATGTCTTCGACGACTTCGCGGCGGCGGCGGCAACCCTCGCGAAGGAGAAGTGGACGTCGCCCGACCGCCTCGTCCTGCGCGGCGGCTCGAACGGGGGCCTCCTTCTCGGCGCGATGGTCGTCCAGCATCCTGAGCTTTTCCGCGTCGCGCTCTGCGCGGTGCCTCTCCTCGACATGGTCCGCTACCACCTCTTCGGATCCGGGAAGACCTGGATCTCCGAGTACGGCTCGGCGGACGACGCCGCTCAATTCCAGGCTCTCTATGCCTACTCTCCCTACCACCACGTGAAAGCGGGCTCGAAGTACCCGGCCGTCCTTCTCCTCTCGGCCGACAGCGACGACCGCGTCGACCCCATGCACGCGCGCAAGTTCGCTGCGGCTCTTCAGGCGGCCTCGACGGGAGGGCCGGCTCTCCTGCGCATCGAGAAGCACGCGGGACACGGCGGGGCCGACCTCGTGAAGTCCGCCGTCGAGTCCCGGGCGGACGAGTACGCCTTCGCGCTGTCCGAGACCCCGGTGGCGACGGAGGCGAAGACCGTGAAGGCCGTGAAGACCCCGGAGACGCCGAAGCACTGAGGATGTCCGACACCTCACGCACCCTCGCCGCCGAGGTCGCCCGCCGGCGCACCTTCGCGATCATCTCGCACCCGGACGCGGGCAAGACGACGCTCACGGAGAAGCTGCTCCTCTACGGCGGCGCGATCCATCTCGCGGGCTCGGTCAAGACGCGCCGGAACGCGAGCCGCCACACGACGAGCGACTGGATGGAGCTCGAGCGCCAGCGCGGCATCTCGATCACGACGAGCGTGCTGCAGTTCCCGTACGCGGGCCATCACGTGAAC
>DASVJU010000348.1:0-22730 GCA_036385755.1 Thermoanaerobaculia bacterium
CCGCAGCTCGAAGGTGGTCTTCTTCTCGGCCGAAGACACCGTCAAGTACGACGACGCGATGAAGCTGATGGACATCGTCCGCAACAGCGGAAGCGGCGACAAGAAGGTCAACATCGGCATCGTCATGGACTGGGTCAACCCTTCCGCGGCCGCGATTCCCTGACCTTGACTTCCGGAAACTGCCCGCGACTCCCGACGTCCCCGGTTCCGCCGGGGACGTGGTCTATTTTGAAAGGACGTTCATCGCGATGACCAACCTTCAGCCCCCGGCCCGCCGCGCCGCCTTCGGGCCGCGGTTCTCCTCGGCCGCCCCGCTTCTCCTGGCTCTCGTGGCGCTCTTCGGCGCGACGACCGCCCGCGCCGACGAATCCGAGCTCATCCTCCCGGACCTCGCCTCCGTCATGTTCCTCGGGATGACGGGAAGGGCGCTCCTCATGATCGGTCTCGTCGTGTGCGCCCTCGGTCTCGCCTTCGGTCTCTTCATGTACCGCAAGCTGAAGAACCTGCCGGTGCACAAGGCGATGCTCGAGGTGTCCGAGCTGATCTACGAGACGTGCAAGACCTACCTCGTCACGCAGGGCAAGTTCATCCTCGTCCTCGAGCTTTTCATCGGGGCCATCCTCGTCGTCTACTACGGCGGTCTCCGTCACATGGAGGCGCTGAAGGTCGTCGTGATCCTCCTCGCGAGCCTCGTGGGCATCGCGGGCAGCTACGGAGTCGCCTGGTTCGGCATTCGCATCAACACGTTCGCGAACTCCCGTACCGCCTTCGCGAGCCTCCGGGGCAAACCCTTCCCGACCTACGCCATTCCGCTGGCGGCCGGCATGTCCATCGGCACGATGCTGATCTCCACCGAGCTGATCCTGATGCTCGGCATCCTGCTCTTCGTCAAGCCGACTCTCGCCGGCCCGTGCTTCATCGGCTTCGCGATCGGCGAGTCTCTCGGCGCCTCGGCGCTTCGCATCGCAGGCGGAATCTTCACGAAGATCGCCGACATCGGATCGGACCTCATGAAGATCGTCTTCAAGATCAAGGAGGACGACGCGCGCAACCCCGGCGTCATCGCCGACTGCACGGGCGACAACGCCGGCGATTCCGTCGGCCCGACCGCGGACGGCTTCGAGACGTACGGCGTCACGGGCGTCGCGCTCATTTCGTTCATCCTCCTCGCGGTGCCCGACGCGACGACGCAGGTCAAGCTCCTCGTCTGGATCTTCGCGATGCGCATCATGATGATCGTCGCGAGCGTCGCCTCCTACTGGATCAACGACGCCCTCGCGAGGGCGAAGTACTCGGACGCCGACAAGATGGACTTCGAGGCGCCGCTGACGTCCCTCATCTGGATCACGTCGTTCGTCTCGGTCGCGATCACGTTCGTCGTGTCGTACCTCCTGATCCCCGAGCTCGGCGACGGGACGCTCTGGTGGAAGCTCGGCGCCATCATCACGTGCGGCACGCTCGCGGGCGCCATCATTCCCGAGCTCGTGAAGGTCTTCACGTCCACGGGGTCCCGCCACGTGCGCGAGGTCGTCACCGCCTCCCGCGAGGGCGGTGCCTCGCTGAACGTCCTCGCCGGTCTCACCGCGGGCAACTTCTCGGCCTACTGGATGGGCCTCGCCATCGTCGCCCTCATGAGCATCGGGTACCTGATCTCGACGGCGTTTCCGTCCGGGATCATGATCGCGCCTCCGACGTTCGCCTTCGGCCTCGTGGCTTTCGGCTTCCTCGGCATGGGCCCCGTCACGATCGCGGTCGACTCGTACGGCCCCGTGACCGACAACGCCCAGTCCGTCTACGAGCTGTCGCTCATCGAGAGCGTACCGAACGTCAAGGCCGAGGTGAAGCGCGACTTCGGCTTCGACCTGAACTTCGATACCGCCAAGCATTTCCTGGAGGAGAACGACGGCGCCGGGAATACCTTCAAGGCCACGGCGAAGCCCGTCCTCATCGGAACCGCGGTCGTCGGCGCCACGACGATGATCTTCTCCATCATCATGATCCTGACGCACGGGCTGAAGAGCAACATCGACAAGCTGTCGATCCTCCACTCCCCCTTCCTCCTCGGGCTCGTCACGGGCGGCGCGATCATCTACTGGTTCACGGGCGCCTCCACGCAGGCGGTCTCGACGGGCGCCTACCGCGCGGTCGAATTCATCAAGAGGAACATCAAGCTCGACGCCTCCGTCGAGAAGGCGTCCGTGGAGGACAGCAAGAAGGTCGTCGCCATCTGCACGAAGTACGCGCAGAAGGGCATGTTCAACATCTTCCTGGTCGTCTTCTTCTCCACGCTCGCGTTCGCGTGCCTCGAGCCCTTCTTCTTCATCGGGTACCTCATCTCGATCGCGGTTTTCGGCCTGTATCAGGCCATCTTCATGGCGGACGCGGGCGCCGCATGGGACAACGCGAAGAAGATCGTCGAGGTGGAGCTGAAGGAGAAGGGGACGCCCCTTCACGACGCGACCGTCGTCGGCGACACGGTGGGCGACCCCTTCAAGGACACGTCGTCCGTCGCCATGAACCCGATCATCAAGTTCACGACGCTTTTCGGCCTTCTCGCCGTCGAGCTCGCGATCGGCCTTCCGCGCGCCACGAGCCTGGCCTTCGCGCTCGTTTTCTTCGCCGTGTCCGTCGTCTTCGTCTACCGGTCCTTCTACGGGATGCGAATCGAGACCTCCCCGACGGCGACGTGAGCCAGGAGGCTTCTCCCGGATTCCTCGAGAGGGCCGTCTCAGGGCGGCCCTCTCTCTTTTTCGAAAACTCCCGATACAATCCGTGCGATCTCGACTACAAGGAGGACGGATGGGCACGATGACGAGGTCCGGGACCACTCAGCCGGCGTTTCCGAAAACGCTCCCGAGGCGGCTCGGCCTCTTCTCCGCGACCACGATCGTCGCGGGCTCGATGATCGGCTCGGGCATCTTCATCACCTCGGCCGACATCACGAGGCAGGTCAAGAGCGCGAGCCTCCTCGTCCTCGTGTGGGTCTTCACGGCGCTCGTCACGGTGGCGGGCGCGTGGAGCTACGGCAAGCTCGCGATGGCCTTCCCGAAGGCCGGCGGACAGTATGTTTACCTGCGCGAGGCCTGGGGTGACCTCGGCGGGTTCCTCTACGGCTGGGCCGTCCTCCTCGTGATCCAGACGGGTACGATCGCGGCCGTCGGCGTCGCGTTCGCGAAGTACCTCGGCGTCCTCATTCCGGCCGTTTCCTCGAAGCACGTGTTCTTCAAGGCGAAATTCCTCAGCATCACGCCGGTCGAGATCGTCGCGATCCTGCTGATCGCGCTGCTCACCTGGTGGAACACGACGAGCGTCGAGAACGGCGCCCGCCTCCAGAACGTCTTCACGGCGGCGAAGGTCTTCTCCCTCGTGGGTCTCCTTTCCGTGTGCTTTCTCGCCGGCGGGCAGCTCGGGAGCGTCTCCTGGGCGCTTCCCGCGGCCGGAGATCTCAAGATTCCACTCCTGTGGGCGTTCGCCATTGCCACCGTCGGTTCGCTCTTTTCGGCCGACGCGTGGAACAACGTGACGTTCCTCGGCGAAGAGGTGCGCGACGCCGAGCGCAACGTCCCGAAGGCCCTCGTGTACGGGACCGGTCTCGTGACGCTCCTCTACGTCCTCGCGAACATCGGCTACCTCAACGCCCTCCCCCTCTCGGGGATCGCGGGCGCCCCCGAGGACCGCGTCGCGACCGCGGCAATCGGCGCCGTCTCGGGCACGGCCGAGGCGGGCACGCCGGCCCTCATCATGGCCTGCGTCATTCTCGTATCGACGTTCGGCTGTCTGAACGGCCTCATCCTGTCCGGGTCGCGCGTCCTTTACGCGATGTCGCGCGACGGCCTTTTCCTTCCCGCCTTCTCGGAAGTGGCGCCCCGGACGATGATCCCCGTCAATGCCCTCGTGGCCCAGTTTCTCTGGTCGGCGGTGCTCTGCCTCTCGGGCACCTACGGCGACCTCCTCGACTACGTCATCACGACGGTCCTCATCTTCTACATCGCCACGATCGTCGGCCGCTGGAAGCTCGCCCGCACGAACCCCGCCCTCGCGCCGCGTTCGCTCCTCGACCGACTCGTGCCCGTGCTCTACGTCGCCGCCACGGGGTACGTCACGGTCGCCCTCGCGCTCTACAAGCCCACCTATACGGTGCCCGGGCTCGTCATCGTCGCGCTCGGCGTCCCCGCGTTCTTCCTGTTCCGGAGAAAGAAGCCCGCGTCCGCCTAGACGAGGAGCGAAAAGACCTCGTTCGACAAGAGAACGCCCTTGCGGGTGAGGCGCACACGGCCGCCAGTCTCTTCGAGAAGGCCAGCGAGGAAGGAGTCCTCGATCCGCGAACGGGACTCTTCGGGAAGCGTTCTGCAAATTTCTTCGAATGAGGAAGAGGGGACGCCGCTCGCGAGCCGCAACCCCAGCATCAGTCCCTCTTTCTTTCTAAGAGAATCATCTTCGCTCTCTTCGGACGTCACGGTTGGCGAGACTCCCGCGCGCGTGCGCTTCAAGTATTCCGCCAGCATTCCCGTGTTCGCGTAGCGACGTGTGCCGTCATACGAATGTGCCCCGACGCCGAATCCCAGCACGGGAGTCATTTGCCAGTACTTTAGATTGTGGCGGCTCTCGGTCCCCGGTCGCGCCCAGTTCGAGAGCTCGTAGCGCGGGAGGCCGCCCGCCGTCAGGCGCTCGTCCACGGCCTCCCAGCAGTCCGCCATCTCGTCGTCGTCCGGAAAGAGCTCCGGCTGCTCCTTCTTCAGGGCGACGAGGCGCGGGGCCTTCTCCAGATCGAGGAGGTACACCGACAGGTGAGAGATTCCGCACGCGAGAAGGCCGTCGACGCTCGCGAGGAGGCTTCCCTGCGACTGGCCGGGGATTCCGATCATGAGGTCTGCCGAGACGTTCTTGAAGATACGGACGGCGTCCGTGACGGCCCGGCGGGCGGCCGCGGCATCGTGCCGGCGCTCCAGGGGCACGAGCTCGGCGTCCGCGAGCGACTGCACGCCGACGGACAGGCGGTTGACGCCGATGGACTTCAGCTCGGACAGCTTTTCGAGGTTCAGGTCGTCCGGGTTTGCTTCAGCCGTAATCTCCATGTTCGAAGAGAATCCGAAGATTTCTTCGATGGTGAAGAGCACGCCGCCCAGCCTGCGCGCGTCGACGTACGACGGCGTTCCCCCTCCGAAATAGACCGTGTCGAAGGCGCCGAGTCCTGCCGAAATTCCTCCCTTCCTCGAGCGAATCTCGTTCTTTAACCCTTCAAAGAAATCTTCTTCTTCTCCTCTCCCCTCCAAAGCGACAAAAGAGCAGTACGTGCAGCGGTGCGCGCAGAAGGGAACGTGCACGTACGCGCCCGGCGACCGGGACTCGTTCACGCGCCGTTCGTCAGAAGCTGCTTGAGGCGCTCGTCGCGCTCTCTGGGATCTCCGGCGCCTGGGCCCCAGAGCCGCGCGGCGAGGAGCCGTTCGACGTACTTCCCGAGAACGTCCACCTCGAGGTTCACGAGGTCCCCCGGCTTGCGCCCGCCGAGCGTGGTCGACGCGTACGTATGCGGGATCACGGCCACGTCGAAACGTCCCTCGCCGAGCGCCGCGATCGTGAGCGAGATTCCGTCCACCGAGATCGAACCCTTTTCCACCGCGTACCGCTCCAGGGCCCCCAACAGAGAGAACGTGAACGTCCAGGACTCGCCGGATCTCTCGACTCCGAGGACCTGCGCCGTTCCGTCCACATGGCCGGCGACGATGTGGCCGCCGAGGCGGTCGGAGGCGCGGAGCGCGCGCTCGAGATTGACGCCCGCACCCGGAGACAGGGTCCCCAGGGCCGTGCGCGAGAGCGTCTCTTGCGAGACGTCGAAACACAAGGGTTGGCCTCGAGTGTCCGGCGGCACGACCGTCAGGCAGACTCCGGAAACGGCAATACTCTCCCCGACGGCCACCTCCCCGAATTCCGGCGGACGCTCGACGGCGAGCACGGCACCGGCCGTCCCGGACCTGAGCGACACGACCCTCGAGACGGCGGAAACGATTCCCGTGAACATGCGTGCGATCCTACCCGACGCCGGGCGCGAGGAGCCTGCCCGAGACCCTGAGGTCGGCTCCGATGCGGACCGCTTCGAGGTCTGCCAGACGGCGCGCGTCCGCGAGCAACGCAGGCCCTGCGCCCGCGAGCGGCGAGTGGGCTTCGGCGCCCCCGACGAGAAGCGGCGCGATGTAGGCGGTCACCCGGTCCACGAGGCCTGCGGCAAGGAACGACGCGGCCGTCACTCCCCCGCCCTCGACGAGCAGGGACCGCACCTCGAGGGCATGAAGCGCCCCGAGGAGCGCCGCGAGATCGACGCCTCCGCCCGGTGCCGGCCGGGAGAAGACCTGAACGCCCCTCTCGAGGAACGGCGCGAGGCGCGGATCGCGGGCCGGCACCGCCGTCACGAGCCAGACCTCGCCTCCGGCCGCGGAGAACACCCGGGCCGTGGCCGGCACGCGGAGCGCTCCGTCGAGGACGAGCCGCCGATGCGGCGTGATGGCCGAAGAGAGGGCCAGGCGGCGGGTCAGGAGCGGGTCGTCCGCGAGGACGGTCCGGGCTCCGACGAGGATGGCGTCACACTCCTCGCGCAGGACGAGGGCGTCGTGGCGCGCCGCCTCGCCCGTGATCCACTTCGACTCTCCGGTGCGCGTGGCGATGCGCCCGTCGAGCGACGCGGCCCACTTGACGTGGACGAAGGGACGCCGGTCGCGGATGGCCTTCAGGAACGTCTCGTTCAGCGTCTCGGCCTCGTCCGCGAGCGCGCCCACGAGCACCTCGACGCCGCGCTCCCTCAGCCGGCGAATGCCGCGTCCCGCGGTCCGGGGGTCCGGATCCTCCGTCGAGCACACGACGCGCGACACACCGGCCGCGATGAGCGCCTCCGAGCAGGGCGGGGTGCGCCCGAAATGAGAGCACGGCTCGAGGTTGACGAGCAGCGTCGCTCCCTTCGCGCGAGCGCCCGCGACCGCGAGGGCGATGGCTTCGGCGTGCGGGCCTCCGGCGCGCTCGTGCGCCCCTTCCCCGACAATCGTGCCGGCCGCGTCCACGAGCACCGCCCCGACGCGCGGGTTCGGCGCGGTCGAGAAACGCCCTCGGCCGGCAAGCTCGAAGACCCGGCGCCAGAGAGCGTCGAGTGGAGTCGTCTCGGCGGTTTTACTCATCCACGAGCGCCCCGGCGAATGCTGCCGCGTCGAAGTCGAGAAGGTCGTCTGCGGTCTCGCCCACCCCCACGTAACGAACCGGCAGCGCCAGTTCGCGGACGATGGCCAGGATCACGCCGCCCTTGGCGGTCCCGTCCATCTTCGTGAGGACGAGACCCGTGACGCCCGCCGCCTTCGTGAACTCGCGCGCCTGGGCAATGCCGTTCATTCCCGTCACCGCGTCCAGGACGAGGAGGACCTCGTGCGGCGCGCCCGGGATGCTTCGGGACGCGATCCGGCGGATTTTCGAGAGCTCCTCCATGAGATTGTGCTTCGTGTGGAGCCGTCCCGCGGTGTCCACGAACAGCAGGTCGGCTTTCCGGGCAAGCGCGACGGCGCACGCGTCGTGAACGACGGCGGCAGGATCGGAGCCTGCCTTGTGCTTCACGAGCGGGATGTTCAGGCGCGTGGCCCAGACCTCGAGCTGCTCGACCGCCGCGGCGCGGAACGTGTCGGCTGCAGCGAGGACGACGGATTTCCCGGCGGCGGTCGCGCGGGCCGCGAGCTTGGCGGTCGTCGTCGTCTTTCCGGTGCCATTGACCCCCACCAGGAGAATCACGCGGGGAGGACCCTCCGCCCCAGCCGTCGCGCCCGCCGCCTCGGGCCCCTTGACGGAAAGTCTTCGCGTAATCTCCGCCTTCAGGACGCGCCGGACGATGTCGTGCTCCGCCGCGTCACGGCGCCCGGCTTCCGCCTTCACGGCGGCCACGAGCTCCGCGGCCGTCGCCGGCCCGACGTCCGCCGCGAGGAGGCCGTCCTCCAGCGCGTCGAGCGCCGCCGGATCCGGCTCGAAAGTGGCCTTGACCGCGCTCCCCATCTTCGAGAGGAGCTCGGTGTGGGTCATGAAGAGGCCGCGCTTCAGGCGGGCGAAGACGGACGGACGGTCGCGCTCGCCTGTGGCCATCTGTCCCCGAGACTAGCAGGACGCGAGGCTCAGGAGATCTCGGCCACGAGGCGGGCGCGGGCCTCGTCGAGGCGCGGGCGCGCCCTGGACGTCTGTCCCACCGCGTCGAACACGACAATGACGAAATATCCTGCCTTCACATGCGTCGTCAGGATCCGGCGCTTCTCGAACTCGAACGAGAGATCGGCGATCTCGCCGAGCAGGGACCGCTCGGCGGCGCGGCGCAGCTCCCCCATCCACACGGACTGATAGGCCCCGAGGACGTCCGTCGCGCTGTCGTCGCCGACGCGCGCGATGATCTCGCCCTGCGGGTCGATGAAGGCGGCCCCCAGGGCGCCCGGCGCGTCGAGAAGACCCTCCAGGGCATCCACAAAACTCATGGTTCGACTCCGGGAGCCGCGGGCTCGTTCGCGAGGAAGCGGCGCGCGCGGCGCCCCTCGTCGCTTTCGGGCGCGGCGCTGATCGTGCGCTGCATGTAGCGCGCGGCGAGGTCGCGGCGGCCGTTCGACAGGAGGCAGACCGCGGCCTGATAGTTTGCGACCGGATCCTTGGGCTCGTTCTTCAACACGGACAGAAAGTCCTCGAGCGCACCCTTGTAGTCGTCGAGCTTCATGCGGGCGAGACCGCGCTCGCGGAACGCGCGGTCGTTGTCCGGTGAATCGGCGAGCGTGAGCGAGAACTCGCGCTCGGCATCCCGCCAGGCTTCCCGCCGGCGATGGAGGAGTCCGAGGTTGTAGTGCGCATTCGCCTTTTCCCGGGTCGCCGGGCCGTCGAGAACGGCCTGGAAGTCCACTTCCGCCTCGTTGTAGCGCCCCGCTTCCATCTGCGCGACGCCCCGGTTGTTTCGCGCCTCGACGAACGAGGCGTCGAGGCGGAGCGCATCCGAAAACGCCCCCACGGCGCTCTTGTAGTCCTTTTTGTAGAGGAGGGCGAGGCCGAGCGCGTTCGGCACGTGCGGATCCCGCGGCGAGCTCGTCCGGGCGCGCAGCAGAAGCTGGATGGCCTCGTCCGTCCGACCTTCCCGCAGCATCGAGAGACCGCTTCGATAGTCGACGAGGTCCGCAAGAACGGGATTCTCCTTCGGAGGCATCGAGCTGCTCCCGCATCCCGCGAGCCCCGCCGCCAGCGCCAGGAGAGCGAGAGGCGGGAGACGGACGACACGGGCCTTCGGCGCCTTCAAGCAGTAGCCTTCAGCGGAACCTCTTCGCCCAGGAACTCGAAGTCGCCGGAAGACCACGCCTTGTCGAGCGCGGCGATCACCGCCGGGTCGAACGACTTTCCGGCGAACGACATGATCTGCTTGATGACGTAGTTGATGGGCATGGCCTTCTGGTAGGGGCGCGTCGTCGTCATGGCATCGAACGTGTCCGCCACGGCCACGACCCGCGCGACCATCGGGATCCGCTCGCCTTTCAGCCCGTCCGGATAGCCGCCGCCCGACCACTTTTCGTGGTGGTACTTGATGCCCGGGATCACGTCCTTGAGCTGAGGGATCTGGCCCATGATGAGCGCGCCCTTGGCCGGGTGCGTCTTCATGATTTCGAACTCCTCGCTCGTGAGGGCCGTGGGCTTCCGGAGGATGCGGTCGTCGATCCCGATCTTTCCCACGTCGTGGAGGAGGGCGGACAAGCGCACGACGCGCACCTCCTCCGGCGAGAGGTCCATATGGCGCGCGAGGACGACGGCGTAGCGCGCGACGCGCTCCGAATGACCGCGCGTGTAGGGGTCCTTCGCGTCAATGGCGGCCGCGAGCGTCCGCACCGAGTTGATGAACAGCTCCTGGTTTTCCTTCGCCGCGAGCTTGAGCTTGTCTACCGACCTCTCGATCGAGTCGGACATCGAGTTGAACGTCTCGGACAGCTCGGCGAACTCCCGGACGCCCCGCACCTCGACGCGCTGCTTGAAGCTGCCCTCCGCGATCGACCGCACCTTCTCGACCAGCTCGACGAGGGGATGCGCCATGACGCGCGCCGCCACGAGGGCGACGAACGCCGCGAAGAGGAGCGAGAACACGGCAATCTTCGTGGTCTCCCTCTTCATCTGGGCGACCGACGCGTAGGCCGCGGCTTCGTCCTTCTCGACGATGACGCCCCAGTCCGGCGTCGGGATCGTCGCGAGAGTTCCGAGAACCCGGCGCGCCGTCTTCCCCTCGCCCCGCATGTACGACTTCGTGATCCTCACGGGATGCGCGATGAACTCGCTCACGAGATCGAGCTGGTGCACGTCCTTCGAGCGGAAGGCCGAGGCATCGCTCGCCAGGATCAGCGAGCCGGAGCGGTCCACGACGTAGGCGAGGACGCCGCCCCGCCCCTCTTCGTCCAGCTTTGCCTTGATGGGCTTGAGGGAGAGGAGGGCCTCGACGACGCCGATCGGCTCCTGGCCCTCCGAGGGCCTTACCGGAACGGCGAGGACGAGCGCGCCGTCCGGATAGGATTTCGGGAAAATCGGATCGGCCACGTAGGACTCGCCGCGCATCGCGGCGTTGTAGGCCTGCCGGAGCGGGCGCTCGACGTCCGGGTCGAGGGCGCCTTCGTCTGACGCCGAGGAGACGCCGTCCCGATCGAGGGCCCTGAGCACGGGGAAGCTCGACTCGGCGTCGGAGTACTCTCTGAGGAGCTGCTTCTTGGACAGGTAGAAAAAGGGGTCCGTTGACATCGAGCTCGCGAGCCGGATCCCGTCGGCGATCTTCTTGAGCTGCGACTGCGCGTTCGTGATGTACGTGTCGAAGCTGTCGGCAAGCGTCACCGAGCTGTTCTTCAGGTACTTCTTCTCGGCCGTCTCGAGGGCGTCCCGGTTGATGCCGATGAGGCTGAAGTGCAGGAGAGCGAGCGGGACGATGGAGACGAGAATCAGCGCGACGAGCAGAGCCGTCACGATCCTCAGTCGCGGAACCCGGGCGACACCCATCCAACCCTATTGTAACGCGCAAGGGATTCTTCGAAGGCCCGCGCGAGCTCGCCTCTTTCCACCCTCACGAGCATCGGCCGGCCGGGTCCCGCGAGGAGCACGGCGTTGAGGCCGGCACGATCGGCTTTCTTGTCTTTCGCGAGAAGATTCGGCATGCCGCGTACCGCGGTCGCCGAAGGGACGGGTGGCGAAACGAGCCGGCCGACGCGCCGCGCCAGCGCGTCGGCCGCCCCGGGCGCGAGCCCCGCGCGCGCCACCGAAAGGCGCAGGGCCGCGAGGAGCCCCCAGGCGACGGCCTCGCCGTGCTGCAACCGATGGCCCGACGCCGTCTCGAGGGCGTGGCCCACCGTGTGGCCGAGGTTCAGGGCGGCCCTCTCCCCCGTGCGTTCGAACGGATCCCGAGCGACGGCCCGCGCCTTCACGGCGAGTGAGCGGCGCACAACCTCCGCCACCGCGGCAGGCTCGCGCGCGGCCAGAGCCGCTTCGAGACGCGCCATCGCGCGGTGGAAACCCGCGTCGAGGAAGGACGTCTTCACGACCTCCGCGAGGCCGGACCGGAAAGCGCGGGCGGGAAGCGTGTCGAGCGTCGACGTGTCGACGACGACGAGACGCGGCGCATGGAAGGCCCCCGCGAGATTCTTGCCGGAGGGAAGATCCACGGCCGTCTTGCCGCCGAGCGCGCTGTCGCATGCCGCGAGAAGCGTCGTCGGCGCCTGGACCACCGGGACGCCGCGCAGGGCGAGAGCGGCGGCCAGTCCGCCGACGTCCCCCACCGTGCCACCTCCGAAGGCGACGACTCCCCCGTCGCGGCGGAGGCCGCGCCGCATCAGCTCCTGAAGCAGCCGGCCGAGAACGTTCCAGGTCTTGGCGGCTTCGCCGTCGGGAACGAAGAGGGGTTTTTTGCTTAAGACCCTCTCAGCGCCTCCAGCAAAAAGCTCCGGGCCATGCAGGAGAAAGATCTTCTTAGAGGTAATAAGAAACCAGCGGCCCGGCGCAATGGCAGCGAGGCGCTCGTCCAAGCCGGCGTAGGCGGCTGCCCCGACAACGACCTCGGTGCGAACGCCGTCAGCAACGAACGAGAAAGAGGAAAGTGGTGTTCTCTTCACCTTCTAAGAAATCTTCTCTTCTCTTCTTCCGAACAAAGAAATCTCTCTTCAGCTCTCGGTCTTCGGTGGCTTCGCAAGCGCGATGTGGAGCTCGGCGAGCTGCTCGGGCGACACGGGATTCGGGCAGTCCGTCATGAGGTCCGAGCCCGACGCGGTCTTCGGGAACGCGATGACATCGCGGATCGAAGACGAACCGGTCAGGATCATGAGCATCCGGTCGAGCCCCAGCGCGATTCCTCCATGCGGCGGCGCGCCGAAGCGGAACGCGTCGAGGAGAAAGCCGAATTTCGCGCGCGCTTCGTCCTGCCCGATGCCGAGCCTCGAGAAGATACGCGACTGCACGTCGGACCGGTGGATCCGGATGGACCCGCCGCCCAGCTCCATGCCGTTCAGGACGACGTCGTAGGCGCGCGCCTTCACGCGCCCGGGATCGCTCTCGAGGAAGGGAAGATCTTCCTCGCGCGGAGAGGTGAACGGGTGATGCGTCGCGTACCAGCGCGCGTCCTCCTCGTGCCATTCGAGGAGCGGGAAGTCCGTCACCCAGAGGAAGTCGTAGCGCCCCTCCGGGACGAGCTTCTCCTCGCGGGCGATCTGGCCTCGAAGGGCGCCGAGAAAATCGAAGACGGATTTTGCTTTCCCGCAAGAAATCAGGACCAGGTCGGTTTCTGATGCGCCAAATAGGTTCCGCAACTGCTCGACCGAGGCGTCGCTGAAGATTTTCTTAGAATTGGAATTCCAGCTGCCGGCGGCGGCCGTCTTCACCCAGAAGAACCACTCGACGCCCGCCGCTCGCGCCCCCTTTTCGATGTCGTCAAGGCGCTTGCGTGAAAAACCGCCACCGCCGGGCACGCACAGGCCTTTCAGTCTGTCCACCTTCGAAGGAATATTCTCTTTGAACATCGCCTCATCGAGGCTTTTCAGCTCAAGCCCAAACCGCGTGTCCGGCCGGTCGATCCCGAATCGCTCCATCGCCTCGTCGTAGGTCATCCGCGGGAACGTGGCCGGACACGGGATCCCGAGCGGAGGGAACACCTTCGCGAAGAGCCTCTCAACCAGTGCGAAAACCGTATCCTCGCTCGGGAACGACATCTCGATGTCCACCTGCGTGAACTCGGGCTGGCGATCCGCCCGCAGGTCCTCGTCGCGGAAGCAGCGGGCAATCTGGTAGTAGCGCTCCATCCCCGAGACCATGAGGAGCTGCTTGAAGAGCTGTGGCGACTGCGGAAGGGCGTAGAACTCACCCGGGTGGACGCGCGACGGAACGAGGAAGTCCCGGGCGCCCTCGGGAGTCGATTTCGTGAGGATCGGCGTCTCGACGTCGAGGAAGCCCTCGGCGTGGAGCACCTCGCGGATCGACATCGTGACGGCGCTCCGCGTCATGAACTTCCGCGTCATTTCCGGGCGTCTGAGATCGAGGTACCGGTGGGTGAGGCGCAGGTCCTCAGACGCCTTGATCCCGTCCTCGATCGGGAACGGCGGCGTGTCGGACCGGTTCAGGATCGCGAGGGACGTGGCACGCACTTCGATCGCGCCGGTGGGAAGGTCCGGGTTCACGGCGTCGCCGTCGCGGGCGACGACGCTCCCCGTGACGTCCACGACGAACTCGCTCCGGAGCTCCTTGGCGAGGGCGAGGAGGGCGGCGTCGGGGAGGAACCGGGCGTCGAAGACGGCCTGGGCGAGGCCCGAGCGGTCGCGGATGTCGATGAAGACGAGCTCGCCGTGGTCGCGGCGGCGGTTGACCCAGCCCATGAGGCGCACGGTCTTTCCGACGTGTTCGGGCCGGAGGGTCCCGGCGGGGATGCGTGAGGCAGCGGACATGGCCGCGGATCTTACAGACGTGCCCGGAGCACGTCGGCGAGTCCCACGCGCGGCAGCTCTTCCTGAGACCGTGTCGCGAGCGTCTTGAGAATGACCGTGCCCGACACGCGCTCCTTTTCGCCGACGAGGACGGCGAAGGCCGCTTCGGTTTTCTCGGCCACCTTGAGTCCCTGCCCCGGTCCCCGGGCAGCCGTCACCAGGTCCACGGCGATACCGGCTCTCCGGAGCTCTCCCGCGAGCGCCATCGCGTCGCCGACGTCCGCCTCGTCGAGCGGGACGAGCGCGACGCGCACGGCCTCGGCCGCCTTTCTGCGGAACTCCCCGGGCAGCGCGTCGATCAGCCGGTCCTCCCCGATCGCGAAACCGATGCCCGCCGTCTTCGGCCCGCCGAGGTCGGCGATGAGCTTGTCGTACCGCCCGCCGCCGAGGAGCGCGTTCTGTGCGCCGAGGCCCTCTGCGGTCACTTCGAAGACTGTTCTCGTGTAGTAGTCGAGACCACGGACAAGAAGAGGATTCTCCTTGAAAGGGACATTGCGGGCGGCCAGCAGCGCCTTGAGCTGACGGTGGTGCGCATCCGACGCCGGATCGAGCGCCGGCAGCAGGTCCACCAGCTTCGGGAACCCCGCCGAGGCGACGAGCGCCTGAACCGCAGGGTCTTTCGAGTCGAGGACGCGCAGCGGGTTCTCGGCCAGGCGCCGCCGGTCGTCGCCGCCGAGGGTCCCCTCATTCGAAGAAAAAAACGACCGAATGGCCTCGACGTACGCGGGCCGCGTGGCCGCGGTCCCGACCGAATTGAGCGAGACCGAAAGTCCGCTGAACCCCAGGCGCCCGAGGAAGTCGAACAGCATGACGAGGAGCTCGGCGTCCGTCACCGCGTCGGCAGGGCCGAGCACTTCGGCGCCGATCTGGCGGAACTCCCTGTACCGGCCCTTTTGCGGCCTCTCGTTCCGGAACTGCGGCCCCATGTAGTAGAGCTTCCAGGGCCGGCCCGCCTGCGCGAGCGAGTGCTCGACGTAAGCGCGCGCGACGCCCGCCGTGTTCTCGGGGCGCAGCGTCACGGACCTCTCGCCGCGGTCCGTGAACGTGTACATCTCCTTGTGGACGATGTCAGACGACTCCCCCACGCTCCTCACGAACAGTTCCGTGGACTCGAGGACCGGGGTGCGGATTTCGTCGAATCCGTAAAGCTCGAAGACGTCGCGGGCCGCGGCCTCGACACGGTTCCACACGCGCGTCTCGGGCGGGAGGATGTCGCGCGTCCCCTTGACGCTCGCGATCACGACGGCTCGGTGCGGAGGTACTCCGCCTTGTACTCGAGGTAGTTCTTCCAGTAGGTCATCAGCCCTTCGACCTCGTCCGGCGAAAGGTCGCGCTTCCTCTTCGCGGGGTTTCCCGCCCAGAGCGTAGCGGGTGGAATCACCGTGCCCGGGAGAACGACCGAGCCCGCCGCGACGAGGGCGCTCGCGCCGACGTCGGCGCCGTCCAGGACCGTGGCGTTCATGCCGACGAGCGCGCCCCGGCGGATCGTGCAGGCATGCACGACAGCGTTGTGCCCGAGCGTGACCTCCTCCTCGAGGATCAGCGGGCCGGTCGTGTTCGTCACATGGAGAGTGCAGTTGTCCTGTACGTTCGACCGCGCGCCGATCCGGATGTGGCAGCAATCCCCGCGCACGACGGAGGAGAACCAGATCGAGACGTCGTCACCGAGAACGACGTCGCCGATGACGGCCGCGGTCTCCGCAATGAAGACGCGCGCGCCGAGCCTCGGAGAAACGCCTCGATAGGGACGTAACCTCATCTAAATCGCACGATACCAAAGCCGTAAGCGGCGGGAATCGCGCGGCTGCACAAGCCTCTGTGCGAGGCGGAAAAAACCATGTAAAGACGCCGCTTCGAGCCCGTTTTTGCGACGCAACGCACAGGCTTTTCCACAGATCCGTTGAAATCCAACAAACCATTTGAATGCAGATATTTACGAGGCAGGAATGCACAATGTGCGGGGAATCCGGAGCGAAACATTCTCAGCCGTGAAGCGCGACGGCTCAAGCCGGGCGCCGGGCCGCGGCACGGCCCGGCCCGGGGTCTGTGAAGACGGCAAGAAGCTGCCGCGCCTGGGCTCGCGCGGCTCCCCCGACGGAAGCCCCGGCAAGGAGCGCGGCGACCGCCTCCACGCGTCCCCCGCCGTCGAGCGCCTCCACCCGCGTGCGCGTGCGGCCCTTCACCGCTTCCTTCGACACCGAGAAGTGGCGCTCCCCGGCCGCCGCCACCTGCGCGAGATGCGTGACGACGAGGATCTGCTCCTTCGCCGCGAGACCGCGCAGTTTTCGGCCCACGGCCTCGGCCGTCGCGCCCGAGACGCCCGCGTCCACTTCGTCGAACACGAACGTCCGGACCGGTCCTCCCCGGCGCGCGGGCCTGCCCTCCTCGTGCACCGCTTCCTCCGCGGCGAGAGCCGCGGCGAGCGCGAGCTGGACGCGGGACAACTCGCCGCCCGAGGCGATCTTCTGGAGCGGCCGGGCGGGCTCTCCGGGATTCGGAGCGAAGACGAACCCCACCTGATCGATGCCGTGCGCGCCGAACGAGACGTTGAGACCTCCCGCCGCGAAGCGGCTCTCCCCTTCCTCGCGGCGCGAGACCGCCGCCGAGAACGACGACTTCAGGAACGCGAGGTCGCGGAGATGCGCTTCCACGCTGCGTCCGAGCCGGGGCGCGGCGGCTTCACGGGCGGCAGACAGATCGAGAGCCGCCCGCCGGTACACCGCAAAGGCCTTCTCCGCCATTTCCTTCGCCTTCCGGACGGTGCCCTCGAGGTCGGCCAGCTCGTCGCGCTCGTGGCCCAGGGCCTCGCGCCGCGCCAGGACGTCCCCGAGCGCCGGGCCGTATTTCCTCTTCAGCTTCGCGAGGGCGTCGAGGCGCTCGGACAGGAATACGAGGCGCGCCGGATCCGCCTCCAGCCGCTCGAGATCGCGGGAGGTTTCGAAGGCGACCTGTTGCATCGCCTCGATCGCTCCGGCCAGCACAGCGCTTCGGGCGGCGTACGAAGAGGAAATTTCTTCGAGTGAATGAAGAGAAGAGCGGGCCGCGGCGGCCGCGCGAAGGGCGCCTCCCTCGTCGTCCTCCAGCGCGGCGGTCGCCTCGGCGAGCAGTTTTCCCTCTCGCTCGACGTTCGCCAGTCTTTTCCTTTCAGAAGAAATCTCCTCGTCTTCTCCTTCTTTCGGCTCGACCTTGTCGATCTCGGCGAGCTGGAAGTCCAGGAGGTCGAGCCTCTTCGCGCGATCCCTCCCCGCGCTCTCGAGGCTCTCGACCTCCTCCTGGCGCGCGCGCCACTCGCGAAAAAGCGCGGCCGAAGCCGCCGCTTTCTCTTCGAGGCCCGCGTAGCGGTCGAGGAGCTGGCGTGGAGCGTCGGGATCGAGGAGATCCCGCGCTTCCGCCTGCCCGTAGAGGACGAGGAGGCGCGGAGCGATTTCCTGCAGCGTCTTGAGGGCCGCCGGAGAGCCGTTCACGAGAAGACGACCCTTGCCTCCCGCCGCGACCTCGCGCCGCACGACGACCTCGAACGCCCCACGGCCCCCCTCTTCGAGGAGCCCGCCTTCCGTCAGGATCGCGCGCGCCTCCGGGTCGTCGCAGTCGAAGGCGCCTTCCACGACGAGCCGCTCGGCGCCTGCCCGCACGAGCGAGGGATCGGCCCGCCCACCCGCGAGAAGCGTCAGCGCATCCACGACGAGCGACTTGCCGGCGCCCGTCTCGCCTGTCAGAACGGTCAGGCCTTCGGCGAACGCCACCTCGACGTCCTCGAGGACCGCAAGGTCACGGACGCGGAGCGACGTGAGCACGAATCAGCGGCCGCGGCGCCCGCCGTCCGCGCCAGCCTGCCTCCCGCGCAACCAGCGGAGCGTCATGCCGAGCCCGAAGGACGTGGCGCCGACGGGATAGCCGGCGTAGTCGCGGTCGTAGTACGCCGTGCCGGCGATATCGAGGTGCGCCCAGGGCGTCTTGGCGTCGACGAATTCCTTGAGAAACATGGCGCCGTTGATCGAGCCGCCCCAGCGGCCGCCCGTGTTCTTCATGTCCGCCCAGTCGGAGCGGATGTTCTCCTTGTACTCCTCCCACATCGGCAGGCGCCAGAGGCGCTCGTCGGTCGTCTCGCCGGCGCTCACGAGCTCCTTCGCGAGGGCGTCGTGGTCCGTGAACACGATGGCCGCCTCGAGCCCCAGCGCCACGAGCGCGGCGCCCGTGAGCGTCGCGTAGTCGAGAATCGCGGCCGGCTTCCATTCAGCGGCATAGTCGAGAGCGTCCGCCAGGATGACCCGCCCCTCGGCGTCCGTGTTGTCGATCTCGGCGGTCTTGCCGTTCCGGAAGCGGACGATGTCGCCCGGCTTGTACGCCGAGCCGGACGGGAGGTTCTCGGTGAGGGCGGCCACTGCGACGAGGTTCACCCCGAGGCGGAGATCCGCGGCCGCGAGGACGATGCCCATCGCCGTGGCGGCGCCCATCATGTCCCACTTCATCTCGCCCATCTTGTCGGCCGGCTTGATCGAGATGCCGCCCGAGTCGAACGTGACGCCCTTTCCGACGAGCGCCACGGGCGCTTCGCCTTTCCGGCCGCCCTTGTACTCGAGCACGACGACGCGCGGCTCCTCCACCGCGCCCCGATTGACGGCGAGAAGACCGCCCATGCGTTCCCGGCGGATCGCCTTCTTGTCGAGGACCGTCACCTTGACCCCGCGAGCTTTCGCTTCCTTCCGGATGCGGTCCGCGAAATCGCGCGGCCGCATGTCGCTCGAGGGAGTGTTGCCGAGGTCCCGCACGAGACGCGCGACGCGCGCCACGGCCCGGGCGTTCTCGATCTCGCGGCCCTCGGTCTTCGCGAAGGCTCCGGTGGGCTCCAGGGCGATCGCGGCGAGCGTCTTCTTCTCCGGTTCGACAGTCTTGTAATGCGGGAACCCGTAGTCGGCGAGAAAGAGCGAACGGAGGAGAAATTCCCGGGCTTGCTCGGCGTCCATCCGTTTGAGCGTGAACGGAAAATCGAGAATCGCCGAGGCCTCTCCGCTCCGGTTCAGCGTTTTCACGGCCGCGCGCAGCATTCCCCGCGCCTTTCTGGGGCTGATCTCCGTCTCCTTGCCCGCGCCGAGGACGTAAAGGCGAGCCGCCCGCTTTCCGCCCAGGGGAAGCGTGAAAACGGCTCCGTCGGCCGCGGGCGCAGCGGGCGCCGCAGCGGCGACGCGAGCCCGGACGTCGGCGGGAAGCGACGCGAGGGCCTTCGTGCGGCCCTCTCCGGCCGCGAACACGACGTGGGCGTCGGCGCGCGCGGCGCGGGCCTTCCCGTTGAGGATCGAGATCTTGAGCAAAGCAACCTCCGCCGGACCGCGGCCCGGAGACCCGCGAAGTCTAGCGCGACCGCTCTTGCCTCTAGAATCACACACATGACCCAGGCTGTTCTCGAGACCCTCCTCCCCGGGCTTCCGCCGCCGCGGCGCGGCAAGGTGCGCGATGTGTACGACCTCGGAGACCGCGTCCTCCTCGTGGCCAGCGACCGGATCTCCGCGTTCGACGCGGTCCTCAGCCCCGGCATCCCCGACAAGGGGAGGATCCTGACCGGGCTCTCGAATTTCTGGTTCCGCAAATTCGCCGACGTGGTTCCGAACCATCTCATCGAGACCGAAGCCGCGCGCTTCGGAGGCGCCCTCGCGCCCCATCGCGCGCTGCTCGAAGGGCGGGCCGTGCTCGCGCGGAAGTGCCGCGTCGTGCCCTTCGAATGCGTCGCCCGGGGGTATCTCGCGGGCTCGGGCTGGAAGGACTACAAGGCCGCGGGCCAGGTCTGTGGACATGTCCTCCCGAAGGGGCTCGCCGAAGCCGACCGCCTCGGGGAGCCCCTTTTCACGCCCGCCACGAAAGCGAAGACGGGTCACGACGAAAACGTCTCCTTCGCCGCGATGGCCTCCGCCGTCGGGAGTTCGCTCGCGGGGCGCCTGCGCGACCTCACGCTCGCGCTCTACCGTGGGGCGGCCGCCTACGCCGAGGAACGCGGGATCCTGCTGGCCGACACGAAGTTCGAATTCGGCCTCGACGACGCGGACGGCGTCGTGTGGATCGACGAAGCGCTCACTCCCGACTCCTCTCGCTTCTGGCCGAAAGACACGTGGAAGCCAGGGGGCTCGCCGCCGTCCTACGACAAGCAGTTCGTGCGCGACTTCCTAGAGAAGACCGGGTGGAACAAGACGCCTCCGGCGCCCGTGCTGCCTCCGGACGTCGTGGCCGGCACACGCGCGCGCTACGTGGAGGCCTACGAGAAGCTGACCGGAACGCCGTTCGCAGCCTGAGGGCCAGGGGCTACTGGGCCACGGGCTCGTCGGCGAAGTCCTCGGGAGCCGCGGCGGAATCGGCGGGAGCCTTCGTGAGCTCGTTCTTGACCATGTCTTGGTGGACGACCTCTTCCGCGCGCAGCTCCTCGAAGAGCTTCTTCACGGGCGGACTCAGCGGCAGCTTCAGGGCAGCGTCGAAGAACTCCCAGGCCTTCACCTCGGCGTCCATCGCGACCTTGAGGGCCTCGCGCAGCGTCATGAAGTCGTGGACGGTCTCGTAGCCCGGGGCCTCGACGTCCCAGATGAGGGAACGGTCGACGCGCCGGGGCGCTTTGCCGAAGGTCTTCGCGCGCTCGGCGAGCAGGTCGGCGCCGTGCTTCGCCTCGGCCTTCGCCATGAAGTGAAAGAAGGACGCGGCCTCCTCGGTGCGATGCTCGCGCATCACGGCGGTCAGCTCTTCGTAGCGCTCCATGGCTTCCTGCTCGATGAGGATGGCGAGATCGAGCGCGTCCATGAGGTCGAGCGTCGTCAGATCCAGCTGCTTCGTCATGGGCTTTCCCCCGTGGCGGCACATTCCCATGCGCCGCGGCCGACGACCATGATGCAACAAAATCAAGGCGAGAACCCGCCGGCCCGCCCGTGCGTACCTCTGGCCGGGGAGGCCCCCGATGGCGAAGTTCCTGCTGTGGCTCATCCTGTTCTGCCTCTGCTGGCCCCTCGCGCTCGTGGCCCTCGTCGCCTTCCCGTTCGTCTGGCTGATCCTCCTGCCGTTCAAGCTCGTCGGCATTGCCGTCGGAGGCGTCTTCGCGTTCCTCAAGGCGCTCCTGCTCCTGCCCGCCCGCCTTCTCGGCGCGAGGCCGGTCTGAGAGTCAGGTCCGCGCGAGAAGCTCCTCGACGCTCCTGAGAGGAACGACGGCGACGTCCGGGAATGCCGCCGCCTCCCCCGCGTTGTCCGCCGGGATGAGGGCCGAGCGGAAACCCAGCGACACCGCTTCCTTCAGCCTGAGCGCCGCGTCCGAGACCGCCCGCACTTCGCCGAGGAGCCCCACTTCGCCGAACACGACGGTGCCGGACGGAAGTGCCCGGGAGCGGAAACTGCCCGCGACGGCAGCCGCGACGGCGAGGTCGGCGGCGGGCTCGGCGCTCTCGGCTCCACCGGCCACATTCAGAAAGACGTCGTACGAGGAGAGCTTCACGTCACCGTGGCGTTCGAGGACCGCGAGGAGGAGTGCGAGGCGCGTACCGTCGAAGCCGATCGCGGTGCGGCGCGGGCTCCCGTATTTTGCTTCGACGGTGAGGGCCTGGACCTCCAGGAGGAGCGGCCGTGTGCCCTCGACGCCGCCGAGCACGACGGAGCCGGGGCGCGCCCCCGCGCCGCTCCCGAGGTAGAGCGCCGACGCGTTCGCGACCTGGACGAGGCCTGCGCCCGTCATCTCGAAGATCCCGAGCTCGTGCACGGGGCCGAACCGGTTCTTCAGCGCCCGCACGACACGGTGCGCGTGAAAGCGTTCGCCTTCGAACGACAGAACGGCGTCGACCAGGTGCTCGAGCGTCTTGGGGCCCGCGAGCGTCCCGTCCTTGGTGACGTGGCCGATGAGGAAGACCGGGACGCCCGTCGTCTTCGCGAGCCCCTGCAGACGGCTCGCGCAGGCGCGAACCTGCGTGACCGAGCCGGCGGCGGCCGGCGATTCGGAAGAGGAGATGGTCTGGATCGAATCCACGACGATCGCCCCGAATTCGCGGGCTTTCGCCGCCTCGAGGATCGTCTCGAGCGAGGTCTCCGGCAGAAGGAAAAGGCCGGGCGCCGAGGCGTTGAGCCGGTCCGCCCGCATCTTCACCTGCTGCGCGGACTCTTCCGCGCTGACGTAGAGGACGCTTCCGAGCCGCTCCGAGAGGCGCGCCGCGACCTGGAGCAGGAGCGTCGACTTGCCGATGCCCGGTTCGCCGCCCACGAGGACGACCGAACCCGGGACGAGGCCCCCGCCGAGAACGCGGTCCATGTCGCCGATGCCCGTCGGGATGCGCGGCACCGCCGCGGCGGCGACGTCGGAGAGCCGAACGGCCCCGGACGAAGAAGAAGTCGCCAAAGACGCCGAAGCCGCGCCGCCGCGCGGGGGCGCGTCGGCCGAGCGCTCCTCCACGAGGGTGCTCCACGCGCCGCACTCGGGGCAGCGCCCGATCCACTGTGGGCTCTGCGCCCCGCAGGCCGTGCAGGAGAAGACGGTGGCGGCTTTGCGGGCCATTCTCTGCGGTGCTACTTCGGAATCGGGATGCTGCCCATGATCGCCTTGAGGTCCTCGTCCTTCCAGCGGATGCCCGCGCCGAGAAACGGCGACCGGAGCCCCGGATTCAGGAGGTCGTCGACGCCGCCCGTCACGTAGAGGTTCGGGCTCGCGTTCCAGCGGGTGTAGAGCTTCACGTGCCCGCTCAGGTCCGGCCGCGTGAAGTCCCACGCTTCCCCCGCGAGTCGGAACGCATCGCCCTTGAAGGT
>DASVJU010000349.1:0-4571 GCA_036385755.1 Thermoanaerobaculia bacterium
AGGGCCGCTCGTGCCGGCGAACCACCCGATGTCGTTGAACACGGGAAGCGTGGCGTCGACTCCGATGGGCAGGTCGGAGGAGATGTTCGGCTCCATGAGAAGGTTGGGGAACGCCGTCGTGTCGAAGTGGGACACCGACGAGCCGCTTTCGCGCGGGTTCGGAGCGTAGAGGAGCATCCGGCCGGCCGCATCCGCGCCGGCAAGTAGCGTCGCGTCGGTCCCCAGATTCGCCGACGCGGGAGGGTTCGCGCGGAGGGTCGCGCCGTCGCTCAACGTGACGAGGACGGACGGAATCGTGATCGTGGCGTCCGTGCCGGACATCCCGAAGATGCCCTCGGCGGTGTTGTCCGCGATGACGGCGGCGAGCGCGCCCGCGTTCTGGGCGTTCTTGACCTTGATCACGAAGGAGCAGGTTCCCCGGTCCATCAGCGCGATCCTGCCGGAGACGTTCGACGTGATCGCGCTGCAGCCGTCGGTGGCCAGGCCCGACGTCGCAGGGACGATCTGCCCCGTGACGCCGGGATTCGAGAGAGCGGGCCCGAAGGAGGCCGTGCCGACCGAGTAGGTGGCGGCCGATGCCGGGGGAGCGGTCACGAGAAGCCGCCGCCTCTTTCCGAGATACGAGGCCGCGAACTCGTTCGCCGCCGTACCGGACCACGAGAGGTTGCCGGTGTTGACCTGGGACGTCGCGCGCTCGGCGGCCGTGAGCTTGTCCCACGTCTTGCCGAATGTGTCGTCGTAAATGAGGCGGTCGAAGATGGTCGGTAGCGGCGTCGGCGGCGATGACGTGGCGCCGAGGAGCGCACCCGTCGAATCCACGCCCGTGAAGAACCCGAGGCCGTGGGCGAACTCGTGGAGGGCGATCGTGAGGAAATTGACGTTCGCGCCGTGATTGTTGTCGAGGCCGAGATAGAACGAGGTGCCCGTCAGGCAGCCCGTCTGGCCGAGGGAACTGTTGAACTGAGCCGTCATGTCGAACGTCGCGCCGTCCAGGTCCGAGCCCACGAACTTGTTCGCGAGCCCTTTCGGGTACCAGGTGCCCGCGACGGGGGCTCCCGTGAAATCGGAGTAGACCGTGTTCGCGAACGTCGAGCCCAGGACGCCGGTCGTCGCGCTGCACGTGAGAGGAACGAAGCTCGCGCTCACCCGGATCGGGACGGTGCTCGTGAGGAGGCCGCCCCAGATCGCGGCGGCCTGCTGGAACACGATGAGGCGCTGCTGGCCGAGCGTCGTGCCCGAGTTTCCGCCGACGGGCGCGACCGGAGTCGGATCGTTGAGGCCGGTCCCCGGTTGATCTTTATTGACGATGACGATGCTCACCGCGAGAAGCGGCCGAGCGGCGAGCGTCGCGAGGAGGAGGAGGGGCAGCAGCAGCGAGCGGCGCAACATGCCCTTACTTCTCCCGGCTCGCGGGGGCCGGAACGGGCCCATTCGCGGCCTCGAGGAAGTCTCGCGCTTCAGCCGCGCCGTGAACGCACTCGCTCGAGAGCGTTCCGTCCGGATTCTTCCGGGCGACGGAAAGGCTGGCATGTTCCGGGCCGAGCCGCATCATCCGGGTTCCGTCCGGCAGCGTGACGACCTGGGGCACGACCGTGACCAGAGGTCGCCTCCCGAGGAGCAGGCGCGCCTCTTCGGCGGTCAGAGGGCGCAGGGCGCCGGTCACGGGATCGCGCGCCACGGTCAGGGAGGACCCGGCCGCGGCCGCGGGTTTCGCCGCCGGCACGGTCGGATCCTTCTTCGGCGCGGGCTCCTTCGGCCGGGCGCTCGCCGCGCCTTCGTCGGCGCGGGCGGGAAGGAAAAAGGCGAGAAGGGCGAGAGCGGGGAGGCAGCGATTCCAGCGCATGAAGGCTCCTTGACGTCCGGAGTGTCGCGACGGGGCCCTCATCCTACGCGGACGACGAAGTCGATCTCCACCCGGGCGCCGGCGGGCAGCGCCGCGACGGCGACGGTCGTGCGCGCCGGGCGATGGGAGCCGAAACGGGCCGCAAAGGCCTCGTTCATCTTCGCGAAGTCCGCCATGTCGACGAGAAACACGCCGGCGCGGACGACATCGGCGAGCGTGGCGCCCGCACCGCGCAGCACGGCCTCGAGGTTGTCGAGGACGCGGTGCGTCTGCGCTCCGGCGTCCCCCTCCACGAGCTTCATCGTTGCCGGATCGAGCGGCGTCTGTCCGGCGGTGAAGAGAAGGCCTCCGGCGACGATGCCCTGCGCGTAGGGGCCGATGGCCTTGGGGGCGTCCTCGACGGAGACGGTCTTCATGCTCATGGCATCCTCGTTCAGCGCGTGGGCCCGTTCATCTCGTGGGATCCCAGACCGCCACGTGCGGCAGATTGCGGTACTTCTCGTCGAGGTCGAGGCCGTAGCCCACGACGAACTCGGGGCCGATCTCGAACCCGAGGAATTCCACGCGAATGTCCCGGTTCTCGGGCAGCTTCTTCTTGAGCAGGGCCGCCACGCCGAGCGAGCGCGGCTTGCGCGATCCGAGGAGCTCGAGGATCTTCCGGAGGGTCAATCCCGAGTCGATCACGTCCTCGAAGAGGAGGACGTCCCTGCCCTGGATGTCCATCGACAGGTCGTGGACGATGTTGATGTTCCCCGACGAGCTCGTCCCGGCGTAGGAGCGCACCTGGAGAAAGTCCACCGCGACGGGGACCTCGAGGCGCTTCAGCAGGTCGGTCAGAAAGAAGACCGAGCCCTTCAGGACCCCGACGGCGAGGAGATCCTTGCCCGCGTAGGCGGTGTCGATTTCCTTCGCGAGGACGTCGAGACGCTTCGCGATCGTCTCTTCGGAAAGCAGGATGTGGTCGATCACGAGAGTCAGATTATCATTCACGAAACGTGACCAGCATGGCGCCAGAACCCGAAGCGATCTCGCAGGCCTATGCGCGGCTTTCCGCGAAATTCAAGGCCCTGTGGACGTTCCATCAGTTCCTCCAGGGGGTGCACCGGACGAGCCTGCAGGGCACGACGGGACCCATCGTCTCGTTCGCGCCCCTCTACGAGCAGATCAAGCGAATCAAGGAGACGAAGGGCGTCGAGCCGGCCGACGACACGCGGTCGGCGATGGCGCGCCTCGACGTTCAGCTCGACGCCTTGCACGCGACACTGGCCGAGGACGACCGCCAGATCTCGCCGAGCACGATGCGCCAGTTCTTCGAGCGCGTGAAGGCGGGCGACGAAGAGCTTCTCCTCTCGATTCTGAAGTTCTACTACTACGCGAACACGCTCTCGCCCGACGAGATGGACAAGGTGGACTTCCTCCTCACGCGCCTCGGCACGGCGCCCGGGAAGGGAGGCGAGGCGGAGCTGAAGTCTCCCGCGGATCTCGAGAAGCTGAGTGACGCGCTCCTGTCGCTCATGGAACGGCCCCGGGCCGACGCCGCGGAAGTGCAGTCGGTCGTGTCCCTCCTCGACATCCTGCGGCGCGACCTGGAGGCCTGCGAGCGCTTCGAGGATCTCTCGAACCGCAAGACGCTCGAGAACATCCGGACGCTCAAGCACCGGATGGGCAGGGCGTTCTACGAGCCCGAGGTCATGCAGGCGATCCTGTCGTCGAACGTCGCCGTGAAGAAGAAGTTCCAGCTCCTCTACAAGGTTGAGGAGAAGCGCATCCTCACGGCCTCGCGCGAAGTCCTCGAGAAGGAGAAGGATCTCGAGCAGGACGCGCGCTTCATGAGCCCCGAGTTCCGCGAGGATCTCGAGCGCTTCCGCAAGGACAAGGACGAGTTCGAGAAGGCGAGCCGGAGGCGCGGCGTGCGCCCGCGGGACGTCAAACGCCTCAAGGACTCGCTTCACCGTCTTCTCGCGCGGCTC
This sequence comes from Thermoanaerobaculia bacterium, assembly GCA_036385755.1. GTDB lineage: Bacteria > Acidobacteriota > Thermoanaerobaculia > UBA5066 > UBA5066 > Fen-183. The sequence continues at coordinate 3,814 of DASVJU010000349.1, forward strand.
GACCCCGCGGCCGCCGACGAATTCGACGTGGGCTCGGACTCCACGGCGGGCACCAGCCGGCGCAAGAAGGAAGCCGTCTCGAAGGGCGCGACGCCTCATCCGTTCCGCCGGGACACGGGCGCGGAGATGGCCTGGCGCGCCGAGACGGACCGGCTCACGTCCGAAACGGCCCGCCATGTCTTCTCCAACGTGGATCTCGTCCGTTCGGACCCGCCGGGGGGCCTGCCGGAATACGGCACGCGGCTCGAGGGTTGGGAAGTCCGGTCGACGCTCCGGATCCTGCGAAAGGGAAAGGACGTCGATTCCGCGACCGCGCGGGACCGCCTCTTCTTCAACGCGGCCGTCCTGCGCCAGAAGATGGACGAGGAGGCCCGGACGCTCCGCGATCTCGTGGGCGAGGTCGGCGACTCGTCCGCGTCCGAGCACACGCTCGCGCCCACCGCCAAGTGCCTCGCGCGCGCCCGGGAGATCGACGGCTTCTTCCGGGAGGCGCTCGTCGCCGCGGAATCGGAGGGAATCGAGCCCTGGAACCATCTGACCCGCTCACGCTTCCGGCACCTCCGGACCTTCGCGGGCCTCTGGCTTCTCTTCGACGCCCTCGGCGGGAAGTAGGCAGACCGTGACAGCGCGCGGGCGCGCGCCAATGGTTTAATCGGTCCGATGGCCGAAACTCCGAAGGTCCCCGGTCCGCCGGAACCCCAGCAGACTCCCGACGTTCCCGAGCAGATCGCGAACCGTCGCGGCGCGCGCACCCGCAT
>DASVJU010000350.1:0-15786 GCA_036385755.1 Thermoanaerobaculia bacterium
GGTGAAGTTCGTGACGTTCGTGACGATCGGGCGGACGTCCTTGCCGCCCTTGACCCAACCTCGCCGGATCCGGCCGCACCACGCTCCGCTCCGCTTGCCCGGGCGCGGGTAGTAGTCGACTGTGTAGAGGGCGAGGAACGAGCCGTCGGCGTCCTTCACCTCGAAGACGCGGACCTCCGGGTGGTACTTCGGCACGTCGGTCCGTTCCGTGAACGTGAGGCCGTAGAGCCGGTTCGCGGCGTAGAAGACGCCTTCGCGCACGCGGTCGATCGGGAAGTAGGGGCGGAGCGCCTGGTCGTCGAGGTCGAAGCGCGCCTTCCGGACCTTCTCCGAGTAGTACCGCCAGTCCCAGGCCTCGAGCGCGAAGTCCTTCCCGTCGGCCTTGATCGCGGCCTGGAGGTCGGCCGCTTCCTTCTTCGCGACGCGGAGCGAAGCGGGCCAGATCCGGTCCAGGAGGCCGTAGACCCCGGCCGTCGTCTTCGCCATGTTCTCCTCGAGGACAAAGTCGGCGTGGGTCTTGTAGCCGAGGAGGCGGGCGCGCTCGGAGCGGAGTACGGCCATGCGGGAAAGAGCGACTTTGTTATCGAGGGCGTCGCCGTGGTCGGCACGCGAGGTGTAGCCGTCGAGAATCTTCTTCCTAAGGTCCCGGTTCTCGGCGAACGTCAGGAAAGGAAAGATCGAGGGCGCCTGCGGCGTGAACGCCCACTTGCCCTCGAGCTTCGCGGCCGTCGCGGCGTCGGCCGCCGCGGAGACGAGGGCTGGGGAAAGGCCGGCGAGGTCTTCCTTCCGGTCGATCACGAGCTTGAAGCTATTCGTCTCCTTCAGGAGGTTGTCGGCGAACTTCAGGCCCAGGACGGACAGTTCCTGGTTGATCTCGCGGAAGCGCTTCTTCTGCTCGGGGGCGAGGTTCGCGCCGCCGCGGACGAAGTCCTTCCAGGTCTCCTCGAGGAGCTTCCGCTGCTCGACGGAGAGCGTCAGCTTCTCGCGCGCGTCCCAGACCGCCTTGACCCGCGCGAAGAGCTTCTCGTTCAGGAGGACGTCGTCGCGCAGGGCCGAGAGCTTCGGGGCGATCTCCTTGTTGATCGCCTGGAGCGCGTCGTTCGTCTCGGCACCCGTCAGGGTGGAGAAGACGTCGTTCACCGTCGCGAGGGCGAGCCCGCCGTTCTCGAGCGCCTCCACCGTGTTCGCGAACGTGGGTGCCGCGGGGTTCGAGGCGATGGCCTCGACTTCCTTCTTGCGCTCGGCGATTCCGGCCTCGAAGGCCGGCTTGTAGTGCTCGGCCTTGATCCGGTCGAACGGCGGCATCCCGAAGGGCGTCGTCCACTCCTCGAAGAACGGGTTGGAAGCCGGCGGGGCCTGTGCGGCTGCGGGAGCGGAGACAAGCAGGACGGTCAAGGCGACGGCGAGACGGGAAGCTGCGAGCGGCATGGGCGCCAGCCCTCCTTCATTGGACGGTCGTCCGACCTTACCGCCCCGCGCGGCTCGCGCGTCTGATGCAGATGAAGGGGGAGAGCCCGGAAGAAGGGTACCCCCATGGGTTGGGGGGCACGGCACACCGGATTGCGGTATAGGCTTCACCTCAACAAGCAGCCGGAAGAAGGAGGTACCGATGCGTCGCCTCTCGAGCCTCACCGTTGTCTTCGCCCTCCTTGCCCTCGCATCCACCGCGAGCGCGGAAGGACTCAAGCACCAACTCGGGACATGGAAGCTGAACGTCGCGAAGTCCAAGACCGAGGCGTCGACGGCGAAGAGCCAGACGCGCGTGTACGAGGACTGGGGAGGCGGGCTCCTCCACATGCGCTACGAGGGCACGGACGCGCAGGGCAACCCCACGCTCGGGGAGTTCGTGGCGCGCTTCGACGGGAAGGCGTACCCCTACGTCTTCCGGGGCGCGCCGGGCGCCTCCACAATATCGCTCAAATGGGTGGACGACCGCACGTTCGCGTTCGCGATGCTGACGGACGGCAAGACGTCGTATACCGGGACCCACACGGTCGCGGCCGACGGCAAGAGCTTTACGTTTACGTACAAGACGAACGGGAAGGGCGAGCCGAGCAGCACGGTGCTCGTCTTCGACAAGCAGTAGCGGGGCGGGGGCGCGCCCGCTCCTCGTCTCGTCGGCGTCCGGCGAAGCCCAGAAGCTGTGGCCTGTGAGTGAGATAGGTGGTACCCCCAGAGGGATTCGAACCCTCGATCTCCACCTTGAAAGGGTGGCGTCCTGGGCCGCTAGACGATGGGGGCACCCGAGGAACGGCGGATTCTAGCGGCTTTTCGCCCTGGCGTCAGTCCGGCCGGACGAACGCCTGCTCGAACCGGCGAACGACGTCGTCGATCCCGGCACTGCGCGTTTCGTTCCTCGAGAAAATGCCCGAGATCCTCTTGAGCGGAGACGTCGGTTCTTTCGGCTCGGCATTGCGCGCCTCGACGAGCGCCTGGTGCACCTCGCGGACGATGCGCGGATGGGGCTCGTGGTCGTTCCTGACCGCGTGTTTCAGCAGCTCCGCCCTCGAGATTTTCGCGCTGCTTCGGGCTCGCAGGGCGTCGAAGGCCTCGGCAGAAGCCCGGAGACGAAGACTCTGTCTCACCGCGGTACTGCTCATTGATTACTCCCGGACCCGTAACGTTCGATTGTCGACGGCTTCGATGTGGATCATACGATACAGACGCGAAATTCAGATCACAAATGGATCACCCGGCGGGACCGATTTCGCCGGGAGGGGAGGAGACGGAAAGGATGGTGAGCCGTCTGGGACTCGAACCCAGGACCCCCTGCTTAAAAGGCAGGTGCTCTAACCTACTGAGCTAACGGCCCGCCCGGCGGCGGAGTGTAGCAGGGCGAGGGTGACGAAGCTGCGTCACGCCGGCAGACCGACCGTCGCCTTCAACCAGCCGTCGAGCGCGGTGCCCGGCCGGACGATCGTCTCTTCGCGTTTGGCGCCGGTCGAGAGCAGGCCGACCTTCGCGCCGACGATCTCCTCGAGGGCTGTCACGTACTCGCGCGCGCGTCCCGGCAGCCCCTCCCACGTCTCGATTCCCGCGATGGGGGTCTTCCAGCCGGGGAAAGTCCGATAGACCGGCACTGCGCGTTCGTAGAGGTCGGCGCGCGCCGGCACGGCCGAGACGGCTTTGCCGTCGATGAGGTAGCCGGTCGCGATGCGGATCTCGTCGTGGTCGTCGAGAACGTCGAGCTTCGTCAGCGCGATCGCGTCGAGGCCGGACACGCGCAGGGCGGCGCGCGCGACGACGGCGTCGAACCAGCCGACACGCCGCGGGCGCCCCGTGACGGTGCCGAATTCGTTCCCGCGCTTCCGGATCCGTTCGCCGGTCTCGTCGTGGAGCTCCGTCGGGAACGGGCCGGACCCGACGCGTGTCGTATAGGCCTTCATGACCGCCACGACGGCGCCCAGCGCGGACGGCGGAAGGCCGAGCCCCGTGCACGCGCCGCCCGGCGCGCAGGACGAGGACGTGACGAAGGGGTAGGTCCCGTGATCGACGTCGAGCATGACGCCCTGCGCGCCTTCACAGAGGAGCTTCTTGCCCTTCGCGAGCTCGTCGTGCAGGAAGACGGAAGTGTCGGTGACGAAACGCGCGAGCTTGCGGCCGCACTCGACGTAGGTCTCGAGCGTCTCCTCCACCGACGCGCCCTCGACGCCGTAGAAGTGCTTCAGCACGGCGTCGTGATGCGAGACGACAGGCCGGGCGATCGCGCAGAAGCGGTCGGGGTCGACGAGGTCGGCCATTCGGAGTCCGCTGCGATTCGCCTTCGACTCGTAGGCGGGGCCGATTCCGCGCGAGGTCGTGCCGATGTTCGCGCCGCCGAGAGCCTTCTCGCGCGCCCCGTCGAGGAGCGCGTGCGTCGGCAGGATGACGTGCGCGCGGTCGGACACGAGGAGGTTGTCGCCAATCGTGATCCCGGCCGCCCGCAGGGAATCGATCTCGGAGAGGAGCGCGCGCGGGTCGATGACGAGGCCGTTCCCGATGACGTTCATGACCCCGCCGCGGCAGATGCCCGACGGGACGAGACGCAGCGCGAAGTGCTTGTCGCCGAACTTCACGGTGTGGCCGGCGTTGTGGCCGCCCTGGTAGCGGGCGACGAGGTCGAAGGAAGGAGTAATGAGATCGACGACCTTGCCTTTGCCTTCGTCGCCCCACTGGCCCCCGATGACGGCGAGAGCCGAGCCTTTGATGTGTGTCACTTTCGAATTGTACCGGAGGAGAAGAGGATTCTTTTGTTTAGGAGGGGAGCAGAGGAGATTTCGGAGGATTTCTTGGAAGGGTGAGTGAGGACGGAGTGGGGGGACTGGCGAAGCGGTGACTCGTGCAGCGAGGCGCCATGCACCCTTCTAAGAAAATGCGCCCGTGCGGATGCGAGAATGTCGGATCGTGGCTCGCATCGTGGAACTGGACGGGGATTCCCTCTTTCTAGAAGATCTCTCTTCCGTCTCCCTCGGGAACGCTTCAGCCGTTCTCGCGCCGCGCGCCGCTGCGCGCGTCGACGCGGCCCGCGCCGTCATCGAGCGCGCCGTCCTCGAGAGCCGTGTCGTCTACGGCGTCACGACGGGATTCGGGAAGTTCGCCGACGTCGTCATCCCGCGGGAGAAGCTCGGGCAGCTCCAGCTGAACCTCGTGCGGAGTCACGCGGCCGGGACGGGACGGCCGCTGGCCGCGCCGGTCGTGAGAGCCGTCATGCTGCTCCGCGCGAATTGCCTGGCGAAGGGATTCTCGGGCGTCCGGAGGGAAACGCTCGAGCTCCTTCTCGCGTGCCTGGAAAAGGGAATCCACCCGGTCATCCCGGAGCAGGGCTCGGTCGGCGCGTCGGGCGATCTCGCCCCCCTCGCGCACCTCGCTCTCGCCTTGATCGGAGAAGGCGAAGTGGAGTGGGGAGGAAAGCTCCTGCCGTCCGCCGAGGCGCTCTCCTCGGCGGGCCTTTCCGCCGCGGTCCTCGAGGCAAAGGAAGGGCTCGCCCTCATCAACGGGACGCAGCTCACGACAGGGGTCGCCGCGCTCGCGCTGCACCGTCTCCTTCGGCTTCTGAAGGCGGCGGATCTCATCGCGGCGCTCACGCTGGACACGCTCAAGGGCACGGACGCCGCGTTCGACCCGCGCATCCACGAGGCGCGCCCGCATCCCGGCCAGATCGTGTCGGCGCGCAACCTGCGCTCGCTCCTCGCCCCTTCGGCCCTCCGCGAGAGCCACCGAGACTGCGGCGTCGTGCAGGACGCTTACGCGCTGCGCTGCATTCCCCAGGTGCATGGCGCGGCCCGGGACGCGGCGGCGCACGCGCGGCGCGTGATCGAGATCGAGATGAATGCCGCGACGGACAACCCGATGGTCTTCGCCGAGACGGGCACACTCGTGTCCGGCGGGAATTTCCACGCGGCGCCGGTGGCGCTCGTGTGCGATCTCCTCACCGCGTCGACCGCCGACATGGCCTCGCTGTCCGAGCGTCGAACGGAGCGACTCGTGAATCCCGCCCTTTCGGGCGACCTGCCCGCGTTCCTCACGCGTGACGGCGGCCTGAACTCGGGCCTCATGATGATCCACGTCACGGCGGCGGCGCTCGTTTCCGAGGCGAAGTCGAATTCCTTCCCGGCGTCCGTGGACTCGATCCCGACCTCGGCGGGGAAGGAAGATCACGTCTCGATGGGTCCGATCGCGGCCCGAAAGCTCCTGAAGAACGTCGACCTCTTCGAGACGGTGCTCGCAATCGAGCTCCTCGCGGCCGCGCAGGCCCTGGATCTCAGAAGGCCGCTCGTGACGTCTCCACCCCTCGAGGAAGTGCACCGGCTCGTCCGCGCGCGTGTTCCGTTCTGGGACGCGGACCGCCAGGCGGCCCCCGCGATCGAAGGCGCCCGGGCCGTCCTGGCCGGCGACCTCGATGGCGTGCTCGCGCGACTGGCCTGAAGGCCGGCCCGCCTGCCGCTCGCTTCGCCTGACGTTCAGTCCGCGAGCGCCGACGCGAGGACCGAGGGCAAGTCGTCGGGAGGCGCGTTCGTCTCGGCGAGCGCGAGCGCCGGGAGGGCGGCGAGCGGCCCGGGAAGGCGGGGGGCGGAGGCCCGGCGCACGCTCACGCGGTTCACGAGCAGGCCCGGCCGGGCCCCGCGCCGCGCGAGGCCGGCGGCGAGGTCGACGGACGTCGCGAGCGCGGAGAAGTCGAGCGTCGTCGCGATGAGGTAACGCCCCTCGGCGAGGAGCCGGGTCGCCTCGCGGCTGCGATCCCGGAAGCCGTCGTAGAGGCCGTCGAACGCGCGGAAGAAGTCCGCGAGGTCGGCGAGGAAGCCGAGCCCGAGGATCTTGTCCGCGGCGCGCAGAAGAGCCGCACCCCCGCGCGAGGCCTCGGAGAATGCGCGGCCGAAGAAGCCGTCGCGCCTGAGGAAGAAGCGCAGAGCGTCGTTCTCGAGGAGCGTCACCAGGCGCTCGGGCGCAGCCAGAAAATCGAGGCCGCGGGCGGCCGGCGGCGTGTCGAGCACGAGGAGGTCGACGTCGGGATCCGCCGCGTGCTCGTGGAGCGCCTCGACTCCCATGTATTCGAGGACTCCCGGCAAGGAGTCGACGAGCCTGGAGTAGAGGCGGTTCGCGTGGATCCTCGCGAGCGCCTCGGGGCTCGCCGTGCGCGCGAGAAGCCGCTCGAACGTCGCCTTCGGGTCGATCTGGAGAGCGGAGAGACGGCCGCCCTTCGGGACGCCGCTCACGTTCACCTCGGTGGGGCGCCCGGAGCGACCCTCCTTTTCCGAGAGGCCGAGAGCCTGCGCGAGGCGCCTGGCGGGATCGACTGTCAGGACGAGCGCGCGCCGCCCGCGGCGGGCCGCCGCGATTCCGAGGGCCGCCGAGAGCGTCGTCTTTCCGACGCCGCCCGGGCCGGTCAGGACGATCAATTTCTCCTCGTCGAGCCACGGGCGCAGGTCGAGGGAGCGGGGAAAGAGATCCTTTTTGCGTTCGGCGGCGCGGGCGCGGGCGGCGCGTCTCGGGCGGTCTCCTCGCGAAGGCGCCCCATGAAGATTTTCTTCGAAGGTGGTGAGGAACGCGGCAAAAAACTGGCTGGCCTGCGCGGCAACCTCAGCGGCTTGGCCAACGCGCGCCACCTGGCCCTTTGGCTCTCCGAACGCGGTGCGCTCGGGACCATTCGAAGAAATCTTCAGGTCCTCTTCGAACTCCTCATCCTCGATCTCCGGAATCTCGACGAGCGGCGTCCCTCTTTCTCTTTCTTTCTTGAGCAGAAGTTCTTCTCTTTCTTCTTTTCCACCTCTCCCGACCCGGTTCACGACGACGAGAGCCGTGGCGAGGCCGGCCTTCTCCTTCGCGCCCGCGATCAGCTCGTCCGTTTCCTTCGCCGCGAAGTCTTCGGGCTCCGAGACGACGACGAGCGCCGCCTGTTCTGAGTCTTCCAGGAGCGCGTCGAGCCACTCCGCGAGCTTCCGCACCGGCCCCGCGGGAACCGTCGCGAGAAGCGTGCGGGGGAGCGCGACGAGGGAGAGCGCGTGGCCGGTGGCGGGCGCGTCGAGCACGACGAGATCGAACCGGGGCTCGCGTGCGGTCGATCGCTTTCGCCTGAGGATGTCCCGGATCTTTCCGAGAAGGAGGAGATCGGGGAGGCCGGGCGTCGCGCGCGTGAAGAACCTGAAGGCGGGAACGGCGAGAAGGCGGTCGGCGAGGAGCCGGACGGGCGCGACGGCACGGACGAAGTCGGTCAGGAGGGCGTCGAAGTCGCCCGTGAGGCCGTGGAGGCCGGGGGCGAGCTCGGCCTCGCGGTAGCCCCCATCCTGCTTCCCGAGGAGGGCCGCCGCGTCCCCGCGCCCGTCCGTGGAGACGAGGAGGACGGCGCGGCCCGCGTCCGCGGCGAGCTTTGCGAGCGCGGCCGCGACCGTGGTTTTCCCGACGCCGCCCTTGCCCGAGACGACGAGGAGCCGGCGGGAAACGAGGCTTTCGAGGGGGGGCGTCGGGCGCACGGAGCGCAGCCTATGCGAGAAGGTGCTCGAGACCCTCGGCCTTCAGGATCGCGACCCACTTTCGGTGGAACGGCGCGACGATCGGCAGGAGGTCGAGGACGCGCGCGAGGTCGCCCGTCTCGAGGACGATGCGCTTTCGGGCGATCGCGAGCGGGATGTTCTCCTTTCCCTGGAAGTAGCGGTTCGCGACGTCCGGGTCCATCGTCATACTGACGACCGGTTCCCAGGTGCGCTTCGCGTCGCCCCAGACCCAGACGAGGTGCTGTCCCTTCCTGCTCGACTTCGCGTTTGCGTGGGTGACGTTCAGGACGAGGCCGGTGCCTTCGAACACGAACCGCTGCGGGGTCTTCGCCGCCGCGAGGGCGGGGCCGATCGAAGGGTCCGAACCGAGGGCCGTGAAGAGCCGGTCGAGGACTCTCCGTAACTCGTCCTTCCCGCGAAAAGGCCGCATAATGCGGGACTCTAGCAGGAGGCCGCCCGAACTCCGGGCCGCCGCGAAAGGTGCCGCATGTCCGATTCCCTGTTCGACCAGCTCCGCGCCCGGGGAGAGGGCTTTCTCACCGAGATTTCCAACAACCTCATGGCGAACCCGGCCTTCGTGGAGGTCCTGAAGAAGGGCATCGCCGCGAAGGAAGAGGTCGAGAAAAGCGTGACCGAGGGCCTGAAAGCGATGAATGTCGTGACGCGCAGGGACCTCTCGAAGCTGGAGAAGCGCCTCGCCGAGATGGAGACCGAGCTCGAGTCCCTGAAGGCGCGGGGCGCGAAGCCGGCGGCGAAGCACGCCCGCAAGGCGACCGGGCGGAAGGGTTAGGGGGCACCCCGTGGCGGGGAAGGCCGACGCTCGCGGCGCGAGAGAGGCCAGGGCTGCGCGGCCGCGTCGGGCCGGATCCGGCGGGCGCGTCGTGCGGTTTCCGAAAGTCACGGACACCTCGGCGCCGAAGTCGAAGGTCGTCGTCACGGGCGGTAGCGGTTTCTTCGGCGAGCGGCTCGTGCACGCGCTCCTCGCGCGCGGGGACCGCGACGTCGTCGTGTTCGACCTCGTCCCTCCGGCGGATCTGCCCGACGTGAGGCATCGCTTCCTCGATCTCAACCTTCCTTTCGCGGACGGCACGCTCTTCAAACTGCTGAAGGAAGAGCGGCCGGACGCGATCGTCCATCTCGCGCAGCTTCGGAGTCCGTCGCACCATGCGACTTACGCCCACGAGCTGAACTCGATCGGCGCCTTGCACGTCTTTGCGGCGGCAGGCGAGGCGAAGATCCCGCGCATCCTCCTCGGCTCGACGTCTCTCGTGTACGGCGCGCGCGGAGACAACCCGAATTTCCTCACGGAAGACCACCCGCTTCAGCCCGACGCGGAGGACCGCTTCGTGCGTGACTTCGTGGAGGCCGAGAACCATGCCCGCGCGCACGTGCGGCGCCATCCCGACGCGCGCGTGCAGATCCTGAGGTTCGTCCCGCTCCTGTCTCCCGAGGTGCGCGACTATCGCGCCCGGCTCTTCGGGGCCCCGTTCTCATGGCAGCTCATGGGGTACGACCCCCTCCTGCAGGCCCTCCACCCGGACGATGCCGTCGACGCGCTCGTGAGGGCGCTCGACCGTCCCGAGGCGCAGGGCGTCTTCAACATCGCGCCCGAAGGCGTCGTGCCGCTCTCCACCGTGCGGCTTCTCTTCGGGTCGCTCGGGATCCCCGTGCCGCATCCCCTCGGCTACGCGCTCTACGAGGCCGCGTGGCTCGCGGGCCTCGGCGTGATGCCGGGCGTCCACGCGCACTACTTCCGCTATCTCTGCGTGGTCGACGATGCGAAGGCCCGGCGGCTCCTCGGCTTCACCGCACGAAACACGACTCTCGAGGTCGTGCTCGAGACCGCGCGCGCGCGCTTCGGAACGGGGCGCCTCGTGGACTTCGACGCGGTCGCGGAAGCGGCACGATCCGCGCGGTATGCCTTCGAGCAGCGCGTCCATCAGCGCCCGCGGGCGGGTGCGTCGGCGGCGGCGGGGGTGGCGTCGTGAGCGCGCGCCGCCATCCCGCTCCCCGCGCGGTCCCGGCCCCCGCTCCCGCCGGAGGGGGCACGGGATTCACGCCTTCTCTTCTACCGGAGAATCCGGACGACTTTCTCCACGCCATGCTGGGTGAAGCCGCCCGGTTCCTCGACGGGCATCCGGAGTTCAAGTCGCCGCGGGCGATCGTGGACCTCTGGAACCTCTTCCGGAACCGCTCGCGCACGTTCGAGCTGGACGATTTCGGCTACGACGAGGTGGCCGCGCGGCCCTGGACCGAGCTCTTCGATTTCCTTTATTCCGTGTGGTGGCGCGTGACGCTGTCGGGCGTCGACAACATCCCGATGACGGGCCGCGCGCTTCTCGTGTCGAATCATTCCGGCGTCCTCCCGTGGGACGGCGCGATGGTCAAGCGCGGCATCGAGCGCGAGCACGCCGCGCATCGCACCGCCCGGATGCTCGTTCTCGACATGTTCACGACGCTCCCGTTTCTTCAGCCATGGCTGCGGCACATGGGCGAGGTGCGCGCCTGCCCGGAGAACGGCGAACGGCTGCTCCGCCGCGACGAGCTCGTCGGCGTGTTTCCCGAAGGCGTCAAGGGCGTCGGCAAGCTCTTCCGCGACCGCTATCGCCTCGCGCGCTTCGGGCGCGGCGGCTTCGCGCGCCTCGCGCTCCAGACGGGCGCGCCGGTCATCCCGGTGACGGTCGTCGGCGCCGAGGAGATCCACCCGAACCTCGCGCGCATGGACTTCATCGGCAAGCCGCTCGGGCTCCCGTACTTCCCGCTGACCCCCACGTTTCCTCTGCTCGGGCCATTGGGCGTCCTGCCGCTGCCGACGAAGTGGTGGATCGACATCGGAAAGCCCATCGTCTTCCCGCACGGGCCCGAGGTTGCCGACCGCCCCATGATCGTGAACGAGCTCGCGGACCAGGTGCGCTCGACGCTGCAGACGATGATCGACTCGCGCCTTTCGCGGCGCGGCAACGTCTTCACCGGAGAATGACGGCGGCTCCTGTCAGCGGCCTCGGGCCGCCGACATGCGGTCGAGGTCGGCCTCGAGCGCGAGGAGAGAGGCGGCGAGACGCGTCGAGACGCGCTCGCTCGTGCGATCCGCGTGGAGCTTCACGCGCGAGAGGTCCCGCGCGCAGGCGGGGCGCAGCGTGAGGCCGTGCCTGGCGAACACGCGCTGGAAGCGCCTGAAGTCGGAGTCGAGGAGCGCCATCGTCGAACGGTAGGCGTATTCGGCGATGCGGATGCGCCCCGACGTGCGCATGATGTTTCGCATGAAGTGGGGCAGGTCTTCGGGTCTCGGCTCGAAGACGATGATGTCGGCGTCGGGAGCCTCGCGCCGGTAGCGCTTGAGGCCGTAGCGCAGCCGAGAGTGGAGCGTCACGCGGAAGGCCTGGTCGAGAATCGTGGAGAGGCCGCGGCTCCTGAGCGGCCCCGCCTCCTCGATGCCCAGGCGCCGGATGCCGATCTCGGAATGCGTGATGTGCATGGGGACGAGCGGGTTCACGCAGATCGTGAGGCCGCAGCGTTCGCGGAGCGCGAGCGAGATGTGCGCGGTCTTCCGGACGCCGCCGTCGATGTAATCGACGCCGTCGATCCGGACGGGCCGGTAGAGCCCCGGGATGGCGCACGACGCGGCAACGGCCTGTGAAATCGGCACGTCATCGTGCCCGGGGCAACCGAACGCCGTCGTCTCGCCCGAGTCGAGGTTCACGGCGACGAGTCGGAGGACTTTGTGGAGGAGCCGGAAGTCGTTCGTGCGCCCTGCCTGCGACAGCCACTTCCGCATCCACGACTCGAGCCCGTCGTTGTGGAACAGCCCGGAGGGCAGGAGCTGTCCGAGCGACTGCACGAGGTCGGTGAGCGTGGTCTCGCGGCGGTTCTTGTAGAAGTTCCAGGCGGAGTCGAGCATGGTGAACGGAGCCGTCGCGAGGCGGCCCGCGATCTCGCCCACGTTGAGGCGGAAGAGCGCGAGATCGTCGATGTCGGTTCGCGTGCCGGCGGAACGTGTGACGTTCCGGAAGAGAAGGCCGGGAGTCACGCCGTTCGCGAGCAGGGCCGAGATGTAGGCGCCGGCGGACACGCCGACGAAGACGTCGAAATCGTTGATCGAGACGTTTTCGAGCCGGTCCTCGAGCGCCGCGAGCGTGCCGATCTCGTAGATGGCTCCCGTCACGCCCCCGCCCGCGCACACGACCCCGAGACGCTTGCGGAGGGGGGATGGGAACGCCTTGAACGCGCGCTCGGAGGACGCCTCCCCGGGTGTTTCGGGCCCGGACTGTCTGAAGTGACCGGCCATTGTGTTTTCTTGAAATGAAAAAGGCGCCGCTTAGCGGGCGGCGCCTGGAAGTCTATCCGATTCCGGACCGGTTCAGCGGGCGCTTCGTTTTGCGCGCGGGGCCCTGCGGGTCTTGAGCAGGTCGATCTTCTTGCCGAGGCCGTCGACCTTTGCCGAGAGCGAGCGGAGCTCCTTGCGGGTCGGGACGTTCAGGCTGTGGAGTCCCTTCTCGACGGCCGTTCCGACGGTCTCCGTCACGTTTTTCGCGACGCCTTCGGCGCGGCGCGCGGCCTCGGCGCCCGCCTTCTGGACGCGGCTCTGCACGTCGCCGCCGACCTTGCCGGCGTTCTCCCGGAGCTTCTGGCCGAGATCGCGGCCCGATTCCATGACTTCTTCCACGAACGCGCGCGGATCTTTCGCGAGGGACTGACCCGTCTTCTTGAGGTCCCGAGCCGCGACCTTGAACTGCTTTTCGGTCTTGGCGGCGGCGCTCTTGGCCTTGACGCTGAAGGAGTCGAAGCGGCTGCTGGCCGTCTTCAGGGCCTTTTCAACGGGGGCCGGGACCGTGAACGGGAGCTTCGAAGTGTTCTTGCGGGAGGGGGTGGCTTTCATGCTGTTCTCCTTCTTCTGTTCTGTTTGCGGATGGGCGTCTTGACGGGGGGTCTTGCGGTGGGCGCCGTGGTGCGCCGCGTATGAACGGGCTTCGGGAACTCTGCGGGGAAGGTGCTCTGTGCGAGAGATTCGAGTTGGGCGAGACGTGTCCTGAGGTCACCGATCTCCTTCGCGAGCTCGGGCTGCACGCTCGGGGAGAGGCGGCTCGCGATGTCGCGAACGTTGCCGACCACGTCGGAAAGGCTCTCGCGGAAGACGAGGCCCACGTCTTGGCGCAGGCGCGTTCCCTCTTCCCACGTGAGCCGGCCCTTCTCGACGAGCCCGCCCACGATCTTCTCCACGTCCTGGCGGGCGTCCTCGAGCCGGCGCGTAAGCGGGGCGAAGGTCTTGCCGAGGCTTTCGGGGCTTGCGGCCCGGCGCAGCGAGTCGGCCACCCGGGTGCCGCCGACGAGCTCGACGGCCTCCGCGACCGTTTCCGCGGCCTCGCTGCCCGCCCGGAGAAGGCGGGCGAGCGTGTCCGCCGACGCGACGACCGGGGTCCGACTCGAGGCGAGGGCGCGGGACAGCACACGGGCCGTGATGTCCTCGCCCGTATCCGCGGCGATGACCTCCACCCGGTCGCCCGCGGAAACGGCCTTCGCGAGGTCGGCCAGGGTCACGAAACGGCGTTCGCGCGCCTCGTAGAGCTTGCGATTGCGGTAGCGGACGATCCGGCGGGATTCGCTCATGACGTGAAGATAACGCGGCGCGTAATTCCTGTCAAGGCAAAACTGACGCGGCGCGTTAGATTCGCTCCTCCGGCTAACATGCCGGCCATGTCAGGCTCCTCGGCACAGCCCGCGTTTTCTCCGCCCGCGGTCCCCAGGGGGACCGCGCTTACCTGCCGTTCCTGGCTCACCGAAGCACCGTACCGGATGCTCCTCAACAACCTGGACCCGGAGGTCGCCGAACGCCGCGAGGACCTCGTCGTCTACGGCGGGTCCGGCAAGGCCGCCCGGAATCCGGCGTGCCTCGCGGCAATCCTCGACGCCCTGCGCCGCCTCGGCGACGACGAGACCCTGCTCGTCCAGTCGGGGAAGCCCGTCGGAGTCTTTCGCACGCACGTCGACGCCCCCCGGGTCCTCATCGCGAACTCGAACCTCGTGCCGCACTGGGCCACGTGGGACGAGTTCCGGCGGCTCGAGTCCCTCGGCCTGACGATGTACGGCCAGATGACCGCGGGCTCCTGGATCTACATCGGCACGCAGGGAATCCTTCAGGGCACCTACGAGACCTTCGCCGAGGCCGCGCGCCGCGACCTCTCGTCGAAGGACGGGTCGCTTGCCGGCCGGCTGGTGGTGACCGCCGGTCTCGGCGGGATGGGGGGCGCGCAGCCGCTGGCCGCGACGATGTGCGGCGGCACGGCGCTCGTCGCTGAGGTCGACGGGTCGCGCATCGACAAGCGCCTCGCGACGCGGTACCTCGACGATCGCGTCGACGATCTCGACGCGGGGATCGACCGGGCGCTCGCGGCGCGGGACCGGGGAGAGGCCCGCTCGATCGGGGTCCGCGCGAACGCCGTGGACCTCCTCGAGAGGCTCCTCGCGCGCGGGATCGTGCCGGACGTCCTGACGGACCAGACCTCCGCGCACGACGCGCTGAACGGGTACGTGCCGCATGGCCTTCCCTACGAGGAGGCGCTCCGCCTGCGCGCGGAAGACCCCGAGGCGTACATTCGCCTCTCGATCGCCTCGATGGGCGCGCACGTTCGAGCGATGCTCGCGCTCAAGGCGAAAGGCGCCGTCACCTTCGACTACGGCAACAATCTCCGCGCGGGCGCGGTGACGGCCGGCGTCGCGAATGCATTCGACATCGTCGGGTTCGTGCCGCTGTACATCCGGCCTCTCTTCTGCGAGGGCAAGGGGCCGTTCCGCTGGGTCGCTCTCTCGGGCGATCCGGCCGACATCGCGGAGACGGATCGGGAGATCCTTCGACTGTTCCCGGAAAACACGGCGCTCCGGCGCTGGATCACGCTCGCGGGCGAGCGCGTCGCGTTCCAGGGCCTGCCCGCGCGGATCTGCTGGCTCGGCTACGGCGAGCGCGCAAAGGCGGGTCTCGCCTTCAACGAGCTCGTTCGCAAGGGGACCGTGAAGGCTCCGATCGTCATCGGGCGCGACCACCTGGACTGCGGCTCGGTGGCTTCCCCGAACCGCGAGACCGAGGCCATGAAGGACGGCAGTGACGCGATCGCCGACTGGCCGCTCCTGAACGCGCTTCTGAACACGGCGGCCGGTGCGACCTGGGTCTCTCTCCACCACGGGGGCGGAGTGGGGATCGGCTATTCGATCCACGCCGGGATGGTGGTCGTCGCCGACGGAACCGAGAAGGCGGCTGCGCGCCTGGCGCGCGTCCTCACGACGGACCCGGGGCTGGGGATCGTTCGCCATGCGGACGCCGGTTACGGAGAGGCCCTGGACTCCGCCGCGCGTCACGGCGTTTGCATCCCGATGGCGCCTTGACGCCCTTGGGCCCGTCGACGTTGCGCGCGCGCCGGCTCGTCGTCTTCGGGCTCTTCGCCGCGGCGCTCGTCACGCTCGTCCTCGCGCTCGCGATGCGCCTCGTGCCCGTCGATGCGCACGCGCGAGAGGCGCGCGCCCGGCTCTTCCTCGTCGCGGCGGAGGAGGCTCTCGAGCGAGACGGCGAGACGCTCCGGCGGACCGCCGATCGGATTCACGCCGGGCCGGAATTCGCCGCGATCGCGGACGGAGGGGGCGCGGAGGTGCGCCCCGCGAGGCTCTTCTCGATTCTCGGGGAGTCGCTCCCGAAGGGGCCGGGGTGGGGCGCGGTTTTCTTCGATCGGTCGGGTCGCCCCGTGGCCTGGGCGGGCGAAGCCTCCGGGCTGGAGGCCGAGCGCGGCACCGCGGCGACGGGCTTCGTCACCTCGTTCCACGTCACGCGCGCCTC
>DASVJU010000351.1:0-7934 GCA_036385755.1 Thermoanaerobaculia bacterium
CTCTCCGGCACGTTCAGTTCGGAAAAAAAACCTTCGGGCAGACGCATGTCGGCGTCGAAGACGAGGATGAAATCGTAGGCATCGAGCCTGTCACCGAGCTGCTCGGCGAGAAAGGCCAGCGCGTGTCCTTTCGCAGGACCGGGGATTTTCTTAGAAAGGAATTCGACGCCGTCGCGCACGAGACGGGCCTCGGCGGCGGGGTCGGGGCCGTCGAGGAGGACGAGGACGTCGACGGCCGCGGGAGTCGCACCTTTCTTCAAGTCCCCGGCCAGATCCCCGACGCGTGCCCCCTCGGCCCGCGCCGGGATCACGGCCAGAATCCTGCCGGGCGCGCGAACGCCGAAGGCGTCTCGCGCGCCCCCCCGCGGCGCCGCGAGGCGCCGAAGCCTCAGGACCGCGTCGAACGCGGGCAGCGCGGCCGCGAGGGCCGCGAGGGCCGCGAGGCCGCAGAGGACAGTCGCCTTATCCACGCGGCCTGCATCGTAGCTTTAGCGGCCCGTTGGCGTCGCCCCGAAGGTCAGCGGGCCGTGCGCGACTGGGCGTCCACCACGCCGAACGCGGCCATGTTCACGATGTCCGTCACCTCGACTCCCCGCTGGAGGACGTGAACGGGCTTGCCCATCCCCATGAGGATCGGCCCGATCGCGTCCGCCTTCGCGAGGCGCCAAACGAGCTTGTAGGCGGCGTTCGCGCTCTGGAGCTCCGGGAAGACGAGGACATTCGCGGGACCCGTGAGGCCCACCCACGGGTAGTTCTCCTTCAGGAATTCCGGCATCACGGCGGTGTCCGCCTGCATCTCGCCGTCACACTCGAGCGCCGGCCTCCGCAGCTTCACGATCTTCACGGCTTCGCGCACCTTGTCCGTCGTGGCGTGTTTCGTCGAGCCGAAGTTCGAGTACGAGATCATCGCGACGCGCGGCTGGACGCCGAAGAGCTTTGCCGTGTCGGCCGACAGGAGGGCGATCTCCGCGAGGTCCTCTGCGGTCGGATCGATGTTGACGGTCGTGTCCGCGAAGAAGAAGACGCGGTCCTGCAGGACGAGAATGTACAGCCCGGAGACCTTCTTCACGCCGGGCGCGATGCCGATCGTCTGCAGGGCGGGCCGGATGGTCTCCGGGTAATACGTCGTGAGACCCGAGAGCGACACGTCGGCGTCGCCCTGGTCGACCATCATGGCGGCGAAGTAATTTTGGCCGCGCACGCTCGTCTCGGCGTCCTCGCGCGTAATGCCGTCCCGCTTCCTTTTCTCGAGGAAAGCCGCGACGTACTTCTGGAAATGCGGGTGCGTCTCCGGGTCGATGACCTCCACCGGCACCTTGAGGTCGAGGGCCTTCATCGCCGCCTCGGCCTTCTTCCCGCGCGAGAGGAGGATCGGAATCGCGATCTTCTCCTCGGCGAGCATCTTGGCGGCGCGCTGGATCTTCGGGTGGTCACCCTCGGCAAGAACGACCCGCCGCGGGCTGCTCTTCGCTTTCTCGTGGATCACCTGCATGAAAGACCGCGAGCGCGAGAGCATGCCTTCGAGCTTCCGCTTGTAGGCCTCCATGTCCTTGATGGGCTGCTTGGCGACGCCCGTGGCCGCGGCCGCTGCAGCCACCGCCGGCGCGACGTGCAGGAGAACGCGCCAGTCGAACGGCTTCGGGATGAGGTACTCGCGCCCGAATTTGAAGCCTTCCACGCCGTACGCGCGGGCGACGGAGTCCGGAACGTCCTCCTTCGCGAGGGCCGCGAGAGCCTTGGACGCGGCGAGCTTCATGGCCTCGTTGATCTGCGTCGCGCGGCAGTCCAGCGCTCCCCGGAAGATGAACGGAAAGCCGAGGACGTTGTTGACCATGTTCGGGTAGTCCGCCCGGCCCGTGGCCATGATGACGTCCGGACGGGCGGCCTTCGCCTCCTCGGGCGTGATCTCGGGCACCGGGTTCGCCATCGCGAAGATCAGCGGGTCCTTCGCCATCTTCTTGATCATGTTGCCGTCGATGAGCTTCGCAGCCGAGACGCCGATGAATGCGTCGGCCCCCTCGAGCGCCTCGGCGATCGTGCGCTTCTTCGTGTCCCGCGCGAAACGCTCCTTGTACGGGTTCATGTTCTCCTTGCGGCCCTTCCAGATCACGCCGGTCCGGTCGACCATGAGGATGTTCTCGAGCTTCACGCCGTACGTGATGTAGAGGTTCGCGCAGGCCACGGCCGCCGCGCCGGCGCCCGCGAAGACGACCTTGACGTCCTCGAGCTTCTTGCCCGTGAGCTCGAGCGCGTTCAGAAACGCCGCCGCGGAGATGATCGCGGTCCCGTGCTGGTCGTCGTGGAAGACGGGGATCTTCATCCGCGCCTTGAGCTTCTCCTCGATGTAGAAGCACTCGGGCGCCTTGATGTCCTCGAGGTTGATGCCGCCGAACGTCGGCTCGAGGCGGGCGACGCACTCGATGAGCTTGTCGGGATCCTTCTCGTCGATTTCGATATCGAACGCGTCGATGTCCGAGAACCTCTTGAAGAGGACGCACTTCCCTTCCATGACGGGCTTGGCGGCCAGCGGGCCGATGTCGCCGAGGCCGAGGACGGCCGTCCCGTTGGTCACGATGGCGACGCGGTTTCCCTTCCCCGTGTATTCGTAGACGAGCTCGGGATCGCGCGCGATCTCAATGCAGGGCTCGGCCACGCCAGGAGAGTAGGCGAGGGTGAGATCCTGGGCCGTGGCGGTCGGCTTGCAGGGAACGATCTCCAGCTTCCCCTTGCGACCCGAGGAGTGGTAGTCGAGGGCTTCCTGTTTGGTATAGCTCACGCGTGATTTCCTTTCGTCGATCCGTTCTCGATTCTAGAACTCCCCTCATGGGTCCGAATGATGCGGACGCATTAATCCCGGCGAAAACGGTCGATGAGCGCCGGAATGACGATCTTGAGACGAAACTCCGGGAAGGCACGCGCCAGGGCCGAAGACACTTCGTCGTCACCGGCGGAGCTCGACGCTTCTGACACGACCTGCCGCGCGCGGTCGAAGTAGCGACGCTGGTTCTCCACGGCTTCGCGCCCCCCGGCCGGCCCGTGTCCCGGCACGAGCGTCCGGAACGGCAGGGACAGGAGGCGCTCGAGCGCGCTCCCGAGGCCCGCGACATCCGCGTCCTCGAGATTCGGGTGATAGCCCGTGGAGACGAGGTCTCCCGACACGAGAACGCCCAACGCGGGTGCGTACACGCAGAGGTCGCCGGGCGTGTGGGCGTGGCCGGGGTGGAAGACCTCGAATCTCAGCCCTCCGGACTCGAGGAGGAAGTCGCCCGTGACGAGACGCGACGGCGTGTACGGTTCGGCGGGCTCGAACAGCGCCGTCACCTCCGGATTCTTCCGCCGTTCGGCGATGAGAGTCGGATGCTCCCCCGCCATCCGTGCCGCTGCCCGGGCATGCGCGACGACCTCGACGCCGCGCGCCGCGAAATAGCCCGCGCCGAGAGCATGGTCCGTATGATGATGGGTGAGGACCACGTGCGTCACGAGAGACGCGCCGCGCGTACGGAGGAGCGCGTCGAGCTCGGCGGCCTGCACCGGCGACACGAAAGGGTCGACGAGAACGGTCGCGCCCGCGCCGAAGAAGGCGACGGCATTCGCGCCGTAGCTCGTCGCGAGCGTTTCCCCGCCGTACGTGAAGACCGAGACGGCCTCGGAGAGGCGATTCTCGGCGAGAGGCATCGCGGGCTCAGCCCGTCGCGAGCGTTCTTGCACCCGCCGCGAGCGACCGCTTCACGACGTCGACGACGCGGTCCGGGGCGATCTCGGAGGCCTTCTTTTCGCGGCGCGTCGAGACCTCTACGACGCCTCGCGCGAGGCCCTTGCCGCCCACGACGACCCGCAGAGGGAAGCCGATGAGGTCGATGTCCTTGAACTTCACGCCGGGACGCTCGTCGCGGTCGTCGTAGAAGACCTCGACGGCCGCCGCCTTGAGCTCTTCGTAGATCTTGTCCGCCGCCTCGAGGACGTGCGCGTCGCGCTGCAGAACGGCCACCACGCACGCAAAGGGCGCGAGCGGCACGGGCCAGACGATCCCGACGTCGTCGTGGTTCTGCTCGATGGCCGCCGCCACCGTGCGGCCGAGGCCGAGCCCGTAGCAGCCCATCGCGAGCGGCACCATCTTCTGGCTCTGATCGGCGACCTCGCACTTCATCGCCTCGGAATACTTCGTGCCGAGCTTGAAGATGTGCCCGACCTCGATGCCCCGCTTGATCCGGAGGGCGCCGCTCTTCGGGGCGGGAGACGGGTCGCCGTCGCGGGCAGTCGCGACCTCGACGACGCCCTTGAAGGCGGAAATTCCCATCACGTCGCGCGGGATGGAGACGTTCGAGTGGTGCAGATCGTCCTTGTTCGCCCCGCACCAGAGGTTTCGTCCGTGCTCAAGGGAGCGATCGACGAAAACAAAGACGGGATTTTCTGCGAAAGGAAGAAGGGAGAGCGGCCCGACGAAGCCGGGGCGGGTCCCTGTGACCTTTCTGACAATCTCCTCCGAAGCCAGCTTCACATGGAGCGCGCCAATCGCCTTCGGGAGCTTGACCTCGTTGATGGTGAGGTCCCCGCGGATCAGGACGGCCGCAAGCCACGGCTTACCGTCCGCCCCGACCGCCTCGTAGATCATCGTGTTGACGATGCGCTCCGGCGTCGTTCCGAGGTGCAGCGCCTGGCCCTCGGTCGTCGTGATGCCGGGCGTCGGCGCGTTCGCCTCTCCGAACGACTTCTCGGCCTCCCCCGCCCAAGGCTCGGGGAGGGGGGCCGTCGTCGCCTTCTCGATGTTCGCGCCGTAGTCGCCGGCTTCCGAGAACACGAGCGCGTCCTCGCCCGTGTCGGCCACGACCATGAACTCCTCGGAGGCCGAGCCTCCGATCGCGCCCGAGTCGGCCTGCACGACCGCAAACTCGAGACCGCAGCGGTCGAAGACCTTCCGGTAGGCGGAGTCCATCTTCTTGTAGTGCGCGTCGAGGCCCTTCTGGTCGAGGTCGAAGGAATACGCGTCCTTCATGAGGAACTCGCGGCCCCGGAGAAGCCCGAAGCGGGGGCGGATCTCGTCGCGGAACTTCGTCCGGATCTGATAGAGGTTGAACGGGAGCTGCCGCCACGACGTGACCGAGCGCCTCACCATGTCGGTGACGGCCTCCTCGGCGGTCGGCGCGAGCGCGAACTCGCCGCCTTTGCGGTCCTCGAGGTGGAAGAGGATGCCGTCGTCCACGTAACGGTCCCAGCGGCCCGACTCCACCCACAGCTCCTTCGGCTGCAGGATGGGCAGGTCGACCTCCATCGCGCCGGTCGCGTCCATCTCCTCGCGCACGATCTCGATCATCTTCCGGAGCGAGCGGAAGCCGAACGGCGTGAACGAATAAATGCCCGCGGCGAGTTTTTGCATCATCCCCGCGCGGTAGAGAAGCTGATGCGAGACGACCTCGGCGTCGCCGGGCACCTCGCGGAGGGTCACGAGAAACGACTGGGACCAGCGCATGGAGCCGGCGAGAATAGCAGGGGGGGCTTCACCGTCTCCTGGAAACCGAAAAATAATAGACTGCCGGGGCGATGGACGTGTCCCCGTTTTTCCAGTCGCCGGAAAAGAGCGACGCCGGGCTTTCGGCGCTCGCTCGCGGCGTCGTCGGCTCGGAGATCCTGCGCATCGCCGGCGAGATCCGGGCGATGCAGGCGAGGGGTCTGCCCGTGTGCGACCTCACGATCGGCGACTTCGATCCGAGGTATTTCCCGATCCCGAGGAAGCTCCTCGACGGCACGCGCGCGGCCCTCGAGACCGGACAGACGAATTATCCGCCCGCGGAGGGCATCCTGCCGCTCCGTGAAGCCGTCGTGCGCCTGTACGAGCGCGACCTCGGACTGACGTATCCGGTCGACTCCGTCGTCATTGCGGCCGGGGCCCGCCCGCTTCTCTACGGAGCGTACCGGACGCTCGTGGACCCGGGTGACACGACGATCTATCCCGTCCCGACCTGGAACAACAACCATTACGCTCATCTGTCGGGGGCGCGCGGCATCGCCGTGCCGGTGACCTCCGCGTCGAACTTCTTCCCGACGCCCGACCAGCTGCGTCCCCACCTCTCTTCAGCACGGCTCCTCATCCTCAACTCGCCGCTCAACCCGACCGGTACCGTCATTTCCCGGGACGCCCTCACCGCGATCACGGAACAGGTGGTGGAGGAGAACCGGCGGCGCGAAAAGGCGGGCGGCAAGCCGCTCTACTTCGTGTATGACCAGGTCTACTGGACGCTCCTGTTCGGCGCGGCCGAGCACCACACCCCCGTGGAGGTCGTGAGGGAAAGCGCCCCCTACGTGATTTTTCTCGACGCGATCTCGAAGGCTTTCTGCGCGACCGGAATGCGCGTGGGCTGGGGAGTCATGCCGCCCGCGATCCGCAAGCGCATGTCCGACATCCTCGGGCACGTCGGCGCCTGGGCGCCGAAGGCGGAGCAGGTGGGTGTCGCGGCCTTGCTCGATGACGCGGCAGCCGTCCGCGCCCATCGCGCGTCCGTGCGGCGAAAGCTCGCCGAGCGCCTCGAGGCCCTTTATCGCGGCGTGATGGAGATGAAGCAAGAAGGCTTCCCGGTGGACGCGTGCGAGCCGCAGGGGGCCATCTATCTTTCCGCGCGTTTCGACCTGTTCGGCCGAACCATGAACGGGTGTCTCGTGAAGACGAACGACGACGTGCGCCGACTCCTTCTCGGAGCGGGCGTGGGAGTCGTGCCTTTTCAGGCCTTCGGCCTCACGGGCGACACGGGCTGGTTCCGCCTGTCGGTGGGCGCCGTTTCGATGGACGACATCGCCGGTGTCTTCCCGCGGCTGCGGGCCCTTCTTGCTCAGGCTCCGGCGGTCCCGGCATCCGCCGCGCGCTGACCGGCGGCGCTACACTCCCCTCGGTGAAGCAGGGCAAGAAATCGGAAAAGAGCCGGACGGCCATTCTCGAGGCGTCGTTGGAGCTGTTCTCGAGCCAGGGTTACCGCGGCACGAGCATCCGCGAGATCGCTGAGGCGGCCGGCGTCTCCACGGGAAACGTCTATCACCACTTCCCGGACAAAGAGACGATCTTCCAGACCGTTCTCGGCCAGTACTGGAAGGCGATCGAGAACCCGGACTTCCCGTTCAACAAGGCCCTCGCCTCGGGGACGTTCCCGGACAACCTCGAGGAGCTCGCCGTCGCCGCGCGCGAAGGCGTCCGGCTCTGGCGCCGTCACGTCGCGCTCATCTACGTCGACGTCGTCGAGCTTTCCGGCAACCACATCCGGAAGTTCTACTCGGAGATGGCCTCGCGTTTCGAGAGATTCATCGTCGCGCACGGTGAGACGCTTTCGGGCGAGATCCGCCCCGGCGTGCCCGTCACGACCGCCGTCATGCTCGCGAGCCGCGTCTTCCTTCAGTACTACGCGGTCGAGATCCTCTTCGGCGTCCCGGAGCAGTTCGGCAAGGACAGCGACCGCGTCATGGGCGAGATCGCCGAGATCCTCCGCCACGGGATGCTGAAGGAACCCGGTCTGGCGGCGGCGGCGCGGCCCGCCCTCGCCCGCGCGAGCCGTTAGGCCCGGTGCCCGTCCAGAAACCGCCGCAGCCGCGGCCAGAAGATCTCGGGCTTCTCGAGATAGACGACGTGACCCGAGCCCGCGATCTCCTCGTAGACGGCGTGGGGGATCACGGACGGAATCTTCCGCTGCTGCGTCGGCGGGATCGCGCGGTCCTCGGCGCCCGCGAGGACGAGGACGGGACACGGGATCGCGGCGAAGCTCGCGGCGTTCTCCTCGAGAGCCGCGAAGAACGGGTCCTGCGCCTCCGTGAGCCGCACGAGCGCCTCGATACGGCCCGCGTAGCGGTCGTGAAAGCCCCTGCGCATCGTCTCGAGCTTCTCGCCGACGCGCGCGGCGAACTCCTCGCCGAAGATCTTCTCGTAGAGGTACCGCGTGTACAGGTCGAACAGCGGC
>DASVJU010000352.1:0-3110 GCA_036385755.1 Thermoanaerobaculia bacterium
CAGAGGATCTTGCGCAACTCGGCCGGTTTCAGCGCGAGGCGAACCGCCTCGCCGCGCGGAGGGACACGCGGGGCCGGCGCGCGTTCGCGATCCCGACGCGCCTCTCGTCCGACGACGCCGACCTCATGGCTCTCGACCGCATCACGATGGCCGAGTGGATGCGCGCGAACGGCTACACGTCGCCGCGCCTCCTCTGGCTCGTCGAGTACGGCTGCCGCGACGACTTCGGCACGAATCTCGACGGCACTTCCGCGTGGGCGGGCGTGCACTACAACGCGGCAAGGCTGCCCGGAGAAGACGACGACGAGGATCCCTCGGAGTTCCTCACGTGGCCCGAGGGCAACGGCCGCCTCGTCGCCCTGCTCACGAAGAGCGCGGCCGGCCGTCTCGCGCCGGCCTCTCTCGTCTTCGACGTGTCGCCGGCGACGAAGACCGGGGCGCCGGTGACGGTTCGATTTCTCGACGTCGCCCGCAACGAGGTCGTCGCGGTCGAGGCCGCCCACGCCATCCTCGCACTGCCGAAATTCGCCGCGGCGCGTGTCTTCGCGCCGTGGCGCGCGGCGCCGCCCGCGTTCCTCTCCGACATGTCGTGGGCACCGTGGCTGGTCGCGAATCTCACGCTTCGCGCGCGGCCCGAGGAAAACGGTTTTCCTCTCGCATGGGACAACGTCCTTCACGATTCGCGCTCGCTCGGGTACGTCGTGGCCACCCATCAGTCGGGTCAGGATCACGGACCTACCGTTTTCACGTACTACCTGCCCCTCACGGACGAGCCCCCGGCCGCCGCACGCGCGAAACTCCTCGGGGCCTCCTGGGACGACCTCGCGTCGGCGGCCCTCGCGGATCTCTCCCGGGCGCACCGGGACCTTCCCGGCCTCGTCACGAACCTCGACGTCGTGCGCTGGGGCCACGCGATGGCGCGGCCCACGCCGGGCTTCCTGTCGAACGCGGCGCGCCACCTCGCCCCTCAGGGCGGGGTCTTCTTCGCGCACGCCGACTCCGCCGGACTTCCGCTTTTCGAAGAGGCGCAGGACGCCGGCGTTCGCGCGGCCGAGGGAATCCTCGCCGCTCGCGGCGCGCGGTTCGCCTCGATGGCCGCGGGCTGACATGGCTCTCACCGTGAGTTCCCCGTGGCTCTTCGGCAGGCGCGTCGATCTTCTGCTCTTCGGAGGCTCAGCGGCCGTCGCGCTGCTCTTCCTCGGAATCGGCCACGCGACCGGCCTCCTCGACGGCGACGCTCCTCCGTGGCTGTTCCTCGTTGCCGTCGTGGGCGTGGACGTCGCGCACGTCTGGTCGACGGGATGGCGCGTCCTCTCCGAGGGCCGGGAGGCCTCCCGGCGCCTCTGGCTCTATGCGGGCGTTCCCGTCGCGGCCTGGGCCGCCGGCGTCACGGCCTATTCGGTCTCGCCGCTCTTCTTCTGGCGCGTTCTCGCCTACCTGGCGGTCTTCCACTTCGTCAGGCAGCAATACGGCTGGGTCGCGCTCTACCGGCGGAAAAACGGCGAGGGCCGGAACGGGCGCCTCCTCGACGCCGCTGCGATCTACGGCGCGACGCTGACGCCTCTTCTCTTCTGGCATGCGCACCTGCCCCGGAAATTCCAGTGGTTCCTGAGAGGCGACTTTTTGTCGGGGCTTCCGGAAGGCGCCAGCCGCGCCGCCTTCGTGATCTACGCGGGGATCTTCGCCGCGTGGGTCGGAAAGGAGCTCGCGCGCTCCCGCGCGGGAAGACCCGTGTCGTGGGGAAAGATCCTGATCGTCGTCTCGACGGCCGTGACGTGGTTTCTCGGCATCGTCGTCTTCGACTCGGACTACGCGTTCACGGTTCTCAACGTCTTCGTCCACGGCATCCCGTACATGGGCCTCGTGTGGTTCACGTCGAAGGCCCGCGCGGAAGCGCGCGTTGCCGCGGGAGAGCCGTCCGCCTTCGCGGACCGGATCGTGCCGAGGCTCGTCCCCTTTCTCGCGCCCCTCCTTCTCATCGCTTTCGCGGAGGAGTGGGGCTGGGACCGGCTCGTCTGGCACGATCACGCCATGCTCTTTCCCGGACCCGCGCTCGACCCCGGCGCGCTCCTCCTCGCCCTGATCGTGCCGCTCCTCGCGGTCCCGCAGGCGACGCACTACGTGTGGGACGCGTTCCTGTGGAAGGTCAAGCCCTTGAACGCGGCGGCCGTCGGTACGATGGGGATCAGGTGAAGCCGCTCGGCGTGCATTTCCTCCTCGACGTCGCGGACGCGCCGTTCGCCACGCTCGACGATCCCATCCTCGTCGAGACGCTCCTCGTCGACGCCGTCAAGGCGATGGGCGCGAAGGTCCTCGGGATCCACATCCACCGGCTGAGCCCGCAGGGCGTCTCGGGCGTCGTCGTCATCTCCGAATCGCACCTCACGATCCACACCTGGCCCGAGCGCGGCGAAGCGGCGGTGGACCTCTTCACGTGCGGCGACGTCGCGCGTGCGCGGGCGGCAGTCGACGCGCTCGCGAAGGCGCTCGGCGCGAAACGATCGTCTGTCGAGGAGCGTGTCCGGGGAGTCGACGCCCGGTGAGCGCTTCGCGATCACCCAGCCCGCTCGAATCCGTGCGCTCACGATGGTCCGGGCCGACCCAACGGCCCCCCTTGCGATAGGATTTTCGACATGACTCTGAAAGCATTCCTCGCCGGCTTCCTCTCGACGCTCGTCTTCCATCAGGGAGTCCTCGCGCTCCTCCACGGACTGAAGATGACCCCGCGCAGCCCATGGGTCATGACGCCGACGCCCCCGATGGGAGTTCCCTCCGTGATCTCGCTCGCGTTCTGGGGCGGCCTGTGGGGAATCGCGCTCTGGCTGATGATCCGCGGCGCCGCGGGGTCGACGTACTGGCTTCTCGCCGTCGCCCTCGGGGCAATCCTGCCCACGCTCATCGCGTTCTTCGTCGTCTTGCCGCTCAAGGGCCTGCCCGTCGGGGGCGGCTGGAAGCCGGACCTCATCGTCGGCGCGCTGCTTCTGAATGGCGCGTGGGGCCTCGGCGTCGCGCTTTTCATGCGCGTCCTCCTGCGCGCACCTGCGCGCTGACCCACCTGCCATCCCTGTGCGGCCTCTCAGCGGGGCAGCGCGAACTCCAGAGGCACTAGG
>DASVJU010000353.1:0-4898 GCA_036385755.1 Thermoanaerobaculia bacterium
GTTCCTCGCGATCTTCGCGACCGCGCACCTCGTCCCGCGCCTCATGGAGAAGGGCACGGTCGACCTCTACCTTTCGCGCCCCATCGGCCGCGTGCCGCTTCTCCTCTCGCGCTACGTCGGGGGAATGCTCCTTTCGGCCTCGAACGTCATCTACCTTCTCGGAGCGATGTGGCTCCTCGTCATCTGGAAGACCCATCTCGTGCACCCGCGCTTCTTTTTCGCGGCGGGCATCATCCTGTTCGGGATCGCGGCGCTCATGGCGTTCGCGTTCCTCATCGGGACGCTGACGTCCTCGACGGCCGTCTCGATCATGGCGACGTTCGCGGTGTTCTTCATCTCGGCCATCCTCGCGAACCACGACCGCATCGCGGCCGCGATGTCCGCCGAGTGGGCGGCCACGCTCGTCCAGGGTCTCTACTGGGTCTTCCCGAAGACGGCGCAGCTCGGCGCCGCGGTCGTCGCCCTCGTCATGGGCGACGAAGGGCCGCGGCGCATGCGCGACGCCCTCACGCTCCAGCCCTTCGTCACGACGGGCCTCTTCGGCGCCGTCTGCCTCTCGCTCGCGTGCCTAAGGTTCCGGAGAAAGGACTTCTGACCATGAAGCGATTCGCCGTTCTCTCGTCCGCCTCGGCCCTCGCCCTCGCGGGCGCCCTCGCGCTGCCGGCCGCCGCCCGCAGCGGCAGCGACGACGCCCTCTCGCTCGTCCCGGCCGACGCGGCGTCCGTCGGCGTGATCCACGTCGCGGACCTGCGCTCGAGCCCGCTCGCCGCCCGCCTCTTCTCGGACACGGACCACATCAGCGTGGCCGGCGACGCGCAGCATTTCCTCGACGCGGCGCAGCTCAACCCGAAAGAGGACGTGGACCTCGTCGTCGCGGCCGGCTCGCCGAAGGGCGCCGGCGGCAGTGACGGCTGGGGACTCGTGCTCTTCGAGGGGCGCTTCGATCCGGCGCGGCTCTCGCGGGCGCTCGTAGAAAGGGGCGCGACGAAGAAGTCCACGCCCGCGGGCGACTACTACCTCGTCCCCGATCGCCATGCCGATGCGTCCGGTCACGGCGGCGGTCCGGCGGGAATCGCCTTCGCGAGCACGCACCTCGTGATCGCGGGCTCCGAGTCCGCGGTCGTCACGGCGCTCGCGCAGCGGAGCGCGGGAGGCACGGGATTCTCCTCAGGTGCAGGCCTCGGTCGTCACCTGTCGCGCATCGAGCCCGGCGCTTCCGCCTGGGCGCTGGTGGACGTCTCGCGCATTCCGGCGAAGGACTCCGCCGTCCGGCACGCCCAGGTCAACGTATCGGGCAACGACGCGGCCACCGCCCTCGTCTCGTCGATGAAGTCCGTTCAATTTCTGGCTCTCCAGGCCACGGCGAAGGGCGACGCGCTGAAGCTGAACGCGACCGGCCTCGTGAGTGACGACGAGACGGCCGGCCTCATGGAGGACGCGCTCCGAGGCGTCCTCGCCGCCTGGCGCCTCGCGGCGCAGGAGAAGTCGCCGGACACCGTGTCCGTCCTGAGGAAGTTCACGGTCACGCGCGACAAGACCACGGTCTCGATCAGCGGGACGCTCCCGGGGGCGACCGTGCGCGCGCTCGCCGAGAAGAAACACGCTCAGATGAACTGAGACAGGAGAGAGCCTCCGCTCAGCTGGAGCGGCTCGCTCCGGTGGGCACGAAGTAGGCGGGAGGCGCGCGTCCGGGCTACGATTCCCGCGCCGTGAGGAAGGTTCTCGAAGGGCTGTCTCTTTTTCAGCGCGTCGCGTACCCGCGGCACCGGGAGCTCTTCGAGCGGCTCGCGAAGAACCAGATGCCGCAGGCCGTCTTCATCGCGTGCTCGGACTCGCGGGTCGTGCCCAACCTCATCGTGCAGGCCGAGCCCGGCGACCTGTTCATCATCCGCAACGCGGGGAACATCGTGCCGCCGGCGGGCTCCTCGTACGGCGGGACGACGGCGTCCCTCGAGTACGCGATCGTGGCGCTCGGAATTCGCGACGTGATTCTCTGCGGCCACTCGAACTGCGGGGCCATGCAGGGCGTGCTCCATCCCGAAACGCTCGAAGGGATGCCCGCCGTGCGGCAGTGGGTGTCCTACGCCGACACGGCCCGCCGCGCGGCGCTCGAGGGGAGCGCGCGGGCGGACGAGGAGGCTCTTCTCGAACGCGTGGTGGACGAGAACGTCGTCGCCCAGGTCCACAACCTGATGTCGTTTCCGTTCGTCCGCGTTCTCGTCGAGAGAGGCGAGCTCGCGCTCCACGGCTGGGTCTACGACATCGCGACCGGCCGCGTGAAGGGCCTCGATCCGTCCGGACGGCGCTTCGTGCCTCTCGCGGAGGGCGAGACGGCGTCTCCCGACGGGCGCGACTCCCTCGCGTCCGCCGAGAGCGACGAGCCGTTCTGGGAGCGCCTCTAGGGACTCAAAGGGACTCAATCCTCTTCGTCCGCGCCGGGAGGCGCGTTGCCGCAGCGGCGCGCCACATCCACGGCGCGGCCGACGAGGTACTTCTCCAGGGAGTCCTGGCGGCCCGGCACCTTCGCGAGAGCGTTGCGGGCCTCGTCCGCGAGCCCTCGTGCCGCGTCGCAGCGCCCGGCGTGGCTCTCGGCGAACGTGGCGTTCGCGAGGTGGCCCGGCCGGCCGTCGAGCGCGAACGCGGCACGGTAGAGCGCCACCGCGTCTCCCGCGCGCAGGCCCGCGGCGCGCGTCCGCGCGAGCTCCGATAGCGGCCACGCCTCGCCGCCCGTCAGGACGACGGCCGCCATCGGGTTTCTCCGGGAGAGTGGCGCGAGCGCGCGCACGCGTCCCGCCTCGGCCGCGAGGAAGACGAATACCCATGCGAGGACGATCGCGAGCCGGCGGGCGATTCCCCCCGCGGGAGGCGGCGGAGTCCGCCGCCTCCCGGCCGCGTAACCCGCGAGCACGGCGGCGCCACCGAGAAAGCCGGCCACGCCCGGGCCGAGGAGGGAGACCGGCCCGCCGAGGTGCGCAATCAAGGCGCCGAAGACCGACGACACCATAACGGCCGCGAGGCGAGTCCAGTTCCGCGCGAGCCACCCCGCGGCGAAGCCGAGGGGGAGCGCGAGGAGCGAGACGAACGGCAGCCAGCCCGGCAGGAACGCACGGGCCGCGGCGAGAGGATCCACGCGCGGAGGTTAGCGCGGTGCTCGCTCGGTCATCGTCCGCGAAGGGCTTCGAGGAAATCACGGGGCGAGACGACGGCGACGCCGTGCCGCAGGCGCGCGGGAAAGTGCCGAAGGTTTCCGGTGACGAGGACGTCGGCGTGGGCCGCGAGCGCGACCGCGAGAAACGCCTCGTCCTTCGGATCCGGTAGCCCAAGCGAGAACGGTTCCGCGGCGATTCTCTCTCCGACGGCCGAAAATCGTCGAAGAAGACTGGCGACCGTGCTTGCCGGAAACTCGAACTTGGGCCGACCAAGGACTTCGTGATACTCGCCGAGAATGCTGTCGCTGAAACAGGGAATGATCGGCGCGGTCTCCAGGAGGCGGAGAATCTCGCCCGGTGGGCCGCTCGGCGAGATGAGACCCGAGACCAGGACGTTCGTGTCGAGGACGACCCTCAACGGGGGCGCTTGGCGCGAACGTCCCTGATCACCGCGTTGATCTCACGAAGGGACATCCCCTTCGGGACCCTCCGGGCGGAATCCCGCTGAATCTCGCGAACGGCCTCTCCGAGCCGCGCTCGGCGAAGCGACGCAAGTCGGTCTTCGAGGGTGCTCTCGTCGATCCCCGTGATGATGGCCATCGGTCTGCCGTTCGACGTCAGGATGAGGTCCTTCTCCGTCTTCAGGTCCTTCCAGACCTTCGCCGACCGGCCCCGGAGATCGCGCACCGTGACGAACTTCATGGTTTCACCGTCACTCAAGAGTGTACACGATCGTCACCCGCGACTCCGGGCTGCGGCTCCGGCCCGTCAGTACGCGAGCGTCTTCCGCGCCGCCTCGAGGACCTTCTCCGTGTTCGGCAGGATCGCGCGCTCGAGGATGCGGTTGAAACCGACCGGCGTGAACGTCGAGCCGACGCGGCCGATCGGCGCGTCGAGGTGCTCGAAGAGCTCCGACGCGGCCCGTGCCGCCAGCTCGCCCCCGAAGCCGCCGTGCACCTTGTCCTCGTGGACGACGAGGAGGCGGGACGTCTTCTTCACGGACGCCGCGATGGCGTCCCAGTCGAGCGGCACGAGGGAGCGGAGGTCGAGAACCTCGACGCTCTTTCCTTCTTTCGCGAGCGTCTCGGCGGCGGCGAGCGCGAAATGCACCGGCGTGCCGTACGCGAGGATCGTCAGGTCGCGGCCCTCCCGGCGGCGGCGGGCCTTGCCGAAAGGCACGGCGAAGTCCACCGGCACGCGGGCCTTCGCCTGCACGGAGTTGTAGAGGAACTTCGGCTCGAGGTACATCGTGATGCCGCGCGAGCGCATCGCCGTCCTGAGAAGCCCCGCCGCGTCGTCCGCGAACGCGGGGACGACGACGCGGATCCCGGGGAGCGTCGTGAGCCAGCCTTCGATGTTCTGCGAGTGATAGAGGCCGCCCCCGATATAGCCGCCCGAGGCGATACGCACGGTGACGTTCGGGACGAACTGCCCGTTCGTGCGCCAGAACTCGTGCGACATTTCGACCATCTGCTCGGCCGCGGGCCAGAAATAGTCGGCGAACTCGGCGCCCTCGACGACGACGCGGATCTTCTCGGAGAAACGCGAAAAGCCGTCGGCCGTGCCGAGGATGAAATCCTCGGCGATGGGGCCGTTGAAGACGCGTTTCGGCCCGAACTCCTGCTGCATGCCCTTCGTGACGTTGAAGATGCCGCCCTTCTCCTTGTAGGCGACGTCCTGCCCCCAGATGTAGGTGTCGGGGTTCTCGCGGAACATCTCCTTGAGCGTCCCGTTCAGCGCCTGGATGAG
>DASVJU010000354.1:0-13429 GCA_036385755.1 Thermoanaerobaculia bacterium
CCGCTACGACGGGCGCCTCCCACCACGGGAGCGGGACGGAAGTGGCCTCGGGCGTGCGCCGGCGCACGTCGAAGCCGCGCGCCCGGAGCTCGCCGACGATCTTCTCCGCAGCGGCGGCGACAGAGTCCTGGAGCGGCGCCGTCATCCCGACGCCCGTCGCGACGCTCTTAGGCACGACGCCGACGAGCATCACGAAGGCAGGCGCCTCACCCGCCATCTCGACCGCGAGGATCGCCTCCGTGACGCCCGGGTCGTGCGGGGAGAGGCGTGGCTTGGGTGCGAACTTCACGAGCGCGTCCCGGTCGTAGGTCCGGATCGTCCCCGGCTCTGCGCCCTTCGCGTGGACCGTATCGACGAGGATGATCCCGGAGGGACCGGCGACGTACGGGACGAGGTCCAGCCCGGGCGTGCCGACGTCGACGACCTCGACGTCCGGCGGGAACGTGTACGTCGCCTCGAGGCGGTGGATGACCCAGGGACCGAGCGCGTCGTCGCCCATGAGGACGTTGCCGAGGCCGAGGACGCGGACGAGCGGCGCAGCTATTTCCACGGGTCTCCCTAGAGGGCCTTCACGCGGGCGATCTCGTTGCCCTCGGGGTCGAGGGTGTGGACCGCGCACGCGATACACGGGTCGAACGAGTGGATCGTGCGCAGGACCTCGAGCGGCCTCTCCGGGTCCGCCACCGGGTTGCCCATCAAGGACGCTTCGTACGGGCCCATCTGGCCCTTGTCGTCGCGCGGACCCGCGTTCCACGTGGAAGGGACGACGGCCTGGTAATTCGCGATCTTGCCGTCCTTGATGACGGCCCAGTGCGAGAGCGTGCCGCGCGGCGCCTCGTGAAAGCCGAAGCCGCGCTGCTCGCCCTTCGGGAAGACGGGCTCGTTGAAGATGGTCGTGTCGCCCTTGGCGATGTTGTCGACGAGCATCTTCGAGTCCTTGAGGCCGAGCTCGGCGAGGACGTTCGCGCGGATCATGCGGGCCGCGATGCGGCCGAGCGTGCCGTGGAGGATCGCCGGCGAGAGCTTCGTCTTCGCGATGGACCCGGCCGTCTCGAGCGTCTTGGCGGCCCAGCGGACGGTCGGCTCGTGCTTGAGCGCGAACCCGGCGAGGACCTGCGCGAGCGGGCCGACCTGCATGACCTTGCCGCCGAAGCGCGGCGCCTTGATCCAGGAGTATTTCCCGTTGTCGTCCCACTTCGTGTACTTCGGGACGGTCTCTTCCTCGTAGGGATGCTTCGACCAGGCGCCGTCGTACCACGCGTGCGCGATCGACTCCGACACGTTGTCGCGAAAATACGTGTCGCCGAAGGTCTTGATCTCCTTCACGCTCGCGAGGTCGCCGTCCATGATCGTGCCGCCCGGCAGGTCGAACTTCGTGCCCTTCGCGTCGAGCGGGAGGTCGGGCACGGCGAGATAGTTCTTGACGCCGCCGCCGTAGGGCAGCCAGTCGGCGTAGAGGGCGCCCACCGCGCAGACGTCCGGGAAGTAGACGTTCTGGACGAAGCCCGTGATCTCGTCGAAGAGGTCCTTGACCATGAACAGCTTGTTCATGTTCAGGGTCGCCTCGTTGTCGAGGTTGATCGCGTTCGCGACGCCGCCGACCGCCAGGTTCTGGATGTTCGGCGTCTTGCTGCCGAGGATCGCGACGATCTTGTTCACGCGCCGCTGGTAGTCGAGCGCCTCGAGGTAGTGCGAGACGGCGAGGAGGTTCACCTCGGGCGGGAGCTTCATCGCCGGGTGGCCCCAGTAGCCGTTCTGGAAGATGCCGAGCTGACCCGCCTCGACGAAGCCCTTCAGCTTCGCCTGCACGGCCGCGAGCTTCTTCGTGTTGTTGTTCGGCCACGAGGAGAGGCTCTCGGCGAGCGCGGAGGTCTTCACGGGATCGGCCTTCAGCGCCGAGACGACGTCGACCCAGTCGAGCGCGGTGAGGTGGTAGAAGTGGACGATGTGGTCGTGCAGCGCGTGCGCGATCACGATCAGGTTCCGGATGAGCTGGGCGTTCAGCGGGATCTCGAGGCCGAGCGCGTTCTCGACGGTGCGGACCGACGCGATCGCGTGGACCGTCGTGCAGACGCCGCAGAACCGCTGCGTGAAGAGCCAGGCCTCGCGTGGGTCGCGCCCCGTCAGGATCGTCTCGATGCCCCGGAACATCTGGCCCGAGGACCAGGCGTTCGTGACCTTTCCGCCGTTGACCTCCACGTCGATGCGGAGGTGGCCCTCGATGCGGGTGATCGGATCGACCACGATTCTGGTCATGGGGTACCTCTACTGGGACGGGGCGGGCCGGTGCGCCGGGGCCGCTCCCGTCAGAATGGGGAATCTCTTGACGAAGAAGACGTACGCGAGGATCTCGATCGCGACGATGCCGACCGTCGCCAGCATCTCCGCGAGGCTCGGGAAGTACGCGTACTGCGCGCCCGGATGGAAGGCGACGATGAACGTGTCGATCCGGTAGAGCGTCCCCGCGAGGATCATGAGGACCGCCGCCCGGAACAGGCCGCCCGGGCTCTCGCGCCGCGCCGGCGACATGAGAAGGACGGCCGGCACGACGATCAGCGCGATCTCGACGAGGAACAGGAGGACGAGCCAGTCGAGCGCGAACAGGAGGCTGAGTTTCCCGCGGAGAAGGATGTCGACGAGGCGGATGCCGGCCCAGGCCCAGAGGAACGGGACGACGGCCTTGCCGAGGCCCGCGAGCATCCGGCCTTCGCGGGGGCGCTTGAACGCGACGCTCGAGAGCGTGGACTCGAAGACGACGACCGCGTAACCCATCGCGAGGCACGAGATCAGGAAAAGGAGCGGGAGGAGCGGCGTCGACCAGAGCGGATGGAGTTTCTTGCCCGCGAGGAGCATGAGGACGCCGAGCGAGGACTGGTGCATCGTCGGGAGAAGCAGCCCGAGCGCGATGACGAACGGGAGCGCCTTCTCGAGAACGGGGAGCAGGTTGTCGCCGAGGCTCTTGAAGAGCCCGGCCGGGCCTTCTCTCCAGCGCTCGAGGAACGAGGGCGACACCTCGATCCAGAGGACCGCTACGTACGCCATGACGCAGAGGGCGACCTCGAAGAGCGCCGAGCTGTAGTTCCAGTGCTTCACGTAGGTCGGAACACGGTAGAGGAGCCAGGGTCGGCCGACGTCGAGCATGATCGAGACGGCCGCGAGCGAGTAACCGAGCGCGCTCGTGAGGAGCGCGGGGCGCACGAGCGGGTGGAACTGGCCCTTGTTGAGGACGTAGACGAGGAGCGCGACCGCATAGCCGCCGCAGCCGAGCGCCGTGCCCGTCACGACGTCGAACGCGATCCAGAGGCCCCACGGGTAGCCGTCGTTGAGCGCGGTCGCCGCGCCGAGGCCGCCCGCGAAGCGGTAGACCATCGCGGCGACCCCGAGGGCCGCGAGGACGACGAGAGCGCGCATCCCCTTCGTGACGATGGGGCCGCCGAGGGGCGCGGGGCGGTGGAGGACGGCGCTCACGCGGCACCCCCGTCCTTGTCCTGCGAGCGCTTGTTGCGGAAGACGACCGCGCCGAGGAAGGCGTAGAGCGCGAGCGGCGCGACGAAGCCCTGGTAGACGCCGTGCTGGATCGTGCGCGTCGCGTTCGCCTGAGAGGTCTCCTCGAGGGCGGGCAGGCCGAGCTTCTCCTGCGGTACGTGGGAGAGGATGAGGCACTGCGTGCCGCCGCCGTCCGTCTCGCCGAATACGCGTGGCGGATCGGCGTCCCTGTAGCCGCGATAGCGGTCCGGGTGGTCCGCGATGCGCTTTTTCGCGTCGGCGAGGAGCGCCTCGCGCGTGCCGTAGATCACGGCGTGGCGCGGGCAGACCTCGACGCAGCCGGGGAGCTTCCCTTCGGCCAGCCGGTGGTTGCAGAGCTCGCACTTGACCATGAGCGGTGCCTTCGACGACCACTCGAACTTCGGGATCTCGAACGGGCAGGCGACCTGGCAGTAGCGGCAGCCCGAGCACAGCTCCGGCTTGTAGGTCACGATTCCCATCTCGCGCTTCTGAAGGGCGCCGATCATGCAGGCGCCGACGCAGGCGGGGTCGATGCAGTGCATGCACTGCGCCTTGACGTACGACCGCTGCGGAGAGTCGGGGTCCTTGTAGAGCTTGATGATGTTCTTCGTCTGGCCGTTGAGGTCCAGCGGGGCGTCCCACAGGCCGTTCGAGTTCGACGTGTCGGGCTTCTTGTTGTTCGCCTCGCGGCAGGCCACGACGCACGTCTTGCATCCGATGCAGAGCGTCGTGTCGTACAGGAGGCCCACCGCGTCGGCGGGCGCCGTCTTCGCGGAGGCTTCCGCCGGACCGGATACGGTCGAGGCGGCGGTCGCCGCGGCGGTCGCCGCGACCCCAGTCAGGAGGCTGCGTCTGTCGAGGGTCATGTCAGGCCTCCTTCCCGGGCTCCTTCGGCGGCTCTTCTTCGGTGACTCCCAGCTTCTTCGCGGCGGCCCAGCCCGCGCCGAGCAACGCGCCGCCGATCAGGCCGGCGACTCCGGTGGCGATCGGGGCGACTTTGCCCATCGGGGCGTGCAGCGGCGGGTACGTGTCGGGCGGAGTCGGCCGCTCGATGTCGACCGTGGTGTGGAGGGGCATGCGGAACGCGAGCGCCTGCTCCGTGCAGCCGAAGCAGGGGTGGCCGAGCCCGATCGGCCACGCGTCCGGGACCTCGCCAAACGTGAGGACCGAGCAGTTCGCGTGCGTCGCGGGGCCCTTGCAGCCGGTCTTGTAGAGACACCAGCCCTGCCGGTGGCCCTCGTCGCCGAACTTCTGCACGAAGCGGCCGGCGTCGAAGTGCGCGCGGCGCGGGCAGTGCTCGTGGATCGTGCGGCCGTACGCGAACTTCGGGCGGCCCTTCTCGTCGAGCGCGGGCAGCGTGCCGAGCGTCGCGAACTGCAGGACCGTCCCGAGGAGGTTGTACGGATTCGCCGGACAGCCCGGGATCGTGACGACCGTCTTGCCCTTGAGGATCGTCGGCGCGCCGGTCGCGCCGGTCGGGTTCGGATCGGCGGACGGGATGCCGCCCCACGAAGCGCACGAGCCGATCGCGATGATCGCGCCTGCCTTGCCCGCGACGTCGTTCAGGATGTCGACGGCCGTGCGGCCGCCGATCTGGCAGTAGATGCCGTTCTCCTTCGTCGGGATCGAGCCCTCGACGATCAGGACGTACTTGCCCTCGTTCTCCTTCATCGCCTTCTTCAGCGCGGCTTCGGCCTGGTGGCCGGCGGCCGCGAAGAGGGTCTCGTGGTAGTCGAGGGAGATGAGGTCGAGAATCAGCTCTGCGAGGTCCGGGTGCGACGTGCGCAGAAGCGATTCCGTGCACCCGGTGCACTCCTGGAAGTGAAGCCAGATCACGGAGGGCTTCACGCCTTTGACGGCGGCCTCGGCCATTTGCGCCGAGAGCGCCGCGGGGAGTCCGACGGCGGCGCCCGCCATGAGGCAGACCTTCATGAAGTCGCGCCGGTTGGACCCGTCGTCTTCGACGAGGAGCGATTCGAGCTCGCTTGTTCCGTCAAGGTACATGTCGACCTCCGCGCTGTATTCGTGTATCAAAACGCCAGTCGAATGGCGTTGACATCATTCAGATGAATCATTCAGAGGCCCCGCCTCGGGCTTACAGTCCGACTCATGCAGCGGGTGAGACTCGAAATTCACGGCGCCGTGCAGGGAGTCGGCTTCCGCCCGTTCGTCTGGCGCCTCGCTCACGCGCTCTCGCTCTCGGGCTGGGTTCGCAACGACATCGCGGGCGTTTTCATCGAATTGGAGGGCGAGGAGGAAGACCTCGGCGCGTTCCGACGCGCGCTCGGCGCCGCGCCTCCGCCGCTCGCACGCATCCGCGAGATTCTCGAAAGTTCGACGGAGCCGTCAGGAGAATCCGGCTTCCGCATCCTCCCGAGTGAAGGCGCCGGAGCCAGGACCACGCTCGTCCTTCCCGACGTCGCGACCTGTTCCGCGTGCCTCGCCGAGGTTCTCGACCCGAAGGACCGCCGGCACCTCTACCCCTTCGCGAACTGTACCGACTGCGGCCCGCGCTTCACGATCGTGACGGACCTCCCGTACGACCGGCCGGCGACGACGATGGCCGCGTTTACGCTCTGCCCCGAGTGCCGCGCGGAGTACGACGACCCGCGCGACCGCCGCTTCCACGCGCAGCCCATCGCCTGCCCCGCGTGCGGCCCGACGCTCGAGGCGTGGTCGCCGGAAGGCGAGGTTCTCGCGCGCCGGCACGAGGCGCTCGTCGCCGCGGCCGAAGCGCTGCGCGAGGGCGCGATCGTCGCCG
Source organism: Thermoanaerobaculia bacterium (assembly GCA_036385755.1). Taxonomy (GTDB): domain Bacteria; phylum Acidobacteriota; class Thermoanaerobaculia; order UBA5066; family UBA5066; genus Fen-183. The sequence goes on from DASVJU010000354.1 coordinate 6,269, forward strand.
TGAAGGGCCTCGGCGGCTTCCACCTGATGTGCGATGCGCGCAAAGAGGACGCCGTGGCCGCCCTCAGGCGCCGGAAAACGAGAGAAGAGAAGCCGCTCGCGCTCATGGTGCGGGACGTGGCAATGGGACGCGCGCTCGCGGACATCTCTCCGGAAGCCGAGGCGCTCCTCGAAGGGCCCGAGGCGCCGATCGTCCTTCTCCCGCGCCGCGCGGACGCCGCCGTCGCCGCCGGCGTCGCGCCGGGGCGCCCCGAGCTGGGTCTCATGCTCCCCGCGACGCCGCTCCACCATCTGCTTCTCCGCGAGACGGGTTTCCCCGTCGTGGCGACGAGCGGAAACCGCAGCGAGGAGCCGATCGCGACGGACGAGCGCGAGGCCCTGTCGCGCCTCGCGGGGATGGCGGACCTCTTTCTCGTGCACGACCGGCCCATCGCGCGCCACGTCGACGACAGCGTCGCGCGTATCGTGGCGGGAGCCCCGCGTCTCGTCAGGCGCGCGCGCGGCTGGGCGCCGCTGCCCGTGCCGGTCCGCGAGGAGCTCCCCGTGATTCTGGGCGTGGGCGCCCACATGAAGACGGCGGTCGCGCTCTCGATCGGCCGGCAGGTCTTCCTTTCGCAGCACGTGGGCGACCTCGAGACGCCCGAGGCGCTCGAGGCCTTCACGCGCGTCATCGCCGACTTCGAGCGCCTCTACGGCGTAACGCCCGGCGCGGTCGCACACGATCTCCACCCGGGCTACGCCTCCACGGCGTTCGCGCAGAAGCTCGCCAGAGAACGCGGCATTCCGGCCCTCGCCGTCCAGCACCACCACGCGCACCTGGCCGCGTGTCTCGCCGAGAACGAGATCGACGGGCCGGCACTCGGCGTGTGCTGGGACGGCACGGGTCTCGGAACGGACGCGACGATCTGGGGCGGTGAGTTTCTCCTCGGCGACGCGACGGATTACGCCCGGGTCGCGCACCTGCGCCCGTTCCGGCTGCCGGGCGGCGAGGCCGCCGTCAGAGAGCCGCGCCGGACGGCCCTCGCGCTGCTCCTCGAGTCGCGGGGCCCCGCCGTCCTCTCGCGCGAAGACCTCGAGGCGGTCCGCGCGTTTACGCGTTCCGAGCGCGACGTCCTCGCGCAGATGCTCGTGCGTGGCGTGAACGCGCCCGTCACGACGAGCGCGGGCCGCCTGTTCGACGCCGCCGCGTCGCTTCTCGGCCTCGTGCAGCGTTCCGCCTTCGAAGGGCAGGCCGCGATGGCCGTCGAGGCGGCCGCTCTTGCGGCGCCGGAGTCGGAAGGCGTCTACCCGTTCCCGCTGGTCGAACGGGACGGCGCTCCCGCGCTCCTCGACTGGGAGCCGCTCCTCGACGCGCTCCTCGAGGATCGCGCGAAGGGAACCGACGCGGGCGTCCTCGCCGCACGCTTCCACGCGGCGCTCGCCGACGGGATCGTTGCCGCGGCGCGGCGGGCCGGCGCCCCCCGAGTCGCCCTGACCGGCGGCTGCTTCCAGAACAAGCTGTTGACGGAGCTCTCCGTCGCGCGCCTTCAGGCGGCCGGATTCGAGGTGCTCCTCCACGGCGCCGTGCCGCCGAACGACGGCGGCATCGGGCTCGGCCAGGTCCTCGTCGCGGCCGCCCGTCTGAAGCATCTGCATCGGAGGGATTGAGACGCGGTCCCCATAAGCTGGCGACCCGTGGGGTGCATGATGTGTCTTGGTGTCCCGGGTAAGGTCTTGAGCATCGAGGCGAGCGCGGTCGACATGCCGATGGGCCTGGTCTCGTTCGCCGGCATCACGAAAGAGGTCTGCCTCGCGTATACGCCGGACGTGAAGATCGGCGAGTACGTCCTCGTGCACGTCGGGTTCGCGATCAGCAAGCTCGACGAGGACCACGCCCTCGAGGTCTTTCGGACGCTCAAGGAGATGGGAGAGCTGGGCGACCTCGAGATCCCGCAGCCGTCCGGAGGCGGGACGCCGTGAAGTTCGTCGACGAGTACCGCCGCGAGGAGGACGCGCAGGCGTTCGTGCGCGCGATCCGCGCGAAGGTGACTCGTCCGTGGACCCTGATGGAGATCTGCGGGGGCCAGACGCACACCCTCATGCGCTCGGGGATCGACCGGATGCTCCCTCCCGAGGTCACGCTCGTGCACGGGCCGGGCTGCCCCGTGTGCGTCACGCCGCTCACGCAGATCGACCGCGCGCTGGCGATCGCCGGGCGAGAGAACGTGATCTTCACGTCCTTCGGCGACATGCTCCGCGTGCCCGGCTCGACCACGGACCTGCTCACGGTCAAGGCACGAGGCGGCGACGTGCGGATGGTCTACTCGCCGCTCGACGCCGTGACGCTCGCGCAGCAGAACCCAGGACGAGAGGTCGTCTTCTTCGCCGTCGGGTTCGAGACGACCGCGCCCGCGAACGCGATGGCCGTCAAGCGCGCCCGGCAGCTCGGCCTCAGGAACTTCTCCGTCCTCGCCTCGCACGTCCTCGTGCCGCCGGCGATGGAGGCGATCCTTTCGTCGCCGGCAAATCGTGTCCAGGGCTTCCTGCTCGCCGGGCACGTCTGCGCCATCATGGGCTGGACCGAATACGAGCCGCTCGGCGCAAAGTACGGAATCCCGATGATCGTGACGGGCTTCGAGCCGCTCGACCTGCTCCAAGGCATCTTCATGGCGGTCGACGCGCTCGAGAACGGGCGCTCCGGTGTCGAGAACCAGTACGTGCGCACGGTGTCGCGCGACGGCAACCCGGCCGCCCGCGCCGTCGTGAACGAGGTCTTCGAGCCGTGCGACCGCGCCTGGCGCGGCATCGGCGTGATTCCGAAGAGCGGTTACCGCCTGCGCCCAGAGTACGCGCCGTTCGACGCGACGCTCCGGTTCGACGTGGGCGCGATCACGACCGAGGAGCCGAAGGAGTGCATCGCGGGCGAGATCATGCAGGGCCTGAAGCGCCCGAACGAATGCTCGGCGTTCGGGACGCGCTGCACGCCCGAACACCCGCTCGGCGCGCCGATGGTCTCCTCCGAGGGCGCCTGCGCGGCCTACTGGCTTTACGCGAGGGCCTGATGGCGGAGCACACGCCGAGCTTGCCGCCCCCCGTTCCGGACCTCGGCGCGGCGCTCGCGTCGGCGTCGTGCCCCGTGCCCGCGTCTTCCGCGGGGGAGACGATCCTCATGGCGCACGGAGGCGGCGGACGGCTCACGCAGCGCCTCATCGAGCACCTCTTCCTCCCGAGCTTCGACAACCCCGCGCTCCGCGAGCTGCACGACGGCGCGATCCTCGAGGCCGGCGGCGTCCGGCTCGCGTTCTCGACGGACTCCTTCGTGATCCACCCGCTGTTTTTCCCGGGCGGGGACATCGGCTCTCTCGCCGTGAACGGCACCGTGAACGACCTCGCGATGTGCGGCGCCCAGCCGCTCGCGCTTTCCGCGGCCCTCATCCTCGAGGAGGGACTCCCGATCGCGGACCTCGCGCGGATCGTCGCTTCCATGCAGCGTGCGGCTTCCGGCGCGGGCGCTTCGATCGTGACGGGCGACACGAAGGTCGTCGATCGCGGCAAGGGCGACGGCGTCTTCGTGAACGTGACCGGTGTCGGCATCGTCCCGCCGGGCGTCGTGATCTCGCCCCGTCGCGCCGCGCCCGGCGACGTCGTCCTCGTGAGCGGCGAGATCGCCGTCCACGGGATCGCGATCATGTCGCTCCGCGAGGGCCTGCGTTTCGAGACGACGCTCGAAAGCGACACGGCCGCCTTGAACGGCCTCGTGAAGGACCTCCTCGCGGCCGCCGGGGACGCCGTTCACGTCCTGCGCGACCCCACGCGCGGCGGCGTCGCCTCGACGCTCAACGAGATCGCGGGCCAGGCCGGCGTCGGAATCCGTCTCGAGGAAGCGAAGCTTCCGATCGCCGAGGAAGTGCGCGGAGCCTGCGAGATTCTCGGGCTCGACCCGCTCTACGTCGCGAACGAGGGCAAGCTTCTCGCGATCGTCGCGCCCGGGTCCGCCCACGCCGCACTTGCGGCGCTGAGGGCGCATCCCCTCGGCGCGAAGGCGGCCGCGATCGGCACGGTCGTCGCGGAAGGCCCGGGCCGCGTGATGCTGAAGAGCCGGATCGGCGGGGTGCGCATCGTGGATCTCCTGACGGGCGAACAACTCCCGAGGATCTGCTGAGATGCACGAGATGGGAGTCGCCACCGAGATCCTGCGCATCGCGCGGGAGGCCGTGGCGGATCGCGGCTCGGGACGGATCACGAAGGTGAAGCTCGCGGTCGGCGATCTCGCGGCCGTCGAACCCGAGATTCTCGCCTTCGCGTGGGACGCGCTCTTGCAGGGGACGCCCGAGGAGGGCGCCGTCCTCGAGGTCGACTGGCGGCCGGCCCGTCAGACGTGCCATGTCTGCGGCGATCTGCCGGGGCGCGCCCCCGGCTCGTGGCTCCGGCTCTGCCCGCGGTGTGGTGGCATCCTGCGCGTGACCGGGGGCGACGACCTCGACGTCCTGCAGGTCGTGTTCGAGGAAGAGGAGCCGGAGGGGCGCGCGGCGGAAGGGGGAAGCCGGTGACCGACGTCGACGTGAAACAGAAGGTGCTCGCCGCGAATGCGGCTACGGCGGCCGCGCTGCGCGAGACCTTCGGCCGCACGGGGACGCTCGTCCTGAACCTCATCTCCTCGCCGGGCTCCGGCAAGACGACGCTCCTCGAGAAGACGGTCGACGCGTTGAAGGGAACGCTCCGCCTCGGCGGTCTCGAAGGCGACATCGCGACCGAGCGCGACGCCGAACGCCTCAGGAAGCTGGGCATCCCGGCCCGCCAGATTCTCACCGGCGGCTCCTGCCACCTCGACGCGCGCCAGATCGGCCGCGCGCTCGCCGAGGAAGGCTCACGCCTCCAAGACCTCGACATCCTCTTCATCGAGAACGTCGGGAACCTCATCTGCCCGACGGGCTACGATCTCGGCGAGGACTTCAAGGTCGTCCTGCTGTCCGTCACGGAAGGGGAGGACAAGCCGTTCAAGTACCCGTCCATCTTCTCGAAGGCGGCCGTCACGGTCGTCACCAAGATCGACCTCCTCCCGTACGTGACATTCGACCTCGCGGCGGTCCGCGAGCAGGTCGCGACGCTCGCCCCGGACGGCCGGATCGTCGAGGTGTCCGCGACGAGCGGCGCCGGGATGGGCGCGTGGCTTTCGCTCCTGACGGACGCGCTCGCGAAGAAGCGCGCGGGCGTTCCCGCCGCGCGAGAGGCGACGAGGGCCGCGTCATGAACGGCGGCGTCGACCGCCGCACGCTTCTCCTCTCGCTCACCGGCGTCCTCGCCGGCTGCTCGAAGAAGCCCGCGCTCAAGCCGACCCAGGCGCTCGTGCCCCTCGCGAACGTCCCGAAGAACGGCCGCACCAAGGTGTTCGTCGCGGGCCGGCCCGTGGAGCTCCTGCGCACGGAGCAGGGCGTCAGCGCGCGGTCGCTCCTCTGCTCGCACACCGGCTGCACGGTCGCGTGGCACGAGGAGAAGCAGGCGTACCTCTGCCCGTGCCACGAGGGCGTCTACGACGCGAGCGGCGCCGTCGTCGCGGGCCCGCCCCCGAAAGGTCTCGCGAGCGTCCCCGTCGCCGTCTCCGGAAGCGACCTGATCGTGGGGGCATGACCTTGGCGACCTTGGCGACCTTGGCGACGTTGGCGGACGGCCTCTTCCTGACGCTCGCGGGAGCGGCGGCCTCCGTCGGCGCGCTCCACACGCTTGCGCCCGACCACTGGGTGCCCTTTGCGGCCCTCTCCCGCGCGCAGAAGTGGTCTGCCGCGAAGACGGCGCGCGTCACCTTCCTCTGCGGGTTCGGCCACGTGACCGTTTCGGCGCTGCTCGGCCTCCTCGGACTCGTGTTCGGCCGGGCGATTTTCGAGAGGGCCGGCGCGCGCATGGAAGCGGTCGCCGGGATCCTCCTCGTCGGTTTTGGCCTCGTTTACGGCATTTTCGGTCTCAGGCGCGCCGCCGGGCGCCACGTGCACGGCCACGCGCACGCGCACTACGATCACGTGCACGATGCTTCGCGGACGACCGCGTGGTCGCTCTTCCTCCTTTTCTCCGCCGACCCGTGCGTTGCGGTCATCCCGCTCCTTTTCGCGGCCGCGCCGCTCGGGACCTTGCCCGCGGTCGGCATCGTCCTTCTCTACGAGGCGGCGACGATCGGGACGATGATCACCTTCGTGCTGTCGGCCCGGGCCGGGTTCGAAAGACTCCGCTTTCCGTGGCTCGACCACTGGGGCGACGCGGTCGCGGGCGGCCTCATCGCGGCGACCGGTGTCGCCGTCATCGCCCTCGGGATCTGACCGGCCGTTCTCCGCCGCGGGACGTCCCGTCCGAAACGGAGACTCCCGGCCTGCCCGCAAGCAAGGCGACCGGGAGGTGGCCGGACGGTCCGTCCCTTGCGTCGCACGGAGGACATGAAGGACTCGCTCCTCGCCCGCGTCGTCGTCGTCCTCCTTCTCCTCGGTCTTCTCCTCGTCCCGCTCGAGATGATCCGCGGCCTCGTCGCCGAGCGCGAGGCGCGCCGGCGCGCGGCCGTGGAGGAGATCGGTGCGACCTGGGGCGGCTCCCAGACGCTCGTCGGCCCCGTCCTCGTCCTGCGCACACGCGTCGAGACCGTGCGCGCCGCGTTCCTCCCCGACCGCCTCAAGGTCGAGGGAACGCTCGTGCCCGAGCGCCGCCGGCGCGGGATCTTCGAGACCGTCGTCTACCGGGTCGAGCTGACCGTCAGCGGCACGTTGGGAGCGCCCGACGTGCGCGCGCTCGGCCTCGACCCCGGGGACGTCTCGTTCGCCGACGCGTTCCTGTCCGTCGGCCTCACGGACACTCGCGGGAAGGACTGGGCGCTCGTTCTCGGCGCCGCGGCCCTTTTCGCGATTCTCGCCGGCGTCATGTTCGGAACGCGCCGCGTGGACTGGTGGTCGCTCGGGGCCCCGCCCCGCCGTTTTTCGCCTCCGCCGGTCTCTCACGCGAACGTTTGACGCGTCTGCGGCGCAAGTCGCTGATGCATCTGCGTCACGGGCATGTCGGGCGAGAGCGCGCACCCTTGGGGTGGGGGTGTGTATGCCTCGTTACCGTATCGCGTGGCTCCCGGGGGACGGGGTGGGCGCCGAAGTCATGAACGCGACGCGGCTCGTCCTCGACGCGGTGGGTCTCGACGCCGAATACCCGCGCGGCG
>DASVJU010000355.1:0-7175 GCA_036385755.1 Thermoanaerobaculia bacterium
ATCGGATGGGCGCCGCCGTCTGGGCCGTTCACCGCCGTGCGGCGGCGGAGCGGCTGGGCGCGTCAGCGGCCGGAGGCTGAGCCGGCGTCGCCGGTGCCCGCCGAAGCCCGGGCGCGCCGCGCGGAGGCGGCGCCGAGTGTCTCGTACGTCTCCTGGACCCGGTCGACGCCCCACTTGAGCGGCGTCGTGATGTTGTCGAGGATCTCGTGCCGGAGCCCGTCGGACTCCGGGTCGCGCGCGAGAACGGTCGCGCAGACGCCGTTGAGCGCCTCGAGGGCGCCGCTCAGCTCCCCTTCCCCGAATCCCTGGCGGTACCGGCGTTCGGCGAGGTCGCGGCAGTAGGAGGCGAGGACGTGCCGGTCCTCGGTCCTCACGGCGTTCATGAGTTGCCGCAGGATCACGCGGTGGTTCCACTCCTGGTCGTCCTCGCTGACCCTTTGGTAGGACGGGAAGCGCGCGCCGTGGAGGGCCTTCGTGTACTCCTCGACGAGCTCCTCGTGATGCCGCTCGAGAAGCTGGTAGAGGCGGAGGTTCCGCGGGACGCGGACCTCTTTCATCGCGGCGCGGTTCAGCCGGTGCCAGTCCAAAGGGTACATGCTGCGGTTCTCGAGGAGGAACGGCAGCCGCCGGATGACCTCGAGGCGGGGCCGCGGCGCCCATCCGATCCGCGCCCGCGTCTTCGACGCGTCGATCGCCATGACCGTGTCGATGTACGCCGCCATCCAGGGCCGCTCGAACGGGCGGGCGCCCGCCAGACGGCCCGCGAGGTCGCGCGCGAGCATGCCCGGGCCGCAGAGCGGCTTCGGGATCAGGAACGGCATCACCGGCCCCGGAGCCTCGTGCGACATCGTCGCGTCGAAGAGCTGGCGGTGCGACGTCGCGCCGTCGGGGCTCGCGATGAGGATCTCGGACGGCGTCCAGTCGCGCCGCCTTTCGAGGAGCCGCGTCAGAAGCGCGACGGCGTCCGAGACGTGGAGGTATGGAATCGCGCTCGCGCCCTTACCGCCGAGGATGTGGCGGTTCCACGCTTTCGAGAGCCACGTCTCGAGGAACATGTAGAGGGGCGGGTACTCGCACCAGTCCGAGAACATCGCCGCGAAACGCACGATGACCGGCGTGAAGCGGTCCTTGTACTGGCCGACCATCGTTTCGCCCATGCGCTTCGTCTGTGCGTAGATGTGCCGGCCGTCCGGCGGGCTCGTCTCGTCGAGCGCCCTCCCGGAGGGCGGAAGCTCACAGGCCGCGACGGAGCTCGAAAAGAAGAACTGCTTGACCCCGGCGCGCGCCGAGAGATCCAGCGTGTTGCGCAGCCCCTCCACGTTCGTGCGGAAGTACTCCGGGTGGTCCTCGCCCGTGAAGTCGTAGTGCGCGGCGAGGTGAAGGACGACGTCGGCACCGCCCTGCTCGCGGATCTTCCCGAACACGCCCGCGAGGGCGTCGCGGTCGCCGATGTCCACCTGGTACCACGTGAGGTTCGGGTGCGTTCGCGCTCCGCAGCGGGCCTGCGAACGGCGCGCAATTCCGGAGACGATCCAGTCATCGCAGATTTCCTCGAGCAGGTGGCGCCCGACAAAGCCCGAAGCCCCTGTGAGAATGAGTCGCGGCAGCGTCATGTGTGCGCGGTCTCCGCGCCGCCGGGCAGTCTAGCGCGGGAGGATGGCGGGCGGTTCTCCTACACGAGCCGCGCGAAGCGGCGGTTCGAGCGCGGGAAATCGACCCCGAGGGCGAACCACGTCGCGAGAGCGAACGCGGCGCCCGCGGCGAGGGCGAGGAGCGACGCCTCCGGCACCGGCGTCGGGACGGACGCGGGCAGGCACGTGAGGACGGCGCCGGCCGCGACCGTGCCCGCCGCGATCCACTGGTAGAGGCGCAGCCGCGCGAAGACGGGCGTTTGCGGCTCGCCGCGTCGGGACTCCTCGACGAAACGCCCGAGCCCCGTGAGGATCAGGTACGCGCCCACGATCACCGGGAGCGGCGCCCGTGCGGCCCACAGGCGCGCGCCGAGAAACGCGGGGACGGCGTTCCAGAGGATCGAGTAGAGCGGCGTCGGATGCACGGGAACGCCTTCGAGGTTTGCGAGACGGCACACGCGCGAGCGCGGGTGCATGTATCGGATCCCGACGGACTCCGGCGCGGGCGCCCCGTGGCAGCAGCCCTGCACGAGGCAGCGCACGCGGCCGGCAGCCTGAATCCACGGTCCCGCGACGGCGAACGCGCCGACAAGAACCCAGGCGTCCGTTCCGAGGAGGAGCTTCGCGAGAACGGCGCCGAGGACGACGCCCAGGAGGCCGCCATAGAAACCGTAGGGCCGAAGGAGACGCGGCGAGCCCTCTACGAACTGGGCCCAGAGAGCCGCTCCCACGAGGCCGGAGAAGGCGACGAGAAGGACGGCTTCGACCCCGCGTCCGCCGGCGAGCGCCGCGGCGAGGCCGACGCCCACGAGCGTCCCGAGCGCCGCCCAGCCGCCGTGATTGATCACGCGCACGGCGCCGAAGTCCCATTCGCGCCAGGAGTTCGCGAGGCGCTCGGCCGCTGCGCGGAGCACCTCCCATACCCGCGGCAGCCGCAGCACGAGGAATGCGGCCGCGAGACCGGCCGCGACGTCCGCGACCGTGTGCATCCCGGTCGTGAGGCAGCTCGCGCCGATCGCCCACGCCCATCCCCACGCGAGGCCTCGCGCTCGCGGTGCGCGCGCCGCCCAGACGGACGCCGCAAGGAACGCCCACACGACGTGGAAAGAAGGGAACGCGCAGGCCGGCGAGTCGAGCCTCCGTTCGAAATCGAGCAGCGCACCGAGCGGCCCGTGCGGTGTGAAGGGCCGCGGCGGCGCCGCGACCGGGAGGACGAGCCAGAGGAAGACGACGAGCGCAATCGCGGCCCATCCGCGCACCATGAAGCGGCGCAGCTCCGCGCGGGAGACGGCCGCGAGCGGGGCGAGCGCGACGAAGAGGTACGTCGAAGCGTAGACGAGCTCCGTGCTTTCCCACACGGGCCAGCCGGCCTCACCCGGTAGCCGCAGCGCCACCGCGTCCGGCGCGACGCCGAGCGCCTGCACGGCTTCGTAGAGGATGAGCCACGGGACGAGGACGAGCGCGTACGCCGAGAGCCGATCGGCGACCGACGGGGACTCCGGCGTGCCGGCGGGAAGGCGGAGAAACGTCCTTGGCCGCTCGGTGAAGCGCGCGGCGATTTCCGGCCCCTCGTAGCCGAGGACGAGAGCCGCGCTGCCCAGCGCCACGACGGGCGTGACGAGCCAGAGTCCGGCTGCCGAGCCGGCCCCCACCGCGGCGCCCGCGCACAGGATGACGAACCCGAGGTAGATCGGATGCGCGACGACGGCGTACGGTCCGCGCGCGACGAAAACGGGCGGCGGGTACGCGTTCATCGGCAGCCCGCGGCCGAACACGGCGAGCGCGGCCATACCCCAGAGGACGAGCGCGAGACCCGCGGCGGCGACGCTCCACCCCGCCGGCGAGGCGACGGCGGGGAGACCGACATTGGGTGCCGCCGCGCGCGCCCAAAGGACGAGGAGTGCCGGCAGCCCGATCGCGAACGCCGCGCCGTAGAGCGCCTTCCCGAGTTTCTCGCTCATGGCGTCATCCTCACGATCTCGTGGATCGCCCAACCAGACTCGGGGGCGCCCGCGTCAAGCTCGAGAACCGCCGACGTCCGCCACTTCGTCTCGTGGATCGCGAGCGCACGGAGGAAAAGGGGAAGGGGAAGAGGAAGATTTCCGAGAAGGTGCGAGAGGCGTCCATCCCTCAGCGTGAGCCGGCCCGGCAACGGGAGGCGGAGTTTTCCACCTTCAAAGAGGATCCCTTCTTCGGAGACCTCCCCCCGCACCTCGGTTCCGTCTACGAACACCCACGTACGCCTGCCCTCCCGGCTCTCCCAGTCGATCCAGACGAGCGCGTGCTCCGTCGAAAGGAAGCGCCCCCAGCGCAGCGTGTCGATCGGGAGCCGCCAGGGCGGAATCGTCATCGAGAGGTGCTCGGCGTAACCGCGTCCGCGGAGCACGTTCTTGCCGCAAGTCAACTCGGTCTCCGCGGAGGGGAGCACGCAGTTCCACACGACCGCGCCTTCGGGAGATTCGTAGAGGGTGCGGGAGATCGCGTGCGCCGCCCCCCGCCACGTCGCCGAGACATCGAGCTCCGGCTCCGTCCACGCGAGGGCACCTTCGAAGAAATCCGGCTCGGGGCCGGGACGGACGGTCCGGGCCGACCGCACACCGCCCGCGTCCGCCGTGAGAATCGAGGCGTACGAAACCCCCAGCCGCCTCCAGCGCAGCGCGGCGCGATACCCGATGAAGACCTCTCCCGGCTCCCCGACCGCGTCGAAGTACCACTTCGAGAGGAAAAAGCCCATGTGCGGCGAGGATTCCCCCACACCTCGAAGATCGGCCCTCGCAGGCACTAAATCCCAGGAGATTTACAGGTTTTCTGCCGGGTTCTTCGGCGCCGAACGCCGGGCGCCTCAGACCGACAGCTCCCGCCGTCCGGCGGAACGCACCGTCGGCATCGCACGAGCGCGGCACCCGCCGGGCGAGAGTGCGATCTGGAAGACGCACGCCTGGTCGCAGCCCTGCCGGCCGGGCCAGCGCGAGCACGCCTTCAAGCGCAGCTCGTTGCCACCCGAGACCCGGCTGGCGATCGCGCGAGCGACGCGAATCTTGACGAAAGCCGTTTCCATGGTCTCTGGACACGAGATCTCACGGAGGCCGCCAAACGCACGATAGGCGCGGACGCCGGCAGCGGCCGCTGGAACCGAGACCAGAAACGACGCGGTCGTGGCGATTGCGGAAGCGGGGTCCATGCGATCGTTTCCTCCAGACCGGTCACATGCAATTCCGATTCCTGCTCAGGAGGCCAGCGAAACGCGCGCCGGCAGTGGCCCTGCGGGTTTAGGGGGCATTGACGTGTGTCACGCGGCAGTCTCCCGGCTGTGTCAGCGTGTGCCAGCACGCGGGTCGCTACAACTCCGACCGGATGGGCGTGACGAGCCACTCCGTCACCCTTTTCTTCAGCGGGCGTTCCTTCCACATCACGTGCGTATAAGGGCGGCAGCGTGACTGATCCCGCCGGAAGCTCTCCTTCATCTGCCCGGCGAACGCGCCGTCGTACACGAACAGGTTGATCTCCTCGTTCAGATGAAAGGAGCGCTCATCGAAGTTCGCCGATCCCACCGTGGAGAACACCCCGTCCACGACCATCGTCTTCAGGTGGAACATCGTCGGCTGATATTCGAAAATCTTCACGCCCCCCTCGAGAAGCGGCCCGAAGGACGAGCGCCCGGCCGCTTTCGTCGCGGGCACGTCGCTCTGCGCGTCCGAAGGAACGATCACCCGCACGTCCACTCCTCTCTTCACGGCAGCGACGAGGAGGCCCGTCGTCGCGTCGTCCGGAAGAAAATAGGAGTTCGCGATCCAGATCTCCTTCGTCGCGGCGGCGAGCGAGATCGAGTAGACGCGGCCCGCTCCCGACATGGCCGCGAGCGGTGACGACGGCACGACGGCGACGGCGCTCGTGCCGGCCGGCGGAAGCGCCGGGAAGAACTCGTCGCCGACGAGCGCCTCGCCCGTCACTTCCGACCAGTTCTCCTGGAACGCCCGCTGGAGGCCGCGGACGGCGGGACCTTCCACGCGCACCTGCGTGTCGCGCCAGTGCTCCTTCGAATCGGCATTGCCTCGCCATGGATCGGCGAACCCCACGCCACCGGTGAAGCCGAGCGTGCCGTCCACTACGAGAACGCGCCGGTGGTTCCGATGGTTGAACACCCAGAGCATCCAGGGCTTCGTCGAATGGAAGAACTCCACGCGGCAGCCGGCCTGGCGCAGGACGTCGACGTCGCCCGCCTTCATCCGCCGGCCCGGGGAACCGACCGCGTCGAGGAGGACGCGGACCGCGACGCCGTGCGCGGCCCGCTCGGCGAGCGCGTCGCGGAAGCGCGCGCCGACCTCATCCGACCAGAAGATGTAGGCCTCGAAGTTCACGGTCGTCCGGGCGGAGGAGATCGCGGAGAGCATGGTGGGAAAGATCGTGTCGCCGTTCTCGAGAAGATCGAGCCTGTTGCCGGAGGTCATTACCGCGCCGGGCAGCGCCGACGGCAGAAACGTCGGCGCGTTCAACGTGAAGTCGTGAGGCAGCTCGTAGACGGTCTGCTTGGGGGCGCCCGCCTTCGCAACGGTGATGGCGAACGCGTAGCCCACGGCGACCGAAACGAGAATGATCGCGAAAATGGGCAACCGCTTCGGGCGCCGGGGACCGGAGGCTGTCATCGATCGCAAGAGTAACCCTTCACGCCCGAGGGCTGCCGCTCTGGTCGGCGCCCGCGCCTGCGACCTTCATCTCGTCACTGCGACGGCGCCGAGGCTTCCGCCGCCGCGAAGCGCTTCATGTCGCTCCGGGCCGCTGCCGCAAGTCCCGCCAGACCCGCCTTTCCGTAGCAGTCGCGGCGGAGCAGGAGAAGTTCCTGTTCCCACGGCACATGCGGCTCGACCGCCCTCAGCGCTTCGATCGTTTCCGGTCCGCACCCGCCGGCGGAATACGCCGCATGGATCCGTTCGATGGCCCGCTGTTGGTCGTTCAGTCGCGCCGCAAACGGCTGATCGAGGAGCGCAGCCATGCGCGGGGCCTGCGCCCGGTCCGCCTCGGCCACCAGGGCCGCCGACCGGATGCCGCGCCACATCACCTCCCGCTGGGGCCACGGTGTCGCGCGATACCGCGTGAGGGCATCCTGAACCAGGAGCGACGCTTCTTCGAATCGCCCCTGCCGGATGCGCAAGGTCGCCAGAATGGCTGCCGCTTCCGCAGGCTCCCGACGCGCAAGCGCGCCGGCGAAGGAAACGGCCTCGTCCCGTCCGGCGGCAGCCAACACCTCTGCGATGCCCGAAAGCTCGCGCGTGTTGACCGGCTGCCATCGAGAGCGCTCCCAGATCTGCAGCGCGAGGTCCTCGTTTCCCGCGGTGTGGGCGGCATCGAAGTCCCGGTGCAGGCGCTGCTCCGGTGTGAGACGCGGAGAGCCGAGAGCGACGTCCGAGACCGTCGACAGCTCGAGGGCGACGGCATTTGGCTCTCCATCGACCTATTCTTGCAGAAACCACTTCGGAAAACGCCTCCGGTTCCGGGTGATCACCGTTTTTCGAATGCGTCCAGCCGCCCGGTCAGCCACTGTGCGAG
>DASVJU010000356.1:0-10139 GCA_036385755.1 Thermoanaerobaculia bacterium
TCCCGGGGCTCTCCTCGCAGGCCTGGACGACGTGCTTCCTCGAAAGCCCGCCCATGTTCGGGCCTTTCGACAACGGGAAGTTCACCTTCGTCGCGAGAACGATCTCCTCCCTCCGCCCGTACGTGCGGAGAGCCCGTCCGGTGACCTCCTCGCTCACGCCGAGCGAATACATGTCGGCCGTGTCGAAGAAGTTGACGCCGGCCTCGATCGCGCGGCGGAAGAACGGCTGCGCCGCCTTCTCGTCGAGAACCCACGGGCGCCAGTCCGGCGTTCCGTAGCTCATGCAGCCGAGGCAGAGTCGCGACACCGTGACGCCCGTGCGGCCGAGGGTCGTGTACTTCATCGCCGGTCCTCCTGGACTGCAACTTCAGCCACTTCGTCCCTTGAGCCTAGCAGCGATAGGATGCGCCTCACAAAGTCAGAACCTGTCTCGAGGAGGTCGTATGTCGAGCGTACCGCCACAAGGTCCCGGTGTTCCGCCGCCGCCGCCGCCGCCCCAGCCTCCGTACATGCCGACGCCCGCTGTTTCCGGCGGTCTTCCCTGGGAGACTCAAGCTCTCGCGCCGCAGCCGTTCCTCGACACGGCGATGCTCTTCGTCAAGGACCCCGCGCAGGCCTGGCGTCTGACGCGGGAGACCGGCGATTACATGCGCCCGCTGCTTTTCGGCGTCATCGCGGGATGGGTGGGTCTCGTCTTCCGGGCGCTCTGGGGGACGATCTTCGGCGCCGGCCTCATGAGGATGGTCCCCGCGCAGTACGCGGGGTTCACGCGATTCGGAGGAGGGTCCCTCATCGGCCAGGTCATCCTGGGCCCCCTGTTCGTCGCGTGCGGGCTCTTCATCGGCGCGGCGATCATCCACGTCTCGTTCATGATCGTCGGCGCGCTCACGTCGTCGAAATCGCAGTTCGAAGGCACGTTCCGTCTCCTGTGCTACGCGAGCGTCGCGAACGTCGCGAACGTCGTCCCGCTCCTCGGCGGTCTCGTGGCCGGCGTCTGGGCGGCGTATCTCGTCGTCGTCGGCGCCCAGCAGCTGCACAAGACGACGCAGAGCAAGGCCCTCTTCGGGATCCTCCTTCCGACGATCGTCTGCTGCGTGTGCATCGCGGTCGGTTCCATCTTTGCGGGCGCCGCGCTGTTCCGGGCCTTCGGCCGCTGAGCATGACGCCGGGCAGGCAGCTCGGCTTCCTCTGGGGCGGCGCGGCGCTCGTCTGCGCCGCGGCCGCCCCGCTCGCGCCGATGCTCGCGAAGGGGCTGCCGCCCTGCCCGTTTCACTGGCTCACGGGATTCCCGTGCGCCACGTGCGGAGGGACGCGCGCTCTTCTGGCCCTCGGTCGGTTCGAATTCGGCATCGCGTTCGCCTGGAATCCGCTCGTGGCGGTTGCGGGAATTCTCTTCATGATCGGAGGAATCGCCGCGCTCGGATCGGCCGCGCTGGGGAGGGACGTGCGCGTCCCGAACCCGACGCTGGGCTTTCGCATCGCGCTCGGACTCGCTCTCGCTTCGAACTGGGCGTTTCTCGTCGCGTCGGGACGCTAGCGACGAGCTAGGACCGGGGCGCCGCCGGCCGAAAACCGCTGGCCGGGACCGGCGTGGCGGCAGGCGACGGCGCCAGGAGCGCCCTTCCGAGCGCACTCTGCCACGCGGGCAGCTCGATGCCGAGATTCGCGAGCTTCTCGTTCGAGAGCGCGGCGAACTTCGGCCGGGTCACCCTGCTCGCGAGCGCGTCCGCGGAGACCGGCACGACGCTCGACGGGCTTCCGATCTGGCGCACGAGCTCCATGGCGAGCTCGTGCCAGGTCGTGAAGCCCGCATTCACGCAGTGATAGACACCCGATGAAGCCTTCCCTTCGAGGAGGCGCCGGGTCGCGGCCGCGACGTCGTCCACGAAAGCCGGAGAGACCGTGCGATCGTAGAACGCGCTCACCGTCCGGCCCGCGCGGACGTCGACGCACATCCGGTCGATCGTGCTCTTGCCTTCCCGAATTCCGAAGAGGCTCTCGACGCGCAACACGAAGTGCCGCGGCGCGCCCTGGGCGTAGAGCTCGCCGAGGAGCTTCGTCGCGCCGTAAACGCTGCCCGGATTGGGCCGGTCCGTCTCGCGATAGGGTGACGTCGCCACTCCGTCGAAGACGAAATCGGACGAGAACTGGACGAACGTCGCGTCTGAACTGCGGCAGGCCTCCGCGAGCGTTCGGACGGCGAAGGCGTTCACCGCGAGGGCGGTCTTCGGATCGTCCTCCGACTCCTCGACGCCGAAGACGGTCGCGTTCACGACCGCCTGTGGCCGGAGCTTTCCGACGCGATCGAGGACCTGCTCGCGCCCCGTCACGTCCAACGCGGCGCGCGTCAAGGCCGCGACCTCGTGGCCTCCCCGGCGCAGTTCGCGCACGAGAACCTGTCCGAGCTGGCCCCCGGCCCCGGTGACGAGGATGCGAAGCGGCACGGGCAAAGGTTGACACGCGCGGGGGCGACCGGCAAGGGGCCGTATGCTTGTCGCGTGAATCCCGACGTCGCGGCAGCCGTCGAATACCTCCGGGAGGAGGGCGTCTTGACGGCTTCCCAGGCGCACCTTTTCGCGCGTGTCGCACGGCGTGAGCTCGTGTCCCTGCGGCTGGAGATCCGCGCCGCGCTCTACGCCGGCGTGCTCCTTCTGACCGGCGGGATCGCTCTTTTCGTGAACGAGAACCGCGACCGGATCGGCCCGGCGGCGATCGGGGGCGCGATCGGCCTCGTCGCGGCGGCCTGCCTCTTCTGGGCCCTTCGGAGGTCCGTACCCTTCACGTGGCAGACCGCCGCGGCGACGCACGCCGCCTTCGACTACGTGCTTCTTCTCGGCGCCCTCCTCGTCGCGACCGATCTCGCGTATCTCGAGACCCAGGTCCGCCTCCTGGGGCCGGCGTGGCCCTGGCATCTTCTCGTCGTCGCGGCGTTCTACCTGCTCCTCGCGTACCGCTTCGATTCGAAGATGCTTCTCTCGCTCGCGCTCGCGTCTTTCGCCGCGTGGCGGGGGATCGCCGTGAGCCTCACGAAGACCTCGCTCGGCGCGGGCGACCCCATGCGCCTTCGCATCGAGGCGCTCGCGTGCGGGGCCCTCTTCGTCGTCGTTGGCGTCACGGCGGCGCGCCGCCGGAGAAAAGCGCACTTCGAAGACGTGTACGTGAACGCGGGCCTGCTGCTCGTCTTCGGCGGCCTCCTCTCCGGCGTGTTCGGCGGGAGAGGAGACCGCTGGGGTGCCTGGCTCCTTGCGCTGCTCCTCGTTACCGTCGCCGTCGCGGCCGTCGCCTTCCGAGCGAAGCGCACGCTGCCGTTCGCCCTGGCTGTCGTGACGGCGTATCTCGGTCTCCTGAGGCCAATCTTCGAAATCCGCGGCTCCGAGGCCCTCCCGCTGTTCCTCGCCGCCGCTCTCGCGGCGCTGGCGCTTTTCTTCATCGTCTTCGCGCGGCGCCGGATGAGGATTCCATGAAAAGTGAATGGGTCGCCGCCGAGCGCGTCGAGGAAGTTCGAGCCGCGGCCGAGGGTTGGAAGAGGGCCGGTGCGGTCGATTCGGGCACTTTCGAAGAAATTTCCCGGCGGTATCCGGAACCACGCCCGCTGCCGGCGCCGCTCTGGAGGCTCCTGACGGCGTTCTTCGTGACGGCTGCCCTCCTGCTCCTCACGGGGGCGTTCTTCATCGCGCTCCATCCGGAGATCGGGACCGCGCCCTTCCTCCTCTTCCTCCTCTCGGCCGTGTGCGTCGTCGCGGCGGAAGTCCAGGAGCGATCGCCCGCGCTTGCCCTCCGGGGAGGCGCCGGCGCGACGTCGTTCTGGGGAATCGCCTTCTTTCTCGCCGGCGTCTTCCTGTTCCTCGAAGAGACTCTGAGAGTGCGCGAGAGAGGCGGCATGACGCTGCTCCTCTTTGCCGCGCTTGCGGCGTATGCGCTCGCCGCGTGGCGCTGGGGCAGCGCGGTCTACGTCAGCTTCGCCGCGATCTCGTTCTTCCTCCTCCTCGCGCGCGCGCCCTCGGGCCGCCTGCTCTGGATCGCCTGCGGCGTCGCGATGACGCTCGTTTTCGCGCGCGTCCTCGACCGTACGTCATGGGCGCCGTCGCATCGCGTTTGCGCCGCCGCCCTCGTCGTTTACGGGCTCCTCGGCGTGTACGCCGCCGTGAACCTCTACGCGCTCGACCATCGGCTCGTCGAGAGCCTCCGGGGCGCCGGTCTCGACGTCCCTGAGGCGCGCTTTCCGGAGCGAATCCTGGCGATCGTTGGGACGGCCGTGCTCCCGGTCGCCATCCTGTGGTGGGGAGTGCGCTCACGCCGGACGTTCGTGCTCGACACGGGAATGGTCGTCACCGCGCTCTCCCTGATCACGCTCCGGCACTACGTTCACATCGGGGCGGCGTGGCTCGTCCTGACGCTCGCAGGCGCCGCCCTCGTTCTCCTCGCGCTCGCGCTGAACCGCTGGCTCTCGAGGGGCCCGGAAGAGGAGCGAGACGGCTTCACGGCCGAGCCCATCTTCGCGGACGAGGCGCGCCTCCGCGCGCTGGAGCTCGTTCCGGTCGTGGCGGCGCACGCGCCGGAGGCGCGGCCGGCGGTCGAACCGGGCTTCCAGGGCGGGGGAGGCAGCTTCGGCGGCGGAGGCGCGGGCGGGTCGTTCTAGAAAGGTCCGGCGCTCCCTGGGTTACTCTCTCCTCGCCTGAGATCGGAGGAGTCTTTGAAGTTCTCTTTGAAGTTTCCGTCCCTCCTTCTCGCCGCACTCATGTCGATGACGACGCCCCCCGCTTCCGCCGACGAGACGGCTCCGGTTCCGGCGCCGGTGCCGCCCGTGGCCAGGAAGGTCGACAGGGTCCTCACGCTGCACGGTGAGGCGCGATCCGATCCCTACGCCTGGCTGAGGGACAAGCCGAACCCCGAGGTCGCGGCCTACCTCGAGGCCGAGAACGCGTACACCGCCGCCGTGATGAAGCCCACCGAGCCGTTCCAGGGCGCGCTCTATTCCGAGCTGCTCTCCCACGTCAAGGAGACGGACCTGTCGGTGCCGTATCGCGAAGGCGACTGGCTGTACTACTTCCGAACGGAGAAGGGGAAGCAATACCGGATCTACTGCCGCAAGAAGTTCCCCGAAGGGCCTGAGCAGGTCACGCTGGACCTGAACGAGCTCGCGAACGGCCAGAAGTTCATGGCGCTCGGCCGGTATGCCGTGAGTGACGACGGCAACCTCCTGGCGTACTCGACCGACAACACGGGCTTCCGCCAGTACACGCTCTTCATCAAGGACCTGCGCACGAACGGCCTCGGGCCCGAGCGCATCGAGAA
The DNA here is from genome assembly GCA_036385755.1 of Thermoanaerobaculia bacterium. GTDB lineage: Bacteria > Acidobacteriota > Thermoanaerobaculia > UBA5066 > UBA5066 > Fen-183. Next base: position 5,296 of record DASVJU010000356.1, read on the forward strand.
GACGACGAGCGCCGTGTGGGCGGCGGACAACAGGACGCTGCTCTACGCCGTCGAGGACGCCGCCAAACGCCCGTATCGCGTGTACCGGCACCGCCTCCTCGAGCCCCAGGGCGCGGACGCGCTCGCCTACGAGGAGAAGGACGAGCGCTTCAGCGTGCGGATCGGCCGGACGCGGAGCCGGGCGTGGCTCGTTCTGTCCGCGGGCAGCCACACGACTTCCGAGGCCCGTGTGCTGAAAGCCGATACGCCGGCGGGCGCCTTCACGCTCGTCGCCGCGCGCGAGCAGGAACATGAATACGAAGTCGACCATCGGGGAGACCTCTTCTACATCCGGACGAACTCGGGGGGACGCAACTTCCGCCTCGTCACGGCGCCGGTGGAGTCCCCGGGGCGCGCGCACTGGAAGGAGATTGTTCCCCATCGTGAAGACGTCCTGCTCGAGGACACGGATCTCTTCGCGAACCACCTCGTCCTCCACGAGCGCGCGAACGGGCTGCCGCGTTTCACGATCACGAACCTCACGACGCATGCGTCGCACGCAATCTCGTTTCCGGAGCCCGTCTACGCGGTGTCCGCCGAGACGAATCGCGTTTTCGACACGAACGTCTTCCGCTACGGCTACCAGTCGCTCGTGACCCCGAGCTCTGTCTTCGACTACGACATGGACGCCAAGACCTCGAAGCTTCTCAAGGAGCAGGAGGTCCCCGGTTACGATCGCGGTCTCTACGCGTCCGACCGCCTCTGGGCGACCGCCTCGGACGGAACGAAGATCCCGATTTCGATCGTGTGGCGCGCGAAGATGGCGGACGGGAAGGCGCGCACGCTCAAGGACGGGCCGTTTCCGGCGTGGCTCGGCGGCTACGGCTCGTACGGGATCGTGATCCCGGACTCCTTCAACGCGAACCGCCTTCCGCTCCTCGACCGCGGCGTCGTCGTCGCGTTCGCCCACATCCGCGGCGGCGCCGAGATGGGAAAGAAGTGGCACGACGACGGAAAGATGCTGAAGAAGAAGAACACGTTCACGGACTTCATCGCGTCCGCGGAGTTCCTCGTCGCCGGGAAGATCGCGGCGAAGGATCGCCTCGTCATCTCGGGCGGAAGCGCGGGCGGCCTTCTCATGGGCGCGGTCACGAACATGCGCCCCGACCTTTTCCACGCCGTCGTCGCCCACGTTCCGTTCGTCGATGTCCTGAACACGATGAGCGATCCGACCCTGCCGCTCACGGTGGGCGAGTACGAGGAGTGGGGTAACCCCGCGAAGAAGGAGGAGTACGACGTCATCAGGTCGTACAGCCCGTACGACAACCTCCGAAGGGGCGCCTATCCTTCGATGCTCGTCATGACGTCGTTCAACGACAGCCAGGTCTTCTACCACGAGCCCGCGAAGTACGTGGCGCGCCTCAGGACCCTGAAGACCGACGCGAACCCGCTCCTTCTCAAGACGAACATGGCCGCCGGCCACGGCGGCGCTTCGGGCCGATACGACACGCTCCACGAAACGGCGTTCGAGTGGGCGTTCGTTCTCGGGCAGCTCGGACTCGCGAAGTAAAGGGCCGCCGCGGGACGTGCAGCCTCGAGCAACGGGCGGGAGACCGGCGCTCTGGAGCGCGGCGTCGATCGGGGCGATCCTCGCCGTGTTTGTCCTCGTCCGGCTCCCGCTCCTGACGAACGAGGCCTCTGTCCGCGGCTGGAACGGTGACAACGCGATCTTCGGCCTGATGGCCAAGAAGATCCACGACGGGAAGGGCTTCGACGTTTTCTACTGGGGCCAGAACTACATGGGACCCCTGACGTCCGCCGTCGCCGCGGGGATTCGCAAGGCGATGCTGGACCCGGCCGGCATCGGAGCGGAGGGGGGGCCGATTTCGCTGCGCCTCGCCAGCATGAGCGAAATCGCCTTCGGCATCTGTCTTTACGTTCTCGGGCTCACGCGGCTCTTCGGGCGGGCGATCGCCGCGGCCGCCGGACTCTGGATGGCAGTCGGCCCTCCTTTCCTCTTCCGTCTCTCCGTGGTGCCGCGGGGACCGGAGATGTCCTTCGCGCTCGGCTCGGTACTCTTTTTTCTGGCGGCTGGCGCCCTGACCCGGCCGCGTCCCTTCCTGGACCGCCCCGGAGGCCATTTCGTCTTCGGGCTTCTCGGGGCAGTCGGCTGGTGGATGAACCAGACGATCGTCTTCGTCCTTCTGCCGGTCGCGGCCCTCGTTCTTTATCGCTCTGCCCTCTCGTGGCGCGGCTGGGCGCGCTTCGTGACGCCTTTGCTCTGCGGTGTCGTCCTCGGCTATTCGCCCGTCTGGCTCGGCCGTCTGCTCGGCTGGTACGAGCCGGCCGCGGGCCCGGTCGTCACGCCATGGCTGCCGTCCGGGCTTCCGGCCCGTTTCGTGCGGTTCCTCGGAACGGACTCCTGGCGGTTCGTCGGGCTCGACGGCCTGCTGCCGCCGCCGGTTCTCGCCACGGTGGCCCTCGCCCTTCTGACGCTGCTTCTCCTGCGGGTTCGTCGGCGCCCCGCGAGCGCGCCTCGAACGGAGGGGGGGACTCTCGATGGGCTCGACCTCATGGGGGCAATCGTCGGGTTTGGTGCCGCGGTCTCCTTCCTCAAGGGTCTCGATTCGATGGGGGATCGCTACCTGGCGGCGGTCCTTCCGGCGGCCATTGCGTTACTTTTCGTCTCGTTCACAGAGGCGGCGCAGCTCCTGCGCCGGAGAATTCCGTCTGCCCTCGTCGCGCTCATGCTCGGGGGGCTCGCACTCACGGCGTCCCTCTTTCTCTGGCGGCGCGCGCACGGTGTCGTCGAGGGCCTTCTTCTCGAGCCCGATCCCCGGGCGCCGCTCGAGACGATCCTCGAGGAGGGCTACACCGTCTGTCACGCCGGATACGAAACGGCCTACACGCTCCAGTTTCTGAGCGACGAGCGTGTCCGGTTCATTCCCTATCACAGCCTCGATCGCAACCGGAGGCTCTCCGTCGAGCTGCGCTCGATTCCGGAACCGCAGTGCGTCGTGACGGACGAGGGAGCGGTCCGGAGGTGGCTGCCTTCCGACGCCGCGCAGGAGGGAGGCCCGGCGCGGCGCCGCGCGGGAAAGCGTTGAGAAGCTCGAAGTCTCTCCGCCGTTGGGCGGCGCTTGCCGCTCTGCTCCTCGCCGGGTGCGGAGCACCGCCTCCGGCGCCCGCCCGGATGGCGGAAGTATTGCCTCAGGCGCGGGCACCGGTGCCCGGCGCGACGTGCCGCGAGTTTCGCGGCGTCTGGGTCGCGACCGCCTCGAATATCGACTGGCCTTCGGCGCCGGGCCTTCCCGTCGCTCGCCAGAAGCAGGAGCTCGTGTTCCTTTTCGACACCCTCGCCTCGCTGCACGCGAACGCTGTGATCTTCCAGGTGCGGCCCGCCGCGGACGCGCTCTATCCGTCCGGGCTCGAGCCCTGGTCGGAGGTCTTGAGCGGCACTCAGGGCGTCGCGCCCGAGCCCTTCTGGGACCCTCTCGCCTTCGCGATCACCGAAGCGCATGCGCGCGGGATGCAGCTCCACGCCTGGTTCAACCCGTATCGGGCGCGCCCGGCGTCGCCCCTCTCTCCCGCCGCGGCGACGCACGTCTCGCGGAGCCGCCCCGATCTCGTCAGGGCCTACGGGAAACAGCTCTGGCTGGATCCGGGCGAGGAGGACGTCGCGGCGCGCTCGCTCGCGGTCGTGCTCGACGTCGTGAAGCGGTACGACGTGGATGGCGTTCACCTCGACGACTATTTCTATCCGTATCCGGAGAAAGACGCGGCCGGCAACGCCCTGGAATTTCCGGACGGCCCGAGCTTCGGGAAGTACGTGGCTTCGGGAGGCGCCCTCGGGCGGGAGGACTGGCGCCGATGGAACGTGAACCGGTTCGTGAAGCGCCTGCACGAAGAGGTGAAGGCCGCGAAGCCGAAAGTGCGCGTGGGCATCAGCCCCTTCGGCATCTGGCGGCCGGGGCGCCCGGCGCAGGTTAGGGGATTCGACGCGTACGAGGAAATCTCGGCCGACGCGCGCACGTGGATCCAGCGCGGCTGGGTCGATTACCTCGCGCCGCAGCTCTACTGGCCCATCGACCAGAAAGAGCAGAGCTTTCCGGCGCTCCTCGCGTGGTGGGCGGCGCAGGCTCCCGAGCGCGGTGCCCTCTGGCCGGGCATTGCCGCGAGCCGCGTGGGAGACGAAGGAAAGGGCTGGCCGGCGAAGGAGATCGCCGAGCAGATCCGCCGTACCCGCGCGCAGCCCGGCGCCACGGGGCACGTCCTCTTCTCCGCGCGCGCCCTGCTCGAAAACCGCGCGGGCCTCGCGACGGAGCTCCTCAAGGAAGTCTGGGCCGAACCGGCGTCCTTGCCGTAGCGTTCAGTCCGCTCTGCGGGTCATTTCGGGGCGCCTTCCGTCAGGACGCGCGGGCCGGATTCCGTCACGAGGACGTCGTCCTCGATGCGAATACCGATCCCGAGATACTCCTTCGGGACGCGTTTTTCGTCGGGCCGCACGTAGAGGCCGGGCTCGACCGTGAGCACCATGCCCGGCTCGAGCTTTCGCGGGGCTCCCGTCTCGTCGCGGTAGCGGCCGCGGTCGTGGACGTCGAGACCGAGCCAGTGCGAGGTGTGATGAAGCGCGAACCGCTGCGCGGCGTTCTTTCTCTTCAGGCTTGCGCGCCGCCCTCTCACGAGTCCGAACTCGATCAGCGCGTCGAGCAGGATCTCGCGCGCCGCCTCGTGTGGCGCGTCCCACGCGGCGCCTGTCTTCACGGCCGCGATGGCCTCCTTTTGCGCCGCGAGGACGGCGTCATAGAGCCGCTTCTGCGGGCGCGTGAATCGCCCCGATGCCGGAAACGTGCGCGTCACGTCCG
>DASVJU010000357.1:0-28930 GCA_036385755.1 Thermoanaerobaculia bacterium
GGCGTACATGAAGGAACGCTCCGCTCCGGAGATCGACGCGGCTTACGAGCGCTTCTTCGCGGAGCGCCTCGACGCGATCCGCGTGAATCCCGAGGCCGCCGGCGTCCTCCGGGCGCTCCGCGCCGCCGGGGTACGGACGGCTGTTGCGACGAACACGAACCGGCCGCTCGCGGACCGCATTCTCCGGAGCACGGGACTGGCCCCTCTTCTCGACGCGGTCGCCTGCGCGAACGAGGCGGGTGCGGGGAAGCCGGACCCCGCGGTCGTGCGTCTCGCGGCCGCGAGGGTTCGGGTGCCGCTCGCGGAGTGCCTTTTCGTCGGGGATTCGAAGTACGACGCGGAGGCGGCCCGCCGCGCGCTTGTGGCATTTCGAGGGTATCGGCTGGGAGCGGCGTCGAGGATCGAGTCCCTGGAGGAGATCCTCGCGATCCGGATAGACTCCCCGCCGGAATGACCGGGCCGTGACGGACGCCGAGACCCAGGCCGCCCTGACGCGCTTTTACGAGGCCTTCGCGCGTCGCGACGGCGACGCCATGGCTGCGATGTACGCTCCGGACGCGACGTTCGAGGATCCCGTCTTCCGGCTGACGGGCGCAGACATCGGAAAGATGTGGATCGGCCTCACCCGCGGCGCGAAGGAGTTCTCGGTTCAGTTCACCGTGGCGAAGGCGGGGCCCGGGACGGGCGTCGTCGAATGGACGGCCCGCTACCTCTTCGGGGGCAGGCGGCCCGTCGTGAACGTGATCGTGTCCGAGATCGAGATGAAGGACGGGCTCATCGTGCGGCAGAAGGACATTTTCGATTTCCCGCGCTGGGCGGCCCAGGCCCTCGGGCTTCCGGGGCTCCTGTTCGGGCGGATGGCCTGGATGAGGCGCTCGGTCTCGAAGAGCGCGGCGGTCCGGCTCGGGGTTCCGAGGAAGCCCTGAGGTCTTTGAGAACTCCGAGAACTCTCAGCCCCGGTATTTCGTAAGACAAAGACCCATGACGACGGACTGGAAGGGACTCGCGAAGGAGACGGTTCACTCCTTCGATGCCGACGAGGTGCGCGGCATGTGGGACGTGGACTGGCAGCGGGCAAGGGGCGTTTTCCTCGCCGACCACGAGGCCGAGATCGCGGCCGAGCCCCGTCGCTGGAAGAGGGGCCTCCTGAAGACGAACGCGATCGTCTTCGGGCTCGCGAAGAGGCTCGCGCCTCCGCGCCGGCTGGTCTTCGCGCTCGTCCTTCTGCTCACGGTGCTCGCGTTCGTCGAGAGCCTCGGCGGGGATTCCTGGCCCGGTCAGGCCTCGTGGGCTTTCTTCGCCCTCTTCGTGTCGGTCCTCGCGCTCTCGTTCCTGCTCGCCATGGAGCTCGTCGACAAGCTCCACTTCAAGGACGAGCTCGTCATGGCGCGCGAACTCCAGGCCCAGCTCATTCCCCGCGTCTTGCCCGAGATCGGGGCCTTCGAGCTCAGCGGCCTCAACCGGATCGCGAACACCGTGGGGGGCGACCTCTACGCGTTCGAGCCGCTTTCCGGCGGGCGTCTCGCGATCCTGTTCGGCGATGCGTCGGGGCACGGGATGGCCGCGGGGCTCGTCATGGCGGTGACGCACGCGGTCTTCCGCACGCAGCTTCCCGTCGACCCGTCGCCGGGCGCGATGATCGAGGCCCTCAACCGCGTGCTCTGCGAGACGGGAAACTCCCGCTCGTTCTTCGCGGGCGTCTATGCGCTCCTCGAGCCCGGGGGCGCCGTGACGGCCACCGTGGCGGGTCACCCGCCGGTCCTCAAGGTAGACGCCGAGGGGCGGGTCGTGAAGCGCCTCGGTTCCGGCTCGTATCCCCTCGGGATCAAGAGAAAAGCCGCCTACGTGCCAGAGTCCACGGTCCTCGCGCCCGGCGAGATGCTGCTTTTCCATTCCGACGGGCTTCCCGAGGCTCGCGGGGCGAGCGATGAGGAATTCGGCGACGCGCGCATCGAGCACTTCCTCTTCCGGAAGGCGGGTGCCCCGCCCTACGAAGTGGTTTCCGCGCTCGCGCAGGAACTCGACCGGTTCCTCGGCCGGGCCGTTTGCGACGACGACGTCTCGATCGCCGCGGTCCGCCGGAAATCCGGGTGATGGCCGGCGGCACACCGCGCCGCGGCGCGCTCCTCATCGCGGCGGCCGCGCTCCTCTGGTCGACGGGCGGCCTCGCGATCAAGCTCGTCCCGCTGTCGGCACTCGGCGTCGCCTTCTGGCGGTCGTTCATCTCGGCGATCTTTCTTCTCGTGATCTTCCGGCCCTCACGCGCGCGCTGGCGCCACGCGGCGCCGTCCACGGTCGTCGTCTACGCGCTCATGATCCTGACGTTCGTGTCCGCGACGAAGATGACGACCGCGGCGAACGCGATCTTCCTGCAATACACGGGGCCGCTTTACGTCCTCGCGCTCGCCCCGTTCCTCCTGAAGGAGCCGTTTCGCAAGTCCGACGCGGCCGCGGTCGGCGTCGCGCTCGTCGGGATGTCGTTCTTCTTCGTCGGCCGGCTGGACCCCGGCGCGCTCGCCGGGAACCTCGTGGCGGTCGCGTCGGGTCTTTTCTTCGGCCTCACGGTCCTGCTCCTGCGCCGCGACGCCTCGGGCGACGCGATTCCGTCCGTCATCGCGGGAAACCTCGCGGCGGCGGCGCTCGCGCTGCCGTTCGCGTGGGGGAACCTCGCGCTGGATGCAAAAGGGATCGGCCTCGTCCTTTTTCTCGGGATCGTCCAATTGGGGATCAGCTACTTCCTCTTCGTGAAGGGCCTCAAGACGGTCCCCGCGACGGAGGCGTCGCTGATCGGCATGCTCGAGCCGATGTTCAACCCGCTCTGGGCGTTCCTCGGCCTCGGCGAGAGGCCGTCCGCATGGGCTCTGCTCGGGGGCGCGATCGTGCTTGCCGCCGTGGCGGGTCGGACGGTCTTCGGGGCACGCGCGGGAGAGCCTTCGGCGTCCGTCACGCCGCCCTCGCCGGATTGAAGGAGGCCCCGTGCCGCGTTTCGTCGCCTTCCTTCGCGCTCTCAACGTCGGCGGCCACGTCGTGAAGATGGACGTGCTCAAGCGCCACTTCGAGACGATGGGTTTCTCGGACGTCGAGACGTTCATCGCGAGCGGAAACGTGGTTTTTTCTTCGAAGGCTGTCAAGGGCCTCGACGGAGAGATCGAGGCGGCGCTCGGGAAAGCGCTCGGCTACGAGGTCAGGGCATTCGTTCGGACCCTCGCCGAGGTCGCGGACGCCGCTGCGCACGCCCCGTTCGTGGAGAAAGACGTTGCCGCCTGCCCGACGTACCTCGTCGGATTCCTCTCGAAGGAGCTCGACGCGGACGCGGAGAGTCGGCTTACGGCGCTCGCGACGGCCGAGGACCGCTTCCACGTACGCGGGCGGGACTTCTGGTGGCTCTCGGGGCGCCGGCAGAGCGACCCCGCGATCTCCGGACGCGCTCTCGAGAAGGCCCTCGGCCAGCCGACGACGCTCCGCAACGTGAACACGATCCGGAGGGTGGCCGAGAGGTTCGGAGCCTCGAAGAAGCGCGGCTGACCGGCGAGAATGGACCCATGAAGACCGACGTCGTCCTGTTGCCGGGTCTCCACGGGAGCGGCGCGCTCTACGCGTCCTTCGTCGCGCTCGCGCCGTCCTGGACCCGCTGCCGGCCCGTCGCGCTTCCGACGCTCGGCGATCAGAGCTTCGACGGCCTCGCGAGCACGCTCGAGGCGGAGCTCAAGTCCCTGGAAGGATTCGTTCTCGTCGCCGAGTCCTTCTCCGGGCCGATCGCGGCCCGGCTCGCCGCCCGGCTCGGACAGAAAGTCGCGCTCCTCGTCCTCTGCAATCCGCTTGTCAAGGTCGCGTTCAGGCTGCCTGCGAGGCTGGCTGCGACGCTGGTGGCGTCGAAGGCGATGCCCGCCTGGTGCGCTGCCCTCGGCCTCGCGGGAGGCGACCGCGCGCTCGGAAAGGCGGCTCTCGACGAAGTCCGGGCGCTGCCGAAGGAGACGTTGACGGGCCGTCTCTCGACTGTCTTCGCCGCGACGGCCGACGATCTCTCCTCGCACCTCGTGGCGCCCCTCCTGACGATTCTCGGAACCCGAGATCGTCTCGTCCCGCAGGCGCGGGCCAGACGGGTTTGCGCAGCGGTCCCCTTCAGCACGCTCGTCGAGCTGGACGCGCCGCACCTCGTGATCCAGACGAAACCGGCCGAAGTGTGGACCGCGATCTCGGAGGAATTCGAGTCGGCGGCATAGGCCCGCGTGCGGCACGCTCACGGCTAGAATGGCGCATGCCGTCGAACAACCCGAAGCCCCGAGTCTTGTCGGGGCTCGTCTTCCTCTCGCTCCTCGCCACGCCGGCCCTCGGAGCGGCTGTGCCTCCCCGCGTCATCGTCCTCGGATTCGACGGCGCGGACCACGCGCTCGTCGAGAAGGGCATCGCCGAAGGGCGCCTCCCGAATCTCGCCGCCCTCGCCGCGAAAGGCGGATTCACGGGACTGACGCCCACGATCCCGGCCCAGACACCGGTGTCGTGGTCGACGTTCTCGACCGGTCTCTCGCCCGGCCGGACCATGATCTTCGATTTCCTGAAGCGGAATCCGAAGACGTATCGCCCCGAGTTCGCGATCGCGGAGGAGGGGAAGAAGAATTTTCTGCTCGGAAAGGGAAATAGGATCGGGATCCCGGCGGTGCTGGGCTTGTTGGCGTTCGTCGTGGTGGCAGGGCTTTGGAAGATTCTTCTTAGAAGGCGCGAGCGCGGGTTCGGTACGCCCGCCCTTGTCGCCGCGCTTGTGGCCGGCGCCCTCTTCACCTTCATGGGAATCTCTTTATCTTCTCTTCTCCCGTCCGAAATCCCCTGGCCGATCAACAATCGCCGCGGGACGCCTTTCTGGGAGGAGGCGGGCCGCAAGGGAATCGCGTCCGTCGTGATGCACGTGCCCGTCACGTTCCCCGCCGTCGACTACGACCACGGCCGTTTGATCTCCGGCCTGGGCGTCACGGACGTGCGCGGGCGCGTCGGCACGCCGAGCTACTACACGTCGGATCCCTTCTTCGCCCCGAAGAACAAGAACGAGTTCTCGGTCGAGCTCGTTCGGCTCGAATCGAACAAGGGCACGATCGAGACCGAGGTCTTCGGCCCCTACAACAAGCTCTTCAAGGAGCCTGCGGTCATCAAGACGCCGATGACGTTGACCCTCGCGGCGGATGGCGGCAGCCTGACGGTCGCGCCGAAGGGGTCGCCCTCCGTGACGCTGAAGCCGGGCGAGTGGAGCCCTTGGGTCGTGTTCACGTTCCCGTTCAACTCCATCGTCAAGATGACGGGCATCGGGCGCTTCCATCTCGTGTCCGCCTCCCCCGAGATCAAGCTCTACCTGTCTCCCATTCACTTCAATCCGGCGGACCTTCCGCCTTCCGTGAAGATCACGGCGCCCGGCGGCCTCGCGAAAAAGCTCGCGGATCGCTACGGCCTCTACAAGACGATGGGCTGGCAGATCGACACGTGGTCGATGAGCGAGGAGACGATCGACGAGAAGACGTTTCTCGAGGACGTGGATCAGACGATCGAGCCGTTCCGGAAGATGATGAACGACTTCCTGGATGACCAGGACGTCCGGCTCTTCGTCCAGATCTACGAATTCCCCGACCGCGTCGCGCACTGCTTCTGGCGGTTCCTCGACCCTCAGCACCCCGCCTACGACGCGGTGAAAGCCGCGAAATGGGCCCCGGCCGTGGACAGGACGTACGCCCAGATGGACGCGATCGTGGGCGATGCGATGAAGAAGATCCGTGAGGGCGACATCCTCATCGTCCTGTCCGACCACGGTTTCGCGACGTGGCGGCGGTCCGTGAACTACAACACGTGGCTCGTCGAGAACGGGTACATGACGCTGACGGGCAGTGAGGGCAAGCAGGCCGATCTCGAGATGCTCTTCGGGCAGGGCGAGTTCTGGCCGAACGTGGACTGGTCGAAAACGAAGGCCTACGCGATGGGCCTCGGCGATATCTACATCAACCTCAAGGGACGCGAGGGGAAGGGAAGCGTCTCGCCGGGCGCGGAGTACGAAGCCGTGCGCGAGGAGATCAAGAAGAAGCTCGTGACGCTCGTCGACCCGAAGACCGGCACGCGCGCCGTTTCGCGCATCTTCACGCGCGAGGAGGCCTACGGCTCCTTCGACGCGGACGTCATCCCGGACCTGTTCGTCACGAATACGGCGGGCACTCGCATCGGCTGGCAGGGGAGTCTCGGCGTCGTGACGAAGGAGATGTTCGAGGACAACACGCAGATCTGGTCGGGGGACCACTGCTCCCTGGATCCGGCGCTCGTGCCGGGCATCCTCTTCGCGAACCGGCCGCTTCCGAAGGGCAGGCTGCCGGGCATCGCGGACGTGCCGGCCACGATCTACAACGTCCTCGGCGTGACGCCGCCCGCGAAGCTCGACGGGGTGCCGCTTTTCTGAAAGGACTCTCGGCGCTTTCCGCGGTTCTTCTCGTCGCCGCGGGCGTCCGGGCGCAGGAACCGGCGCTTCCCGAGCCCACGCCGGCGGCTGCCGTCGATGTGGTTTCGCCCGTGCCCGAGAAGCCCGCGGCCTCTCTCGGCGTCGCCGAGCGCAAGGCGGAGCTCCGGGAGCTGAGGCGCCGCATCGCGAACCTCAGGGGCCTCCTCGACGCGTCCTCGAGGCGCGAAGCGGATCTCAAGGTGCAGCTCGAGTCGGCTGATCTCGATCTTCAGATCCAGACGGCGGAACGCCGCGTGCTCGAGCTGAAGAAAGCCGAGACCGAGCGCGAGGCCGCGCACGCATCATCTGAACGTGATGCCGCGCAAAAGGAGGTCGTCGGCCTCCGGGAGGACCTCGCCGTCCGCCTCTCCGCGCTCTACCGGATGGGACGGCTCGGCTATCTCCGGCCGCTTGCCGCGGCGGACTCCGGGCAGTCGTTCTTTGCGGGCATCCGCATCCTCTCGCATCTCGCCGGCCGGGACGCGGCCCTCCTCGAGCGCTACGAGACGGCGGTGACGACGCTGGGGGGCCGCGAGCAGGACCTGTCCGACCGGCGGAAGGACCTCGCGGCGCTCACGTCCGAGAGCCGGAAGAAGGAGACGGCCCTCCTCGCGGCGCGTTCCCGAAAGGCCGCTCTCCTCGCGCAGCTCGAAGAGACCGCCCATGTCGAGAAGCAGCAGGTGACGAAGCTCGAAGACAAGTCCGAGCGCCTGGGAGCGCTCCTCGAGCTCCTCGAAGGGAAGGGGCGTGCCCTGGCGCCCGGAGCAGCCTCGATCCGCAAGTACCGCGGCGCGCTGGACTGGCCGCTGAAGAGCCGGGTCGCGGTGCCGTTCGGCCGCATCGCGAATCCCCGGTTTCCGAAGACGTTTCTGCGCTCGTCGGGCTGGACGCTCGACGCGCCGCCCGGCTCCCCCGTGCGCGCGATCTTCTCGGGGGACGTCGTGTACGCCCAGTGGCTCAAGGGCTATGGGAACCTCGTCGTCGTGGACCACGGCGACGGCGTCTTCACGCTCTACGGCCGGCTCGCGACGGGGACGATCGCGCGCGGCGAGCACGTCGCGATCGGCGACCGGGTCGGAGCCCTGGGCGAGTCGCCCGAAGACGAGGTCGCGGGCCTGTACTTCGAGATCCGGGACGCCCGGGCGTCCGTGGACCCGGCTTTGTGGCTCCGCTGAGGGCGCGCGTATCATCCGCGCGTGAGCAAGACCCGCGCCCTCTTCGTCGCTGCGTCCGTCTCTCTTCTCCTCGCCCTGTTCGTCGTCCTGCCCGGTATGGGCGCCGACGAGAAGGGCAAGGACGGCAGGGAAAACCTCTACCGCCCGCTCGGACTCTTCACGGAGGTTCTCGGACTCGTGAGGTCGAACTACGTCGAGCCGACGGAACTGAAGCCGCTCCTCGCCGGTTCGTTTGCGGGGATGACCGAAGCGATGGACCCGTTCTCCGAATACGTACCGCCGGACAAGATGGCGGCGTTCACCGCGTTCGAGTCCGCGAAGGAGAAGAAGGAAGTCCTCGAGTCGGGAATCGTCCTCGCGCGTCGTTTCGGTTTCCCCGTCGTCGTTGCCGCCATCGCGGGCAGTCCGGCCGCCTCGGCCGGCGTCAAGAGCGACGACGTCATCGAGAAAATCGACGGCCAGCTCACCCGCAACATGGCGCTCTGGGAGCTCGAGTCCCGGCTGTCGGGAAAGGCCGGGGGCCGCGTGCGCCTCGCGGTCGTGCGGGAAGGGAAGCCCCGCCACCGCGCGCTCGACATCGTGCGGGCCGGGTGGACGCCGGCCGCGCCTTCGGCCGAACGCGTGGATGGCGAGATCGTGATCCACGTTCCCTCGTTCACACCCGGCACGACCGCCGCCCTGAAGGAGATCCTGAAGCCGCTCGATCGGACGCGGCCGCTCGTCCTCGACCTCCGCAGCAACGCGATGGGGTCGTTCGAGGAGGCGGCGCGCGCGGCGGCTCTCTTCGTGCCGGCCGGCCCTCTCGGTGAACTTTCGGGCCGCCGGATCGAGACGAAGGCGTTTCATTCCGAGCCCGGCGAGCGCGTGCACGAGAGCCGCCTCGTTCTCCTCGTGGACAGCGGGACGGCCGGGGCGGCCGAGTTGTTCGCGTCCGCCGTGCGGGATGCCGGCACCCGCGCCGTCAGCGCGAGGCTCGTGACGGTCGACAAGGGCAAGGCGGGCACGGAGGAATCCGATCTCCAGGAGGCCTTCGATCCGGGAGCCGATGCCACGAAAGAAGCCGACAAGCTGAAGCTCACCGTACGCATCGTCGGAGAGCCCACGGTCGGTATGGGCTTCACGGCGCAGGTCGTGAGGCTCTCGAGCGGCGGCTCGCTCAGGCTCTCCGTCGGGAAGATCCGAACGGCCGCCGGAAAAGCGCTTTGTCCCAGGGGCCTGCAGCCCGACGACCGGGTCTTCCACGGGCCGCTGGACGAGGCGGCGGGCCGCCTCGATCTGATCCTTCAGCGTGGACTCAAGGTTCTGGCGGAGTCCTCGGTACGGGCCAAAGCAGCCGCGTGACCGCGCGGAAGGCGCGGGCCGGCGGAGGTGGCAGGCGTCGCGGGCCTTTCAAGGGAGCCCTCCTGGTCGTCCTCGGCGTCGGTCTCGGCGCGAGTGCGACGTATTTCGCCCGGGGCTGCGCCCGTCGCCCCGAACCGCCCGCTTCGTCGCCGCGCCCCGCGTCGGCGGTCCCCAGGGCACGGTCGGCGCCACCGGCCGGCATACGCCCGATGCCGACGCTTCCCGCGGACTTCGAGGCCGTGGACCACGGCCCGGGGGGCGTCCTCGCGATCGTGATCGACGACATCGGCTTCGACCCGCCTTCCCGGACCCTGCTGGCTTCGCTCGGAGGTTCCCTCGCGATCGCGGTCATTCCGAACGCTCCCCACGCCGCGGAGGCGGCGCGGCTCGCGCGCGAGAAGGGCTGGGACCTCCTCGTCCATCTGCCGATGGACCCTGAAGCCGGCCGCGCCGAGAAGGATTCGCTCGGGCCGAAGGACGACGATGCCACGATTCGGGCCGGCGTTCTCGCCGCGCTCGCGCGATTCCCCGGAGCGCTCGGAATCAACAACCATCAGGGATCGAAGGCGACGGCGGACCCGCGCGTCGTCCGCGACGTCCTCGAGGTCATGAAGGAAAGAGGGCTCCTCTTCCTGGACTCGAGAACCACGCCGGCGTCCGTCGCCGGAGCGGAAGCAGCGAAGCTCGGCGTCCCCTTCCTGGCCCGCGACGTTTTCCTCGACGACGCGATGACCGAGTCCGCGGACCCGCGTGGCGCGCCGGGCGCGCTCGACGCCGCATGGGAGAGGGCGGTCGCCCTGGCGAAGAAACGGGGTCAGGCCATCGTCATCGGACATCCGCGCAAGGAAACACTCGCTTTTCTTTCGGAGAAGATCGGATTGCTCGGAAAAGAGGGACCGAGGCTCGTTCGGGTCTCGGAGTTGGTTCCGTAGGCCGCTGCGCAGACTGCTTGGACCCAGAAGATCTTCTTAGAAAGTGAATAGAACAGGGCGCGCGGCGGCGCATTTTCCCGTCCTTCCCTCTTCCTCTTTCACCTTCTAAGAATCTTTCTCTTTCTCTTCCGATTTCACGATGTTCCAGAGAGCGTCCAGCTCTGCGAGGGATGTCGCTTTCACTTCTTTCCCACCCGCCTTTGCCCGCCGCGCCACTTCCTCGAAGCGCCGGCGGAACTTGTCGTTCGTGGACTGGAGCGCGGCTTCGGGATCCACGCCGTGGCGGCGGGCGACGTTGACGACGGTGAACAGGAGGTCGCCGATCTCGCCGGCAACGCGCTCCTTTCTCTCGCCGCCCGGCGCCACAAGCTCGGCCTTGAACTCGGCGACCTCTTCGTCGAGCTTGACGAGGACGTCGGCGTCGCGTTCCCAGTCGAACCCGAGGTCCGCCGCGCGCGAGGTCAGGCGCACCGCCTTGAGAAGGGCGGGGAGCGCCCGCGGGACGCCGTCGAAGGGCGAGGGGGGGCGTCCCTCCTTCTCGCGCTCCTTGCGCTTGAGCTCCTCCCATTGCACGCGAACGCCGTCGGCGTCGCGCACGGCGGCGTCACCGAAGACGTGAGGGTGGCGCGCCACCATCTTGTCGTGGATGCGCCGCGCGACGCTTTCGAAGTCGAAGGCTCCACGCTCTTCTCCGAGCCGCGCGAGGAAGACGATCTGGAAGAGGAGGTCTCCCAGCTCGCCCTCGAGCTCACGCCAGTCCTCGCGGGAGAGGGCGTCGAGGACCTCGTAGCACTCCTCGAGAAGGTATCCGGAGAGATCGCGCTCCGTCTGCTTGCGGTCCCAGGGACACTCCTTCCGGAGCCGTTTCATGAGCGCGACGAGGCCTCCCGCGGCATCCGAAACTTCCATGCGAGCAACCTCCCGGCGTTTACGTAAAATACGCTGACCCGAGGGGATTTATGTCCGAAAGTGATAAGCCGATCAAGGTCGTGGATCGCCGCCTCTTCACGGCCGAGGGCGACGTGCGCGAGGACTCGCAGGCCGAGCTCGCCACGCCCGATCCCGCTCCGGAGCCGGCCGCCGCGGCTCCGGAGGCGGCGCCGGCCGAGCCCGCGCCGGCGACGAGCCCGGCGTTCCTTCGTCTTCTCGACATGCTCGCGCAGACGGCGGCCCTCTACATGGAGGGATTCCCCGACCCCGCGACCGGCCGCCGTCAGGTGGATCTCGCGGGGGCGCGCCAGATCGTCGATTCCCTCCTCTCGCTCCGCGAGAAGACGCGCGGGCGCCTTTCGTTCGAGGAGACCGACGCCATCGAAGGGCTCCTCGGGGAGCTCCAGCTCGCGTTCACCCGGCTCGCGGGCGCCGCCAAGCCAAAACCTCCGAGTCCGCCTCCCGTCGCGAGGCACGGCTGAGGATCTCGCGGACGTCTCCGCCGGCCGGGCGCCGCACGGCTGAGCGCCGCTGGGCCCGCGCCTCCCTTCTCGTTCTTCTCGCCTCTCTCGCGCTCCTCCCGGCCGTTCCGGCGCGTGCGCAGGTGCTCGTCGCGCCGGGTGAATCCAGCGAGACGGCGTTCCGAAAGCTCGTGCGCGGCCACTGGTTCGCGTGGCTCGGCGCGCTGGAAGAGGGAGACGCCCCTCTGGCACGCGCCAAGATCGACGAGATCCTCAAGCACGCCCAGAAAATCGAGATCCGGCGGATGACGGACCTCTCTCTTTCGGCGACGCTTCTCGGGCGCCGCCAGCTCGCCGCCGGGAAGCGCGAGATCGCGCGCGAAGCGTTCACGGCTGCGATACGCCTCGATCCCGATCTTCCTGATCCGCGCTGGGCGCGCTTGTCTCTCGCGGCCTCGTCGCGCGCGTGGGTCGATCTCGTTCCGGGCCTTCTCGGAGCGCTCCGCGCGACGTTCGCCGACAACGAGTCGCGCCGTGTCGTCCTCGTGCGCTTCGTCCTGATCTTCCTTCTCACGGCCTGCGCCGCCGCTCTGGCCGCCATCCTCGTGCTTCTGGTTCGGCATGGGCCCAGGCTCGTTCACGATCTGAAAGAGTCGGCCGACGGACTCCTGCATGGGCGCGTGCCCTCTCTCGCGGTCGCGGCTTTCCTCATCGCGCCCCTTCTCCTCTCTCTCGACGTGCTCTGGCTCGCCCTGTTCCTGTTCGTTCTTCTCTTCGGCTACGCGAGCATGGAACAGAAACTCGCCACGAGTCTCGCGCTCGTGCTCGCGATCCTGCTTCTGCCCGCGCTGGACCGGATTGCCTACGACCTCTCCATCACGTCGTCGCCAATCCTCCGCGCGGCCGAGGCGCTCGAGGAGTCCCGCTACGACCAGCGCGTCCTCGACAACCTGGAAGCCGCCAAGAACATCGTGCCCGACGACGTGGACATCCGGTTCCTGCTCGGGCGCCTTTACCAGTCGCTGGGCCAGAACGACCGCGCGATCGCCGAGTACACGGTGGGCTCGCACGTCGCTCCGTACGACATCCGGTGCCTCGTCAACCGCGGGAACATCCGCTTTGTGGACGGCGACCTGGGCTCCGCACAGGAGGATTACCAGGAGGCCCTCAAACGCGACGGACGGAGCATCGCGGCCCGCTACAACCTCGCCCTCCTGTACGCCGAGACGTTTCGGACCATCGAAGCCGCGCAGACCCTTCAGGAGGCGCGGGTCCTCGACGCGCGCGCGGTGCAGAGTTTTCAGGAGACTCCGACGCTCGTGAAGGTCGTGTCGCTCGGGTACACGCCGGAAGAGGCGCGCGCGAAGATCGAGCGTATGGGGCGGGACAACCGGACCAGACGTCTCATGGGCCACCACCGCGGCTACCGGCTCAGCGACGGACTCGGACTCCCGCGTCTCGCGCAGGGCTCCGTGCCGGGAGACTTAGGCATTCCCCTTTTCTGGGCGGTCCTGGCCTCGGTCGGCGCGGCTTTCTTTCTCGACCGGGCGCGGCAACATGGACGCGGCTACGCGTCCGAATGCCAGAAGTGCGGCCGGGCCTTCTGCCGGCTCTGCAAGCCGCCGGGGGAGAGCGCCCTCCTGTGCTCGCAGTGCGTCCACGTGTATCTCAAGAAGGACGGCGTCGCGATCGAGACGAAGCTCCACAAGCTCGAAGACGTGAGGCGGCACCGGACTTTCGAGGAGCGGACACGGCTCGTCCTGAACAGCGTGCTCCCGGGCTCTGCTGCGTTCCTCGACTCGCGCCTCCTGCCGGCCGTGACCGCCTTCGGTCTTTTCGCATTCGGGCTGCTCTCCGTCCTCCTGAGGGACTCGCTCGCCACACTCCCCCGGCCGACGCTCGCCGCCGGGACGCCGGGCGTCTTCTTCTGGCTGCTCGTCGCGCTCGCCGGCTGGATCGCCGGATTCGTCACGTCGACGCGGAAGGCCTGACGAATGGCACTCGAAGGCACGCTCCGGGATTTCTCACTGGCGGACATCCTTCAGCTCATTGCGTTGCAGCACAAAACGGGCCTCCTGACGGTCCGGGGCCCCGCCGACACCGTCACGCTCGGGTTTCTCGACGGGATGATGGTCTCGGCCGAATCCTCCGCCCAGCGGCTCGACACGCGCCTCGGCACCGTTCTCGTGAAGACCCGGCGGCTGACGGCGGATGCCCTCGCGCGTGCTCTCGAGATGCAGGCACAGACGCTGCAGCGGTTGGGCTTCATTCTGCTCAAGAACGCGTTCTGCTCGGCCCAGGACCTGCGCGACGGCCTCGACATCCAGATCAGGCGCATCGCGTACGGCCTGTTCCGCTGGACCGACGGCGACTACGTCTTCGAGCAGACCGAGCACGTCGACTACGACGCGGAGTCGACGACGCCCATCGCGGTCGAGCGCCTCCTGATGGAAGGCGCCCGGATGATCGACGAGTGGCCGATCGTCGAGAAAGTCGTCTGGTCTCTCGACATCGTCTATCAGAAGGTTCCCGTCGCGCAGCCGGTCATCCCGGCCGAGGACGAGGACGCGGTCGAGGACGTCGAGGATTCGACCCTCGCCAGGCGCGCCCGCGAAAAACGTCTCGATCCCATCCGCGTTTCGCGCGCCGAATGGTCCGTCTACGAGCTCGTCGACGGCCGGCGAACCGTCGCAGAGATCAATGAGATGGCGTTTCTGTCGGAGTTCGACGGCTGCAAGGCGTGCTTCGACCTCGTGAGCCGGGGGCTCATCGAGGAGAGCGTGCCGCGGGCCGAAGAGCTCCCGGAGGAAGCGCTCGTCGCGGACGCCCCGGCCAACGCGCGACCTTCGCGGAGGCCGATCGACGTCGCCCTTCTCGCCGGCCTCGGCCTCGCGGTGCTGGCCCTTCTCGCACTCCGGTTCCAGGCCAGCAATCCCTTCAACCTGCTGACGCTGCCGCCGCGGCGCGTCCAGCTCGTGGACGGGTTCAAGAAATCGCTCTCGCTCCTTCGGCTCCGGCGCGTGGCGGAAGCAGTCGATGCGTACACGCTCCTCTCCGGCCACCTTCCCGATACGGTCGACGCGCTCGCTTCTTCCCACATCCTGGCGCCGACGGACCTCAACGACCCCTGGGGAACGAAGTATCGTTACATCGTCCAGGACGACAAGTTCTACCTGGTCGGGTTCGATCCGTTCGGTCGGACCGACCCGGACCTCCTGTTTTCGCGAACGCTGGCCCCTCGCGACAATCTGCAGGATCTGGGTTTTCAGTCGCGCCAATCGAAGGAAATCACTATAGTAGAGTAACTTAACTGTATCTCACGTGACGCTGTAGGTGTCTTCTTTCTAAGACTTGACAATGACGCGCTAAGATCTTAGATTGGCCTCGGATCCAATCGTCGGGTCTGGAAGGAAAATCTGAAATGAGCAAGATCATTGGTATCGACCTCGGCACCACGAACAGCGTGGTCGCCGTCCTCGAAGGCGGCACGGTCGAGGTCATTGCGAACTCCGAAGGTGGACGCACGACGCCTTCCGTCGTCGCGTACGGCAAGGGCGGCGAGCGCCTCGTCGGACAAGTCGCCAAGCGCCAGTCGGTGACGAACTCCGAGAACACCGTCTACTCGATCAAGCGGTTCATGGGCCGCCGCGTCGACGAGGTCAGCGACGAAATGAAGATGGTGCCCTACAAAGTCGTCCGCACGGCGAACGGCGACGCGCGCGTCGCGATCGGCGGCAAGGAGCTCTCCCCGCCGGAGATCTCCGCGATGATTCTCACGAAGCTGAAAGAGTCCGCGGAGGCCTACCTCGGGGAGAAAGTGGACCGCGCCGTCATCACGGTGCCGGCCTATTTCAACGACGCGCAGCGCCAGGCCACGAAAGACGCGGGCCAGATCGCGGGCCTCAAGGTCGAGCGGCTCGTCAACGAACCGACCGCGGCGGCGCTCGCTTACGGCCTCGACAAGAAGAAGAACGAGACGATCGCGGTGTACGACTTCGGGGGCGGAACGTTCGACATCTCGATCCTCGAAGTGGGCGAAGGCGTCGTCGAGGTGAAGTCGACGAACGGCGACACGCACCTCGGCGGCGACAACATCGACCAGAGGATCGTCGACTGGCTCCAGACGGAGTTCCGGAAGGACCAGGGGATCGACCTTTCGAAGGACCCGATGGCGACGCAGCGCCTGAAAGAGGCCGCGGAGAAGGCCAAGATCGAGCTCTCGACGACCGTCGAGACCGACGTGAACCTGCCGTTCATCACGGCCGACGCTTCGGGCCCGAAGCACCTCAACATCAAACTCACGCGCGCGAAGCTCGAGTCGCTGGTGGACGACATCCTCCAGCGCTCGGTCGGTCCGTGCCGGCAGGCGCTCAAGGATGCCGGGCTCGACGCCTCGAAGATCGACGAAGTGGTCCTCGTGGGCGGGCAGACGCGCATGCCGAAGATCCAGCAGATCGTGAAGGACTTCTTCGGCAAGGAGCCGAACAAGACCGTCAACCCCGACGAGGTCGTCGCCATCGGCGCGGCCCTGCAGGGAGGCGTGCTCGCGGGAGACGTGAAGGATCTCCTCCTCCTCGACGTCACGCCGCTCTCGCTCGGCGTCGAAACGCTCGGCGGCGTGATGACGAAGCTCATCGAACGCAACACCACCATTCCCACCAAGAAATCCGAGACGTTCTCGACGGCTTCCGACGGGCAGACCTCCGTGGAGATCAAGGTGCTCCAGGGCGAGCGTGAGATGGCCGGCGACAACAAGCTCCTCGGCGTCTTCTCCCTCGTGGGAATCCCGCCGGCGCCGCGGGGCATGCCGCAGGTCGAGGTCACGTTCGACATCGACGCGAACGGCATCCTGAACGTGTCGGCGAAGGACCGGGGCACGGGCAAGGAGCAGAAGATCACGATCACGTCCTCCTCGGGCCTCGACAAGAAGGAAGTCGAGAAGTTCGTGAAGGACGCGGAGTCGCACAGCGCCGAGGACAAGAAACGGCGCGAGGCGATCGAGGCGAAGAACGGGCTCGATGCGCTCGTTTATTCGACCGAGAAGCTCGTGGAAGAGAGCGGCGACAAGGTGCCGGAGCCCGAGAAAGAGGCCGTCCGGACGGCGGTCGCCGAGGCGAAGAAGGTGCTCGAAGCGAGCGCCGGAGACGCCGTGGCCCTGAAGAAGGCCGCGCAGGACCTCCAGAAGGCCAGTTACAAAATCGCCGAGGCGCTCTACAAGGCCGCCCCGGCGGGCGCGCCCGGCGGAAGCGGAAGCGACGACGGCGGCGCCGCACCAGGCGGTCCGTCCGAGGCCAAGGCGGCCGACGACGTCATCGACGCCGAGGTCGTGGACCAGAAGAAGTAAGAAATGATATCGCGTGACGCGCGTGACTCGCGCGCAAAGGGGGCCCGGTCGCACGACCCGGCCCCCGCACCGGCTCCAGCCGCGCGGGACGGCTACGTCTTCATCGGCGTGGTCGCAGAGCGGTTCGGCGTGCATCCGCAGACCCTTCGCCTCTACGAGCGCGAGGGACTGATCAGGCCTTCCCGCTCGTCCGGAAACACGCGCCTCTACGACCTCGAGACAGTCGAGCGGCTCGAGAGCATCCTCACCCTGACGCGCGAGCTGGGCGTGAACCTGGCGGGCGTGGAAGTCATTCTCGAGCTCAAGTCGCGGCTCGCGCGAATGGAGGGCGAGGTCGGCCGTCTCATGGAGTCCGTCCGCTCCGTGGCGGCCGAGCACGCGGCCCGCGCGCACGATGCCTCCCGGGCTCTGACCGTGAGGCCCCGCGCGCACATTGTCCTTCGGGCGCGCTGACGAAATCCCCCGCCCGCGGGGCGAGGGGACATAATCGCGATTTGTGAGCCAGCGCCTGCGCCCCGAAGATGACTCGAAGGTCCTGAGGAAGTACCTCGACGACATTTCGCGCTATGCGATCCTGACGCCCGAGCGGGAGCGGGAGCTCGGAAGGCTCATCCAGAATCCGGAGACCACGGAAGACGCGCGACGCGAAGCCGTCGACGAGCTCGTGCGCGGAAACCTGAGGTTCGTCGTTTCCTACGCGAAGAGGTTCCACTCTCCCGGCATCTCGTTCCTCGACCTCATCAACGAGGGGAATATCGGGCTCATCCAGGCGGCGCGCCGCTTCGACGCCGAACGGGGCGTCAAATTCATCACGTACGCGGTCTGGTGGGTGCGGCAGGCGATTTCGAACGCGTTGTCCGAGCAGTGGGGGGCCATCCGTCTCCCGCACAAGCAGGCGACGCTCCCCTCCCGCCTCGGGCGCGTGAAAGAGGCTCTCTCGCGGTCGCTCGGCCGCGAGGCCACGATGGAGGAAATCGCGACGGAAGCCGGCCTCCGGCCGGACGAGGCGGAGAACCTCCTCGGGATGTCGCGCAGCTCGGAGTCGCTGTCCGAGGTCTTCGGAGCCGAGGAGGACCGCACGCTCGGCGACACGCTCGAGCAGACGTCCGTCGTGGCGGCCGACGACCAGATGCTGCAGCGCTCGAGCGTGGAGCAGACGCGGAATCTGCTCGAGTCGCTTCCGAAAAAGGAACGCGCCATCCTCTGCCGCCGCTTCGGCATTCCCGAGGACGGCTCGGACGGCGAGCGGGAACCGATGACGCTGCAGGAGATCGGGGAGGAGCTGCGCCTCTCGCGCGAGCGCGTCCGGCAGATCGAGGCGCAGGCCATCGCGCGCATCAAGCGCACGATGAAGAGCCGGGCCCTGAAAGCGTTCCTCAATTAGGCCCTAGAATCAGGCCGTGGCCGCCAACGCTCCCGACCGCGAAGCCTGCGCCCTGTGCATGGGGTTCGGCGTCCTCGAAACGGCCCAGGGCCGGATCGTGGCCTGCCGTTGCCAGGCGGCGGGTCTCGCAGAGGCCCGCATGAGGGCCGCCGAGATCCCGCAGCGCTACCTGAACTGCCGGATCGAGAACTTCGATCTCAAGCGTCCCGGCACGTCTCCGAGCCACGCGAAGGCCAGCGTGGCCGCTCGCAAGTTCGTCGAGGAATGGAAGATCCGCGACCGCGGTCTCCTCTTCGTCGGGCCCGTCGGCGTGGGCAAGACGCACCTGGCGGTCGCGATCCTGAAGACCCTCATCGAGGACTGCGGCGTGAAGGGTCTCTTCTGCGACTTCTCGGATCTCCTGGAGCGCATTCAGGCGACGTTCTCGCGCGCGAACACGGACAACGCCGACGACGTCCTCGCGCCCTATCGCGACGCCGAGCTGCTGGTCCTGGACGAGCTGGGTGCCCGCCGCCCCACCGACTGGGTCCGGGACGTGCTCTACGGGCTCATCAACACGCGCTACAACCGCCAGCGCCTGACGATCGTCACCTCCAACTACTCCGACGCGCCGGCCCGCACGGGCGAGGAAACTCTGGAGATGCGCATCGGCGCGATGGTCCGGAGCCGGCTCTACGAGATGTGCGACCTCGTGGTCCTCGACGGGAAGGACTATCGGGAGTGGCGCACCGTCAAGGTGTGAGCCGATGTCCCCCTCCGCGCGCCCGGCGCCCGAGGCGTTCCGGCGCGGACTCTCGGCGGTCGTCGCGAATCCCGGTCTCATCCTCGCGCCCCTGGCCCTCTCTCTCGCGGTCCTCGCGTCGATCGCGGCCCCGGCTCTCCTCCTTTTCCTGAAGGTCGCGGGATCTTTTCGCGGGTTCGGATCGAGCGGCTCGCCTCCACGGGACCCGGCGGCGTTCGTGGAACCGCTCCGGAACCTCCTCGAGGGCCTGCAGGTTTCTCCGCTCGCGCTTCTTCTCGGCCTTCTCGGGCTCCTTCTCGCCCTGCTGCTTCTCACGGCGCTCGCGGCTTTTCTCCGGGCGGGTGTCACGGGATGTCTGCTCGCGATCGACGCGCGCGCGGCCGAGGACGCCCCCCTCGCCGCTTTCCGCCACCCGGTGCTCTCCGCCGTGTTCTGGTCGTCCGCGCGGAAGAACTACGGGCGGTTTTTCGCGCTCGTCAACCTCTACGGCCTCGCGCTCTCGTGCGTCATGCTGCTGCTGCTCCTGCCGCTCGGCCTCGCCGTCTTCGCCGGCACGTCGGGGCACGAGGGGCACGGCGGCCTCATCGCCCTCGCCTTCGTTCTTTTCCTCCTCGTCCTTCCGCTCGCTCTCGGGGCATCGATCGCAATCCGCGTTCTCTACCTCGTGGCGTGCCGGCTCGCGGCGAGCGAGGACGTCGACGCGTTGGAGGCCGTCGCGCGCGCGGTGTCGCGGTCGCGCGCCTCGCTCAAACAGGCCGTGCTCCTGTACCTGCTGACTCTCGCCGCCGGTTTCGTCTCGGGCTTCGCGTTCCTCGTTCCCCGCATCGCGCTGTCGCTGGTCGGAGGGCACTCGTTCGTCCTCTTCGCCGTCGGGACGGGCGCGATCGTCCTCGCCCAGATTCTCGTCGGTTTCGCCTACGATCTCGCCGTGAGCGGCGCCTTCGTGTCCCTCTGGGCAGCCTCGCCCGAGCCGGAGGTTTTCGGCGAGACCGGCGGATAATCCCGGGGCCATGCCCGCCACCGAGACGCATCCCGCGATCGCCTCCGTCGCCGCCATCCGCTCGCACTTCCCGGCCCTCGATCGCGCCGAGGGCGGCTCGCCCGTCGCTTTCTTCGACGGCCCCGGCGGCACGCAAGTGCCGCGCGCCGTCGCCGACGCGATGACGGACTACCTGCTCCGCCACAATGCGAACACGCACTGGAGCTATCCGACGAGCGAGGAGACCGACGCGATGCTCGCCGCGGCCCGGAGCGCGATGGCGGACTTCCTCGGCGGTGACCCGTCGGAGATCGCCTTCGGCGCGAACATGACGACCCTGACGTTCCACCTCTCGCGCGCCCTCGCGCGCGGATGGGCCGCGGGAGACGAGGTCGTCGTCACCCAGCTCGACCACCACGCGAACGTCGACCCGTGGCGCGCCCTCGAGAAAGAGAAGGGAATCGTCGTGAAGGCGGTCCCGCTTCTCCGGAGGACTGCGGCGCTCGACCTCGACGAATTGGCGGGGCTCCTCGGGAAGAGGACGCGCCTCGTGGCCGTGGGCGGCGCGTCGAATGCGGTCGGGACGATCAACGACGTCGCGCGCGTGGCGGCGGCGGCCCACGCGAACGGCTCCCTCGTCTTCGTCGATGCCGTCCATTACGCCCCGCACGCCCTCGTCGACGTGAAGGCGCTCGGCGCCGACTTTCTCGCCTGTTCGCCCTACAAGTTCTATGGCCCCCACGCGGGAGTCCTGTGGGGGCGGCGGGAGCTGATCGAGAGTCTCGACGTCCCGAAGCTCCGCCCTGCGCCGGAGGAGGCCCCGGACAGGCTCGAGACCGGCACGCAGAACCACGAGGGGATCGTCGGCTGCGGCGCGGCGGTCGACTTCCTCGCTTCCCTCGCGGGGCCGGCGGGGGAGCGCCGAGCCCGTCTCGCGCGGACTTTCGCGGCGCTCCACGAGCGGGGCGAGGCGCTTCTCGCGCGGATGTGGGCGGGCCTTGCGGCGATTCCTGCGGTCACGCTCTACGGTCCGCCGCCCGGCGCGCCCCGCACACCCACGGTCGGCTTCGGCGTGAAGGGTCGCGCGTCCGAGGACGTCGCCCGCGCGCTCGTCCCGCGCGGCGTCTACGTGTCGCACGGCGACTTCTACGCGACGACGCTCGTGGAACGCCTGGGCCGCGCGAAGGATGGTCTCGTCCGCGCCGGTGCCGCCTGCTACACGACTGAAGACGAAGTCGACCGGCTCGTCACAGGCGTCCGCGAGATCGCCCAGGGTTGACCGGAGCCTGCCGCTTTCATCGTGTAAGATGCCGACGAAATTTGACGGACACGTCAAATTCCGACGATTCGGCTTGGAGACTCTCATGGCCGCACCTGTTGTTCTCGACGTTCCCACGTCTCATCGTTCGGGTATGAACTTCGCGCCCTCCGACGAGCAGGAGGCGATCCGTCGGATGGTTCGCGATTTCGCCGAAAGCGAGATCGCGCCGCACGTCATGGAGTGGGACGAGGCTCAGATCTATCCGCGCGAGGTCATTCGCAAGCTGGGCGAGCTCGGGATGATGGGAGTGCTGGTCCCGGAGGAGTACGGCGGCGCGGGCCTTTCGTACATCGACTACATCCACGTGATCGAGGAGCTTTCACGCGTGGACGGCTCGGTGGGCATCTCGGTCGCCGCGCACAACAGCCTCGCGACGAACCATCTGTGGATGTTCGGCAGCGAGGATCAGCGGCGGAAGTGGGTCACGCCTCTCGCTCAGGGCAAGCTCCTCGGCGCCTGGGGCCTCACGGAATCGGAGGCCGGAAGTGACAGCGCAGGAACGAAGACGACCGCCGTTCCCGACGGCGATTCGTGGGTCCTGAACGGGTCGAAGACGTTCATCACGCACGGCTCGGTCGGCGACCTCGCGGTCCTGATGGCGGTGACGGACAAGTCCGCGGGCCGGCACGGCATCTCGGCCTTTGTCGTGGATCTCCACCAGAAGGGCATCCACGCGGGCAAGAAGGAGAACAAGCTCGGCCTGAGGGCCTCCGACACCGCGACGCTCGTCATGGAGGACTGCCGGATTCCGAAGTCCCATCTCCTCGGCGCGCCCGGCGAGGGTTTCGTCCAGGCGATGAAGGTGCTCGACGGCGGCAGGATCTCGATCGCGGCGCTCGCTCTCGGCATGGCGCAGGGCGCGTTCGAGTGTTCGCTCCGCTACGCGCAGCAGCGGCGGCAGTTCGGCAAGGCAATCGCCGAGTTCCAGTCGATCCAGAACTACCTCTGCGACATGGCGACCGAGATCGAGGCGGCGCGCCTCCTGACGCATCGTGCCGGCTGGCTGAAAGACCAGGGGCGCCTCACGACTAAGGAATCGTCGATGGCGAAGCTCTACGCCTCGGAGGTTTCCGTCCGCGTCGCGAATCTCGCCGTCCAGATCCACGGCGGATACGGCTTCACGAAGGACTTTCCTGCCGAGAAGTTCTATCGCGACGTCAAGCTCTGCACGATCGGCGAGGGCACGTCCGAGATCCAGCGGATGGTCATCGCGCGCGAGCTGCTGCGCCCGGGCCTCTAGCGATCAGGCCGGGACGAAGCGTACCCGGCAGTCCTGATAGGCGGCTCCCTCGCCGGCGTCCGTCAGCCGCGCGCGGATGAGCGCGTTCGCGCAATTGCCGCGGTCGTAGTTCCCGCCTTTCGGGACCAGCACGACGTCGCGCCGCTGCGCAGGGTCGAGCTCGAGCTTCACGCGGATCCAGCCGATCGCGCTCTCGAGCCGGACAACGTCGCCGTCCTTGAACCCGTTGGCCGCCGCCGGGTGGCACGTCGCCGTGAGCACGTCCGGCTCGGGCGCCGCCCACTGCGAGCTCTGCGATTTGTCGGTGGAGTTCGAGAAGAGCCAGAGCGGAAACCCGGGCTCCTCGGGAGGTTCGGGCGGCATCTCGTAGACGAGGTTCACCTTGCCGGACGCGGTGGGGAACTTGTTGCCTTCGAAGAGAATATTTTCTGCGAAAGGGTTCCGGACGGAAGAGCGCTCGAGTTGCTCCAGCGTGACGCCTGCCGCGTCCACGCGCGAGAGGAGCCGCCGTTTCCACTCCCGCGCTGTCCCTCTTACCTTCACAGAAATCTTCTCTTCTTCTTCTTCTCTCCGAGCATCAATTTCCTCTGCGAGCGCCTGAATCACTTCGAGGTCGGACCGCACGCCCGCCGGCGGGCGCACGACCGGCACCGAGGCCCCGATGAAGTGGTTGCCGTAGGCGCCGAGGAGGTCGTCGTCCTCGACGAGCGTCGTCGTCGGAAGGACGACGGTCGCGCGGCGCGCCGTGTCGGTCAGGAAGGAGTCCACGACGACGACGAGCTCGCGCGTCTCGAGGGCTCGCGCGACCGTCGCCGAGTCCGGCAGCATCGAGACTGGGTTGCCGGCCGTCACCCAGATGGCCCGGATCGGCGGGGCCTCGGCCGCGAGGATCCCGGCGCCGAGGAGAGGCTCGGGGATCGTGCGGGGCGGAGTCTTCTTCAGGAAGGACGTGTCGAAGGGTCCGCGCCTCTTGTAGTAGAAGGAAACGCCCCCGCCCGGAATCCCGAGGTTGCCGCTGACCGCTCCGAGCGCGTCGAGCGCGCGGACGATCGCCGAGCCGTTCATCCTTCGGCCCATGCCCCAGCCCACCTGGATCGAGCAGGGCCGCTCGCGGAGCGCGGCGGCGATCGCGTCGATCTCGTCGAGGCCGACGTCGGCCGCGCGGGCCCAGTCCGCGGCGGAGCGGGACGCGGCAAGCGAACGGAACGCCGGGAAATCCTGACAGAACCCGGCCGCGTCCGGATCGACGCCGCCCGCCTCGAAGAGCCGCGCGGCGACGCCCATCGCGAGTTCGAAGTCTCCGCCCGGGCGCACGAGAATCGCGCGGTCGGCGAGCTTTGCGGCCTTATGGTGGATCGGATCCACGAGGAGGATGCGCGCGCCCTGCCTCTTCGCCTGCCGGAGCAGCGGCATGAGGTGGACGTTTGAAATGGCCGGGTTCTTGCCCCAGAGGAGGATGTTCTTCGCGTTCAGGAGGTCGAAGAAATCGTGCGACTCTTCATCGCCGAAATCGGTCGTCTGCGCGGCGTCGCCCGCGCCCGAGCAGATGTCGCCGCTCTTCACGGCGACCGGCCCGAAGAGCTCCCAGAAATAGTCCACGACGGACTTCAGAAGGCCGAGCGACCCGCCCGACCGGTAGTGGAGGATCGCGGCCGGACCGGATTCCTTCCGGATCGCGAGCAGCCGATCCGCGACGAAGCCGAGGGCCTCTTCCCACGAAGCCGGTTCGAGCCGGCCGTTCTTCCTCAGGAGAGGCGTGGTGAGGCGGTTCGGAGAGTTCTGCGTCGCCGGGTACTGCGACGTGCGCTGGCAGAGGAAGCCCTTCGTGACCGGATGCTCCGGATCGCCGCCGAGCGTGACGAGCTTTCCGTCCTCGACGGTGGCGATGAGGCCGCACGCGTCGGGACAGTCGCGATTGCAGACGGTGCGAAGCGTTTCAGTCGCCATCGGAGGATTGTAGGAAGCGGGCGCGGCGCGTGCCGCCCGGTCTAGACCAAGTGCGCCCGGAAGTGGGCCAGTGTCCGCGCCCATGCGTCCTTCGCGCACTCTTCGCGGTAGACGGAGGGCCGCGTGTCATTGAAGAACCCGTGCGGCGCGCCGCGGTAGATGATCGTCTCGACGTTCTTGCCGAGAGCCTTCAGCGCGTCCTCGAGCGGTTTCGCCCCGGACGCGGGAACGCCTTCGTCCATCTCGCCGTAGATCATCAGGATCGGGCCTGAGAGGTTCTCCCACCGGAGCGGGACCTTCTTGAAGCCTCCGTAGAAGCTCACCGCCGCGCCCACGTTCGGGTTCGAGGTGGCCGCGTATTGAGCAAGGGCGCCGCCCATGCAGAAGCCTACGACGCCGAAGGCCTTCGACGAGCACTCGGGTCGACCGAGGAGATACGCCCCGGCCGCCGCGAACTCGCGGCCCACGCGCTCGATGTCGAGCTCCATCAGGAGGCGTCCCGCCTCGTCCGGCGAGGTCGTCGTCTTGCCATGGTAGAGGTCGGGCGCGAACGCGACGAAGCCTTCCTTCGCAAAGCGATCCACGACGTCCTGGATATGCGGCACGAGTCCCCACCATTCCTGGATCACGACGACCGCCGGCCCTTTGCCCGACGCCGGCTTCGCGAACCATCCGTCCACTTTCTGGCCGTTGACGGTGAAGGAGATCTTTTCGCCCATGTGCGCCCTCCTGATCGACTTGCCCGCCTCATTCTCTCCCAGGCATTCCCGCGTCCTATACTCAAAATTCGTGCGTCGATTTCTCGTGGTCGCAGTCGTCCTCGTCGCGGCGGGCGGCGCCGTGGCGTGCAGCCTCCTCCTGCGCGGGGAGAGCTCGAGGAGGAAGAACGTCACGGGCTCCCTGTTCACGGACGTGACGGAGGCCTCCGGAGTGAGGTTCCGCTTTCACGGCGACCTCTTCGACGCCAAGCTCATTCCCACGATGGGCGGCGGGGCCGCGCTCGCGGATTTCGACGGTGACGGGAACCTCGACCTCGTCCTCGTCCAGCAGGTGAAGAGCGCCTCGAAGTGGCGGAAGGCGGGACGCACGCAGCCTCTCGCCGAGTGCACGCGCCTTTACCGGAACCGCGGGGACGGGACGTTCGAGGACGTGACCCGGAAATCTGGCGTCGTCGCCTGTGGATGGGGTGTCACGGCAATGTGGGCCGACCTCGACAACGACGGCTTCCCGGACCTCCTCATCGGTAATGCGGGAGAGCCGAACCTCGTCTTCCGCAACAAAGGGAACGGGACCTTCGAGAGGATGGAGAAGACGGGCCTCGAAAGCGGGAAGTTCACGGTGGGGTTTGCGGCCCTCGACATCGACGGTGACGGGCTTCCGGACGTCTACATCGGGAACTACCTCGATACGGACTCCGACCGCGAATCCAAAGCCAGGCCCACATCCTTCATGACGCCCGACGAGTACAAGGGGCAGGACAACCAGATGCTCCGAAACCTCGGCGGCTGGAAATTCGCGGACGTGACCGACGCGAGCGGCACGCGGGATCCGGGCAGCAAGACGATCGGAGCCGTCGCGCTCGACTACGACGGCGACGGGAAAACCGACCTTTACGTCTCGAACGACCAGTGGCGCAACACGCTCTTCCACAACGAGGGCGGCGGCCGCTTTCGGGACGTCTCGGACGAGACCGGCACGGGATATCCCGAGGAAGGCAGCACCACCGCTTTCGGGCGTCGGACGCGCAGCGGGATGGGACTCGTCGCGACGGACTTCGACGGCGACGGCCGGCCCGATCTTTACGTCACGAACTATTCGAGCGAGCCGAACACGCTTTACCGAAACGTGGAGGGCGCGACGTTCGCCGAAAGCGACCGCGAGGCGTTCGGGGGCGACCACGATCCCGTCCTCCCGCTCTCGAAGTGGGGCGTCACGGCGCTCGACTTCGACAACGACGGCAAGGACGACCTCGCGGTCTCGAGCGGCCAGATTCTCTCGCGCTTCTTCACGGTCCTTGCGGGGTGGTTCAATCCGGCGGGCCGGAACTTCGCCGTAGGCGAGCGCAGCTACGCACAGCGGCAGTTCCTCTTCCACAACGAGAGCGCTCCCGGCGCGATCAAGTTTCGCGACGTCTCGGCGGAGTCCGGCGACCTCGGCCGCCTCTGCATCGTCGGGCGGGGGCTTTCGGCGGGCGACCTCGACGGCGATGGGAGGGAAGACCTCGTCTTCAACCCGATCGACCGGGCCGCGGTCGTCCTCCGCAATACGGTGCCGGGCGGGCGTTCGCTCGAGATCCTGCCCGTGGCCGGAGCGGATCGCAGGACGGTTCTCGGCACGAAGATCACGGTCGGAGGCCGGACGAAGGACTTCTTCGTCGTCCCGTCGTACGCCAGCGGCTCGTGGCTGCCGCTGCATTTCGGACTCGGGGCCGCGGCCTCTGGGCGCGTGACGGTGCGGTGGCCCGACGGCACGACGCAGGAGCTCGGCGAACTCCGGGCGGGCGCTTACCGGCTCCGGAAGGGCGAGCCGCCGGCCCCGCTCCGGGCGCGATCGGTTCCGGTGACTAAGTGAACTAAGGCGGTGTCACGATGACGTCTTCGCGGCGTGCGGCCGCCTCGGCCGCGGCCACGCTGATCGCATCGACGCCGTCCGCGTTCTTCAGGCTGCTGCGCGACATGCCGAAAGCCGCGAGCAGATGGCGCGGCGGCGCGAAGTCGAGGTCGGGCTCGTTCACGAAGAGACGCCCGAGATTCTCGACGTAGGCCGACGTCAGCTCCTTCCACGTGACGTGGTCGAATTGCTGGGCCACCTTGCGGCTTCCGAGGGACAGAAGGACGAGCGAGTGAAAAACCATCTGATAGATGGCCTTCAGGCGCGTCCGGCTGCGCTCGGGATGGTGCTTCAGGATCTCGCGGATGAAGTGCACGTTGAGCGGCACGTGGAAGGACTCGTCGCGGGTCAGGATCGTCAGCACCTGCCGGACGAGCGGCTGCTTCACGCGGCGCAGGGACAGGCGGTACGTGGTGGCGCCGATCGTCTCGAACATGAGGTTCGTGAGCATGATCGACTCCATGCGCTCGGCCTTCGTGTAGAAGTCGTAGAACGTCTGCGTCATCCGGCCCATGGGGTTCACGCCTCCGCCGACATGCGCGAGAAAGGCGTCGAGGAGCTCGCGGTGCCAGCCCTCCTCGTTACCGTACAGGACGAGGCATTCGGCGAGGTCGGGATCCCACGGACGCACTTCCTCGGCGAGCTTGAGAGCGCCGGCCTTTCCGGACTCTTCGGCCCGGTACGCCGCGTTGAAGAACTTGATGCAGGCGCGGCGCTCGTCTTCCGACTCGAATTCGACCGGCTTCGAGAGGTCGAGGTGCTCGTCGTACATCCTCTCGGCGCGTTTTCGGAGCGTCTCGAGCCACCAGGAGGTCGGCCGCTGCGTCGGAATGCCGATGACGGAGGAAACGGAGCTTCTTGCTGGGATCACGTGCCGGGATGATGCCGAAAAGGGCGGAGGGAGGTCAACCGCGCTTCGAATACGTCGCGACCAGGGAAGAGGGCAACTCCATAGAGTGGGCCGGGAATGACCGTTCCGACCCCCTCCCACTCGAGCTTTTCCCGTTGTATCGGTTCCTGGCGCGCGAGAGGATCTCGGGTCAGAGCCACACGAATGGAAGTCACGATCAAGGCGGCGCACAGCGGCCTCGAGGTCGCCGAGCAGCTGTTGCTCGATCTCCGGGAGGTCGGACGCCTCATGCGGATGGCGCGGCTCCAGTTCGGCATCGGAGCGGACGATGCGCAGGATCTCCTGCAGGAGACCGCGCTCGACGTCGTTCGCGAGCGGGCCGGCATCCGGCATCCGCGGGCATATGTCACGCGCGTCTTCTACATGCAGTGCTGCCAGTACGTCCGCCGAGCCGTCCGCTCCCGTTCCCGACTTGCCGAAGGGGAGCTTCCGGATGTGGCGATCCCGGAAGGCCCTGCGGCCGAGGATCTCCTCGCCCTCCGGCAGGCTCTCGGGCGCATCTCGCCGGGGTGCAGAGGGCTTCTGATGGCCCACTACATAGAGGGGAAGAGCTTCGGCGAGGCGGCCCGCGAGATCGGATTCAGTGAAAAGCAGGCCTGGAAGCGGTTCAACGCGTGCCTCCGAAAACTGCGGCTCAGTTTCGAAGGGAAGAAATGAGAGCGGCGGCGACGAGACATCTCGGAGAGGTGATCCTGCTTCGTCTTGCGGCGCAAGACCTGGGCGGGGCAGATGGTGTCGAGGCGCAGAAGCACCTTAAAGAATGCGCGCGATGCCGGGACGAGCTCGCCGCCACACGACGGCTCGACAGATCCCTTGCGAAGCTGGCGAAGACGCTCCGGTCAGAGGATTCTCGAAGAGGTCGCGGCCC
Organism: Thermoanaerobaculia bacterium; assembly: GCA_036385755.1. Classification (GTDB taxonomy): domain Bacteria; phylum Acidobacteriota; class Thermoanaerobaculia; order UBA5066; family UBA5066; genus Fen-183. The sequence goes on from DASVJU010000357.1 coordinate 28,651, forward strand.
GGACGAACGGTACTTCGAGCGCGTCGGACGTCTGTTCGATGTTTCGGAAGAGGGGGATCGGTCGGCCGAGAGAATCGTTCAGGCCGCCCGAGAGGGAGCGGACGAGCTCGCCGCCGCGCTGCGCACGCTGGACGGTCAGCCGTATCGCGGCTTCGCGCTCTTGTACGCGGCGCAGAAGGCCGACAAGCTCGTCGCGGAGGATCCAAACGAAGCGCTCACGCTCGCGAAGCTGCTCTTCGAGGAGGCCAGGTCTCTTCCCCCTGCGAATTCGCAGGACCGC
>DASVJU010000358.1:0-32134 GCA_036385755.1 Thermoanaerobaculia bacterium
CGGGTCACGAAGGGAAAGGGCTTTCGGCTCGAGGACTGGGACCCCCGCGACACGGCCCGGCTCAAGGAAGGCAAGAGAGAGGCAAAGCACTTGCTCGCGACGGGCGTGAAGATGCTCGCCGAACTGCAGGACAAGCTCTACGCGCAGGACCGCTGGAGCGTCCTCTTGATCTTCCAGGCGATGGACGCCGCCGGAAAGGACGGAACGATCAAGCACGTGATGTCGGGCGTGAACCCGCAGGGCTGCCAGGTGTACTCGTTCAAGGCGCCGTCGCCCGAAGAGCTCGACCACGACTTCCTCTGGCGGACGACGAAGTGCCTCCCCGAGCAGGGCCGCATCGGCATCTTCAACCGGTCGTACTACGAGGAGGTCCTCGCGGTTCGCGTCCACCCCGAGTTCCTCGCGAAGCAGAAGCTTCCGCCGCGCCTCGTGACGAAGAACATCTGGAAGGAGCGCTTCGAAAGCATTGCGGACATGGAGAAGCACCTCGCGCGAAACGGGATGGTCGTCCTGAAGTTCTTCCTGAACGTCTCGCGCAAGGAGCAGAAGCGCCGCTTTCTCGAGCGGCTCGACATGCCCGAAAAGAACTGGAAGTTCTCGGACGCCGACGTGAAGGAACGCCTGCTCTGGAAGCCCTACATGGAATGCTACGAGGACGCGATCCGCGCGACCGCGAAGCCGTGGGCACCGTGGGTCGTCGTCCCGGCGGACAACAAGTGGTTCACGCACCTCATCGTCGCGAGCGCGATCATCGACGCGATGGAGCACCTCGACCTCCGCTATCCGGCCGTGGACGACGCGAAGAAGCGGGGGCTCGCGGCGGCGCGCCGCCTCCTGAACTCCGAGTAGCCGGGCGGCGCGTCCGCGCGCGGGTTCCTATACTGGCTCCGTGTGGGAGCGGACGTTCCTTCGGGATCTCGCGGTCGTCCTCGCGGCGTCGTTCCCCGTCCTCTTCATCTGCCGGCGGCTGAAGCTCCCGCAGGTCGTCGGGTTTCTCGTCACCGGCATCGCGATCGGGCCGCACGCCCTCGGTTGGGTCCGCGATGCGGACCGCGTCGAGTCGATCGCGGAGTTCGGCGTCGCCCTCATCCTCCTCTTCGTCGGCCTCGAGTTCCCGATCCGGCGCCTGAAGACTCTCGGCCGCACGTCGATCGTCGGCGGTACCCTTCAGATGGCGCTGACGACCGCCGGCGGCTACGCGCTCGCGCGGCTCTCGGGGAGCGCGCCGAACCAGGCGGTCTTCTTCGGCCTCCTCGTGTCCGTCTCGTCCACGGCGGTCGTCCTTCCGATCCTCAAACAGCGCGACGAGCTCGCGGCCCCGTACGGCCGCCGATTCCTCGCGGTCGCCCTCTTCCAGGACCTCGCCGTGATCCCGATCCTCCTCTTCCTGCCCGCGCTCGTCTCCGGAAGCGGGCCGGGCGCCGCCGCCGTCGCGGGCAATGTCCTCCTCGCGATCGCCGGCGTCGCGCTCCTCGTCGCCGTCGCGCGCCGGGCGGCTCCGCGCCTCCTGGACGCCGTCGCGCGGATGGGGAGCCGCGAGATCTTCACGGGGGCCGTCGTCGTCCTCGTTCTCGGGATGGTTGCGGCGGGGGAGAAGGCGGGCGTTTCGGCCGCGATGGGCGCGTTCGCGGCCGGGATCGTCCTCGGCGAAAGCGACCACGTCCACGAGGTCGCCGCGACGCTCGCGCCGCTCCACGACCTGCTTTCGAGCCTCTTCTTCGTTTCGGTCGGGATGCTCCTCGATCCCGCGTTCCTCGCGACGCACCCGGTCGAGGTCGGGGCGGGCATCGTCGCCCTCGTCGCGATCAAGACGGCGGCCGCGTTCGCGGCGCTCCGGGCCGCGGGCACCGTTCCGCGCACGGCCGCACGCGCCGCGCTCGCCCTCGCAAACGTCGGGGAGTTTTCCTTCGTCCTCGCGACGACGGGTGTCTCCCTCGCCCTCCTCACGGGGGAGACACGGCAGATCGTCGTCGCGGCGACGGTCGGGACGCTCGTTCTCGCGCCGTTTCTCGTCGCCGCGGGGCCCGCGCTCGCGGTGCGGCTCCCCGAGGCCGTGGAAGATCCCGGCGAGAGGGACGCGCGGCCGCGCGCGCGGCACATCGTCGTCGTGGGCGCCGGTCTGAACGGGACGAACGTCGCGCGCGTCCTCCACGAGACCGGCCTCCCGCACGTCCTCGTCGACATCGACCCCGAGCGCATCGCGGCGGCGCGCCAGGAAGGTCTGGAGGCGCTGAGGGCCGACGCGACGGGCCTCGAGGGCCTGCAGGCCGCGGGTGTCGCGCGTGCCCTCGGAGTCGTCGTGACGATCCCCGATCCCGATGCATGCCGGCGGGTCGTGCGCATCTGCCGGATGCAGGCTCCGACCGTCCGCATTCTCGTGAGGACGCGCTACGTGAAGGAGGTCGAGTCGCTCCGCAGGCTCGGCGCCGATGAGGTGATTCCCGAGGAGTTCGAGACCTCGATCGAGCTCGTGGCGCGCGTGCTCCGGCTCCTCCACGTGCCGGGGAACGTCGTCGCGACGCAGATCCGCCTCCTGCGCGACGAGGCGTACCGGCGCCTGCGCGACCCGCACGCGAAAGCCGCCGGGGGGCGGCGTCTCGCGGCGCTCGTCGCGGCCGGGACGAGCGAGCTCTTTCTCGTCCTGCCCGACGCCGCCGCGGACGGACGCCTCCTCGCCGAGCTGGACCTCGCCGCCGCGCACGTCGCGGTGCCGGCCGTCCTTCGCGACGGCGTCCCCCTCGCGCCGCCGCCCGAGGACCTCCGCCTCGCGGCGGGCGACACGCTCGTCCTCGTCGGCGCCCACGAGGACCTCGCGCGCGTCCTGCCGCGCCTCGAGGCGCCTGCGGCGCAGGGAAAGGCGGAAGGAACATGAAGTCCGGAACGATTCGATCCACATGACGTTCGACGGCGTACCGCCGCGCCGCGTCGTCGTGACGGGAGGCGAGTCGACGGGGAAAACGACGCTGGCCCGGGCGCTGGCGGAGGAATACGCCGCCGCATGGGTGCCGGAGGTCGCCCGCGAGGCGGCTCTCGCGAAGTCCGGGCCGCTCGGGCCCGAGGATGTGGAGCCGATCGCGCGCGCCCACATCGCGGCCGCGGATGCGGCCCTCCGCGAGACGTCCGACCGCCGCCGGCCCATCCTCGTCCTCGACCAGGATCTCCTCTCGACCGTCGTCTACGCGCGGCACTACTACGGCAGCTGCCCGCGCTGGATCGAACGGCTCTGTGCCGAGCGCGTCGGCGACCTCTACCTTCTCTGCCGCCCGGATCTCCCGTGGGCGGCGGACGGCGTGCGCGACCGGCCGGAGGCCCGCGCGGAGATCCACGCGCTTTTTCGGGAGGCTCTCGCCGGGGCCGGTGCAAACGTCGTCGAGGTGACGGGGGCCGGCTCGGAACGAACGGCGCGCGCGGTGGAAGCGGTCGAAGATCTGCTCGCCGAGGGACGCTAGCGCCGGCGTACCCCGAGAAGCGACAGCAGGAACGACCCGAAGACGCCCTCGGCTCCGAGGACGATGAAGAGCACGCCGGGGATCATCCAGCGCATCGTGTCGCCATACGCGAGGCCGTGGAAGCCTGCGGCGCTCCACCCGAGGAGGACGTGGCCGACGAGCCACGCGCCCGCGAGGAGCGCGAGGCTCGAGGCGGCAAGGCCGGTCTCCAGCGTGACCCAGCGATCGAAGAGGCGGTCGAGAAACGGATCCTCCGGCAGAAGGCCCTCGGTGATCCCGAAGATCTTCGCGCAGACACCGGCGAAGAGCGCCCCCGCGCCGACGAGAATCATGCCCGCCCCCGCGAGCATCGTGTGGACGTCGAGCGTGGCCCCGAAGAGTGCGCGCGGCCCCGGAAGGAGCCACGCGATGAGGCCGCCGCCCGCGAGGATCAGCGCGAGGCCGGGCACGAGAAAGAGCCAGCGCGGCGAATAGAGGAGAAGGAAGCGCAGGTGGCGCCAGCCGTCCCGCCAGGTCCGGAGATGCGGCGGCCGCGACCGGCCGTCCTTGCGGAGCGTCACGGGAATCTCGCCGATTCGCAGCCCGAAGAGCACGGCTTTGACGACCATCTCGCTCGCGTACTCCATGCCGGTCGTCCGGAGGTCGAGCCCGAGGAGCGCGTCGCGGCGGAAGCCGCGCAGGCCGCAGTGAAAGTCCGAGACGTGCGTGCGGAAGAGGAGACGGCCGAGGCCGGTGAGGACGGGGTTTCCGAGCCAGCGATGGAGCGGCGGCATGGCGCCCTCCTGGATCGCGCCTTTGAAGCGCGAGCCCATGACGAGGTCCGCGCCGCCGTCGATGGCCCTTACGAAGTCCGGGACGGCGCCGAAGTCGTACGAGAGGTCCGCGTCGCCCATGACGACGCAGCGGCCGCGCGCCGCCGTGATTCCGCCCGCGAGCGCCGCGCCGTACCCACGTTCCGGCACGGCGACGACACGAGCGCCTGCGGCCTCTGCGAGCGCCTGCGACCCGTCCGTCGAGCCGTTGTCCGCGACGACGACCTCGCCCTCGAGGTCCGCTCCCGCGAGCGCGGCGAGCGCCTCTGCGACGCATCGCGCGACCGTTTCGGCCTCGTTCAGGCAGGGCATGACGACGGAGACGGTGAGCGGAGCGGAGGAGGGCACGGCTCATTGTCGCCGAGTCCGCCCCGGAGCCGCCCGCGTAGTGTATTTTTAGGAGAGGCATGAACAGCGTGGTGCGCGCGTCGCTTGTGGATTACGTCAACGCCTGGCCGCTCACGTGGGGTCTCCTGAAGCGGGCGGTGGAGGGCGTCGAGGCGCTCACGGACCTTCCGTCGGCGTGCGCCGACCGTCTCGCCCGCGGAGAGGTCGACGCGGGGCTCGTGCCGTCGGTCGAGGCCGCGCGCATTCCCGGCATCCGGATCGTCAGGGGCGTCGGGATCGCGTCCCGCGAGCGGGCGCGCAGCGTCATCCTCGTCGGTCGCCGGCCGCTCGAGGCCGCGAAGACGGTCGCCCTCGACGTCGCGTCGCGCTCGTCCGCCGCGATGGCCCGCATCCTGTTCCACGACCTCTTCGGCGTGCGACCTCAGTTTCACGCGGCCGCCACGGACCTCGACGAAATGCTGTCGCACTACGACGCGGCCCTCCTCATCGGAGATCCCGCACTTCGGGCGGACCTTCGCGGCCTCCATGTGCTCGACCTCGCGGAAGGGTGGCGCCGGCTGACGGGCCTGCCGTTCGTCTTCGCGGTCTGGGCGGTGCGGCCGTCGGTGCCGCCGGAGCCGTTCCTGTGGTCGCGCGAGTACGCAAAGACGCACACGCCCGAAATCCTCGACGCCGCGGCTGCCCGCACCGGAATGCCGCGCGAGGTCCTCGCGGAATACCTCGACGGAAATCTGCACCACGACCTCGCGGAAGAGGACGAGAAGGGTCTCGCCGAGTTCTACCGCCGCGCCCACGCCCACGGCCTTCTCTCGTCCCCCGACATGCCGCCCTTCGCGGGCGTCCCGCTCGTCCCCCGTCGGGAAGGCTGAGGCATCCGCATGTCGGTCGTCTCCGTCGTTTCTTCCCCCGCTCCGGCGATTCCCCCAATCCTGCCGAACGCGGCGGTGCCGGGGCTCGGCGGCTCCTCGCGCGTGGCCGAAGCGGTGGCGCGGGTGAACGGAGGCGGACGCCTGTCATTCGACGAAGGCCTCCTGCTTTTCCGCGAGGCGACGCTTCTCGAGGCGGGTTTCGGCGCCGACCTCGTACGCCGACGCCTCCACCCGGTGGACCGCGTGACGTACCAGGTCGACCGGAACATCAACTACACGAACGTCTGCATCTACCGCTGCGCGTTCTGTGCGTTCTACCGGCCCGCCGGCGACGCCGAGGGTTACGTCCTGCCGCTCGAGGAGATCGGGAGAAAGGTCGAGGAGACGATCGCCCTCGGAGGGACCGGCATCCTGTTGCAGGGCGGCGTTCACGCCGAGTTGCCGTTCTCCTACTACGAGGACGTGCTGTCGTTCCTGCGCGGGACGTATCCCCAGGTCCATCGCCACGCGTTCTCGGCGCCGGAGATCCACTTCCTCGCCAAGAAGGAGAAGACGACCGTCGCCGACGCGCTGAAGCGCCTCCAGAAGGCGGGCCTGCAGTCCGTCCCCGGCGGCGGCGCCGAGATCCTCGACGACGACGTGCGCAAACGGATCTGGGCGCTCACGAAGGCGCCGACCGCGAAGTGGGCGGAGGTCCACCGCGAGGCGCACCGGCTCGGAATGCCGACGACGGCGACGATGATGTTCGGGGTCGGCGAGACGCACGAACAGCGTCTCCACCACCTCGACGTCGTGCGGCGCGTCCAGGATGCGTCTCTCGCCGAGGGTGTCGAGAGCTTCACCGCTTTCATCCCGTGGACGTTCCAGGAGGAGAACACGGCGATGGACGGCACGGTCGAGACGGCGGGCGGCTACGATTACCTGCGCACGCTCGCGATCGCGCGCCTCTACCTCGACAATGTCCCGCACGTTCAGGGTTCGTGGCTCACGCAGGGCGCGAAAATCGGCAGCGTCGCGACGTCGTTCGGCGCGGACGACCTCGGCTCGATCATGATCGAGGAGAACGTCGTCGCGGCGGCCGGTTCGCACAACCGGATGGACGGCGAGGAGTCGATGCGCGCCCTCATCCGCGACGCGGGGTTCACGCCCGTCAAGCGCGGCTCGGTCTACGACCGCTGCCGCGAGGCCTGCTGCGGCGACCTGCCCGCGCTCGCCTGACGGCGGGGGCCGCGAACGCGCCCCCGGGCATAATCCAGAGCGAACAAGACTCAATGACACTTTCGCCGGGCTCCCAACTCGGACCGTATGAGATCCTGTCGCCGCTCGGCAGGGGCGGAATGGGGGAGGTCTGGCGGGCGACGGATACACGCGTCGATCGGGCGGTTGCGTTGAAGGTCCTGCCGGAAGAGTTCTTCGAAAGTGAAGAGAGAAGGGGGCGTTTCGGCCGCGAGGCGAAGCTGCTCGCGAGCCTGAACCATCCGGGGATCGCCACCCTCTACTCATTCGAGGAAATCGTCGGGCGCCACGTCCTCGCGATGGAGCTCGTCGAGGGGGATGACCTCGCGACGAGAATCTCCTCCGGCCCGCTTTCTCCCGAAGAGATCCATTCCTTCGCCCTGCAGATCGCCGAGGCGCTCGCCGCGGCGCACGAGAAGGGAATCGTCCACCGGGACCTGAAGCCCGCGAACGTGAGGCTCACGTCGGGCGGGCGCGTGAAGCTCCTCGACTTCGGCCTCGCGAAGAGGGCCGACGAGCCGTCCGCCGGGAGCGAGGACGCGACCGCGACGGCCGCGCTCTCGGAGGCGGGCGCCGTGATGGGGACCGTCCCGTACATGTCGCCCGAGCAGGTGTCGGGCCGTCCGTTGGACGCGAGGTCGGACCTCTTCTCGCTCGGGATCGTCCTCTACGAGATGGCGTCGGGGCGGCGGCCCTTCGCGGGAGGCTCCACGGCCGAGCTCGCGTCTGCGATCCTGCGCGACCCGCCGCCGCCCGTCGGCCGGGTGCGCGCCGACCTGCCGGAGGAACTCGCCGAAGCGATCGGCCGCTGCCTCGAGAAGAACCCGCAGGACCGTTTCTCGAGCGCACGCGACTTCCTCGCGGCCCTCGACGCGCCGCGGCGCGCGGCGCTGGCACCCGTCTCGATCGCCGTCCTACCGTTCGCCGACATGAGCTCTGCGAAGGACCAGGAGTACCTGTGCGAGGGGATGGCCGAGGAGATCATGAACGCGCTCGTGGGAGCCGGGATCCGCGTGGCCGCGCGGATGTCGACGTTCCGCGCGGCCCGGCAGGGGGAGGACCTCGCGGCGGTCGCGCGCGTCCTCAACGTCGGGCACGTCCTCGACGGCAGCGTCCGCACCGCGGGCTCGCGGATCCGCGTCACGGCACGACTCACGGACGCCGCGACCGGCTTCCAGGTCTGGTCTGAGAAGTTTGATCGGGAGCTCGTCGACGTCTTCGCGGTCCAGGACGAGATCGCGGCCGGCGTCGTCGAGGCCGTGCGCAGCCGTCTCGGCGCCGAGCCGGCTGCCCTCCAGGCCCGGCGGCAGGTCCGGAACCTCGAGGCCTACCAGCACTACCTGATGGGCCGCCACCTTCGGTTCACGAAGAACGACCACGGGAGCGCGCTACTCAGCTTCGAGCGGGCCGTTGCTCTCGACCCGTCGCACGGCCCTTCGTGGGTTGGTCTGGCCGACATCCACGTCCTTGCGGCGGCTTACGGCATGAGACCGTCGGGCGAGGCGAACGCGGCGGCCAAGGCCGAGCTCGCGACCGCCGCGCGCTTGCAGGGCGAAACCGGGGACGCCTGCTACGTCGAAGGCATGATCGCCTTCAGCGAGCGGCGCTGGGCGGACGCCGATCGCGCGATGGCGCGGGCGATCCGGATCGAGCCCGGCAACGTCCAGGCGCGGTGCTGGAGCGCGATGCTGCATTCGACCCGGGGACGGACGGAGGCGGCCATCGAGGCCCTGGAACGCGCCCGGGAGATCGATCCGATCGCGCCGTACCCGTACGCGATGACCGGCTTCTGTCTGCTGAACCTGCGACGGGCCTCCGACGCCGCGAGGTTCGCCGGCCAGGCGCTGGCGTTCGACGAGGACAACCTCCTGGCGCTCTGGGTCTCGGGAGCGGCGGACGTCTCCGGGGGGCGGTTCGATCAGGCCATTTCACGCCTCGAGCGCGCGGCGGTCCGCGCCCGCACGAATCCGTTCACGCAGGGCACCCTCGGGTGGGCGCTCGCGTCGGCCGGCCGGACCGGCGACGCTCGCAGCGTCCTCGAGGCGCTGCACTCCGGCGCCGTGCTTGGCGCCACGGTTCTCTCGGAAGCGTGGCTCCTCGCCGCACTGGGCGATCCGGATGGCGCGTTCGAGGCGCTGCGGCGGGCGTGCGACGAGAAGCAGCTGCTCGTCCCGTTCATCGGATTGCCGGGCTTCGACCCGCTGCGGGCCGACCCGCGCTTCGCGGCGATCGTCGAGCGGCTGGGGCTTCCGGCCGGGCGCTGAACCCGGCCGCGGCGCTCACGCCAGGTCGAAGACCAGGAACTCCGCCGCGCCGCCGCGCGGACGAAACGCGAAGGCCGTTTCGTCCGAGGCCGCGAGACCGTCGCCGGCCGACAGCGTGTGGCCGTTGACGTCGACGGCGCCGCGGAGCGCCTGCACCCACAGATGCCGCCCCTTCGGAACCTCGAGAGACGTCGACATCTCCTCGTCGAGGACGGAGGCGTAGAGCCTCACGTCCTGGCGGATCGCGATCGAGCCCTCGGTGCCGCCGGGCGACACGACGAGCCTGATGCGGCCGAGCTTGTCGTGCCTCTCGAACCGCTTCTGGTCATAACGCGGCGTGTGGCCCGCGCGATCGGGGAGGATCCAGATCTGGACGAAATGGAGCAAGCCGGTATCGCTCGCGTTGAACTCGCTGTGGAGCACGCCCGTGCCGGCGCTCATGTATTGCACGTCGCCCGGCACGATCGTCGACCCGGTTCCCATGCTGTCCTTGTGCGCGAGCGCGCCCTCGAGGACGTACGAGACGATCTCCATGTCCCGGTGGCCGTGCGTGCCGAACCCCATGCCGGGCTTCACGCGGTCCTCGTTGAGAACGCGCAGGGCCCTGAAGCCCATGTGCCGCTCGTCGTGGTAGTCGGCGAACGAGAACGAGTGGGACGTGTCGAGCCAGCCGTGGTCCGCGTGGCCGCGCTCGGCGGCTTTCCGGAGGGTGATCATGACGGACCGTCAACGCGGAAGGCCACTCCCGTATTCCCGGAACGTCCGCCTATCGGGCGGCCGCGCGGTTCAGGGCCCTGCCGCGATTCCGGAAGGCCGCTGCCTTCTCCTTCTCGCCGAGCGAATCGAGGGTGGTCGCGGCCAGGAGGTAGCTTCTCGGCGAAGGGTTCGCTTTGACCATTTCGTTCAGCTGTCTGTCGAGGCCTGGCCGGTCTCCCTTCACGAAGCGGATCACGGCCAGGCTCGCATACGGTTGTGCGTTCGCGGGAAACGCCGCGATCTCCGCCCGAAAGGCCGCTTCCGCGTCCTCCAGCCGATCCATGCGGCCAAGGGCGTCGCCGCGAAGAAACTCGAGGTTGTAGATCGCCCCGAGCCGCTTCTCCCGGGCGGCCGCCTGCGCCTGCTCGACGGCCCGGAGCGCTTCGGCGGGTTTTCCGGCGCGCAACTTGACCTCGGCCATGACGAGGATCGCTGAGGGTTGAGGATTGCGTGAAGCCGCCGCCGCTCCTGCCTCTCTCTCGGCGGCAGCAAGGTCTCCACGCGCCAGCGCGATACCGGCGAGGAGCTCGCGAGCCTTGGAAGGAACCGTGGCCAGCGAGGCCCTTGCGAGGCGCTCCGCCTCGTCGAAACGCCGTCGCCGCAGCTCGACGAACCCGAGCGAGATGGAGATGTCGGGGAGAAACACCGGCGAGCGCTCGAGAGCCTGTCGATATGCGGCCGCGGCTTCCTCGTCCAGACCGGATTCCGACAACAGCTCGCCGAGCTTGACCCAGGCGTCGAACATCGCCGGGTTCTCCCGCACGCTTGCGCGCAGCACTTCGATCGCCTGGGGGACCCGTCCCTGCTCGCCGAGGTGCCAGGCTTCCTCCATCCGCCTCAGAGCCGGGAGATTGTCGGCGGGGTTCGGCAGGTCCGCGGTCCCGCCGCTGTCGCGCAAGGTCCCGAGGTATCCCAGCGACGAAAGGCGCCGCCTGGTTTCCTCGTCCACCGGCGCCGGCTTCGCGCTCCCTCTCGGGAAACGGGACAACTCATTCGCGAGACGGGAAACGGTGGCCGGATCACTCTTCGCGAGGTCGTGCACCTCGCGAGGATCCACCACCGTGTCGTACAGCTCGGGCCGGGGCCCGTGAATGTAGTGGTACCTGGCGTCCAGGACACTGCGAAGATCGCTCCACCCGAGCTGGAGACGCGGGAAAAGCGTCTCACCGTAGATCACACGGCGAGCCGCCCCCGTCGCGCCGGCCGCGAAGAGCGACGTCCCGCTCACCTCCTTGGGCGCCGGAAGGCCGAGCGCCGCCGTGACGGTCGGAAAGATGTCCGAGAGCTGGACGGGAGCCGCCACGCGGGTTCCTGCCCCGGAGCTCGCGGGGAGCTTGACCAGGAGCGGCACCCGGATCGCTTCGCGATACAGGAAGATCGAGTGTTGTTGCTCGCCATGCTCTCCGAGGCCCTCGCCGTGGTCGGAAGTCACGATCACGATGGCCCTGTCGTACACCCCGAGCGTCTTGAGGGTGTCGAGAAATGCCCCCACGATGGCGTCGGAGGTCGCCACCTCGCCGTCGTAGGTGGCACCGTACCGGCCCCTGAAGGGCTCCGGGGGGTCGTAGGGGACGTGCGGTTCGTAGATGTGGAACAGGAAGAAGAATGGCTTGGCAGCGTGCTCTCCGATCCAGGTCCCGGCGAACGCCGCCGTCTTGTCACCGGCCCTTTGGTAGTTGACCGACTGGACCCCGGGCGTCGTGCCGAACGAATCCTCGTAGAAGTCGAAGAGAGTGCCCAGGCCGGTTTCGAAGCGCAGCACGTACGAGGAAAGGGCGGCCCCCGTCGCATAACCACGCTGTTTGAGCAGGCGAGGAAGGCTCATGTGAGCCTCGCCGTCGAAGACGAAGCCGATGTTGTTCCTGACCCCGTGCTCCGGCGGGAGCATGCCGGTCAGCATCGTCGTGTGTGCGGGGAGCGTCATGGGGCAGGGCGAGTACGCGTTCTCGAACAGCCAGGCGTCCTTCGCGAACCGGTCCAGAAAAGGCGTTTGGATCTTCGTATACCCGTACAGCGGAAGGCGGTCGGCGCGCAGCGTGTCGATCGAGATCAGGATGACCGGTGCATCGGGAAACGTGGAAACCGCACGATCCCGCGAGCACGATCCCAGGAGGAGACCGAAAAATGCCACCGCGGCGACGCTCGCTCGGCTCACGCTCGTCACTTGCCGGACCGCGGGTACTTCCTGGCACCCTCGGACCTGTAGGCCGAGGCGCCAGCCGTGTCGCCCAGGATCGTGAGAGTACGGACGGCCACGGCGTAGGCCTGAGGGGACCCGTTCGTCCGAACCATCTCGTCGATGGTTTTCTTCGCCTCGGGGACGCTGTTCTGCGAGGCATGCGCCATCGCCAGAGCCTGCCACGCGTCGACGTACCAGGGGAAGTTCCTGACCTCTTCGACGAACTCGGCCTCGGCCTCGGGGAGACGGTTCATCCGGGCAAGGATGTTCCCGCGCAGGAAGTGGATCCCCGCGAGATCCGCCAGCCCCCGATCTCCCACGAGCGTTTTCACCTGCTCCGTGATCTCCAGCGCCTTTGCGAGGTTCCCGCGCCGGGCCTCGACTTCGGCAAGGACGAGGTAGGAGCGCTTGCGCGTCCTCCTGGATTCGATCGATCGTCGCGCCTCGGCTTCGGCCCGAACGAGGTCGTTCTTCGCGAGATAGGCGCGGGCCTTGATTTCGTATCCGCCGGTGTCTCCCCGTGAGACCGCGAGGTCTGCATTCGCGAGCGCTTCGTCGAAACGGCCGATCTGCATGCAGACGTTCGCGACGGAGAGAAGGTAGTTCGTCCGGTCGGGGGGGGAGAGCTCCACCGTCTTTCGGATGGCCTCGAGAGCCTTCTCGGGCCGTCCGGTCTGGACGAGCCCCTGTGCATAGGCCTCCCACGCATCGACGATTCGCGGGTTCTTCGCGAGGAGCTTCTCGAAGGTCTGCGTGCTTTCGGGGAACCGCCCCGCCCGCGCGAGCCCAAGGCCTTGCTTCAAGAGCTGCAACGTGGCGATCTCGTCCTTGGGATCCGGGGGCGGTCCGCCCCGGGGGGAGGACGTCATCGAGAGATACCCGAGAGACGCGAGCTTTTTCGCCTGCTCCGGATCGACGGATTGGGGAGCCTTGAACGCGGTCTTCCTCTTCTCGAGCTCGACCTTCATCGACCGAAGGGGGTCGGGCCTCCCGCCCACCAGGTTGTTCCTCTCGCCGGGATCCTTCTCGAGGTCGTAGAGCTCGGGCCGAGGCGCCTCGATGTACTGCCACCGGCCGTCCACGAGAGACCGGAGCTCGCTCCACCCGAAGCGGATCTTCGGGAAGAAGGTCTCGGCGAGGATGCGGCGCTCCGTGGGCCTCGCGCCGTTCGCGAGATCGACGATCGAGAGCGTCTCCGGCGGCGGCTTGAAACCGGAGACTGCGAGAGTTTTCGCGATGGTCGTCACGACGTCGATGAGCTGCACCGGAACCGGCACGCTCGTTCCCGCGAGGGCGGGCTTCTCTTCGCCGTCTTTCCTGGGAAGCTTCACGAGAAGCGGGACCTGGATGGACTCGCGGTACAGGAACACCCCGTGTTCATCTTCGCCATGGTCCCCGAGCCCCTCGCCGTGATCCGAAAGGAACACGATCAACGAGCGGTCGTAGAGGCCCGTCTTTTTCAGGTGCTCGAGGAACGTGCCCACGATGGCGTCGGCCGTGGCCACCTCGCCGTCGTAGGGGTTCTTGAAACGGCTGCGGAACGGCTCTCTGGGCTCGCAAGGGGCATGGGGCTCGTACAGGTGGAGAAAGCCGAAAACCCGGGTCTCCTTCACGCCATCCAGCCACCGGATCAGGAGGCCGGCCGTCTCGTCTCCGGCCCTCCGTACGTACCCCATGGACTGTCCGGGCGACGAGGGCTCGATGTCGTCGTCGTAGAAGTCGAAGCCCCGCGAGATGCCGCTGGTTCCGGCCAGGACGATCGTGGAGACGGCGCCGCCCGTCGCGTATCCCTGCCGCTTGAGCATCTCGGCGAGCGTCGGAACGGACGGATCGAGCCGATATCCCCCGTTGTCGAGCACACCGTGAACCGCCGGGAGCGTTCCGGTGAGAAGGGATGCGTGTGCCGGCAGGGTGAGCGGGACATGGCTGTAGGCCTTCTCGAAGAGGATGGAATCCCGGCGCAGGGCCGAGAGCGCCGGCGTCTCGACGCCGGGGTAGCCATAAAACGGAAGGTGATCCGAGCGGAGGGTGTCGACGACGATGAGGAAGAGCGGCGCGCCGGGATGCGTCGGTGCGCCCTCTCGACCCGGAGATCCCTTCCGGGAACACGAAGTGGAGAGGAGGCAAAGGAGGCAGAGGGCCAGAAGGCCGGCTCGGCGGGTTAGCAGCATCCTCTTCACCGACGGAGGGCCGTCTCTTCGTGCGCGAAGCGCTGGTCCTGCGGATAGAGCCGCTTCGCCTCCTCGAGCAGGGCCCGTGCACGCGAGGCATTCCCGAAGCGACCGAGGCTCCGAACGGCCATGAGGTAAGCGAAGGGACCCGGCACGGCGCGGATCATCGCGTCGATCCGGCGGGAGGCCTCGCTCATCTCCCCGCGCGAGGCCGCGATGATGGCGAGCCCGGTGAATGCCTCGACGCTCTGCGGGAAGAACTCCAGCTCCTTCCTGTACTCCTGTTCTGAGAGATCGAGCTTGTCCTGGCGCCCGAAGATCTCCGCTCTCGCGACGTGGAGGCCCGGCGGAGGCGTGGTGGCGCCCGCGATCTTCGCGGCCTCGTCGACCTTCTCGAGGGCTTCCCCGAACTTCCCCTCGAGCATCGCGGCTCGCGCGAGGACCACGAGCGCCTCGGGGGACGCCCCCTTTCGGGAGAGAGACTGCTCGGCCCAGCGTCTCGCACCCGGCGGATCGTTCTCTAGGAGGTGGATCCGGGCGAGCACCTCCGCCGCCCGCGCGTCCCCCATCTCCCACGCCACTTCCGCGTGGTGCCGGGCTTCCTCGGTCCGGCCGGTCCTGAGCGCCAGGTTCGCGACATCCACGAGATAGTTCGTGCGCCCCGGCGGAGAGAGCTGGACGGTCCGCTTCAGGGCCGAGAGAGCTTCGTCCATCCGCCCCTGCCGCTCCAGCGCCGCGGAGAGGATCTCCCAGCCGTCGATCAGGCGAGGATTCGCCTTGAGGAGGCCGGTCAGCATCGGGATGGCCTCCGCGCTCCTCCCCGCCTGGTGAAGCTCGACCGCGCGCTGCAATTCGACGAGGCTGCCGATGGCTGCCTTCGGGTCCGGCAGGGGACCGCCGGCATCCGAGGCCGCGCCCGTGAGATAGCCGAGGGACTGGAGCTTCTTCGCCTGCTCGGAGTCGATCGCCGACGGAGACCTGAGCGCGGTCCTTCGCCTCTCCGACTCGGCGACCATCGAGCGGAGCTCTGGCGGCTTCCGGGCGGCGAGGTTCATCTTCTCCGCCGGGTCCGCGGCGAGGTCATAGAGCTCGGGAGTCGGCGCCTCGATGTACTGATGACGAACGGAAATGAGGGAACGGAGCTCGCTCCATCCGAGCCGGATGCGCGGGTTGTAGTTCTCGGCGAAGATCCGTCTCTCGGGCGCGGGGCCTCCTGAAGCGAGGTCGACGAGGGATGTGGTGCCGGGTCTCTCCGGAAAGCCCGGCGCCGCGAGCGCCTCGCCGATCGTCGGGAAGACGTCAGAGATCTGAACCGGCGTCTTGACGCTCGTGCCGGCCAGGACGCCTCCGGGCAGCTTGATCAGAAGCGGGATCTGGAGCGACTCGCGGTAGAGAAAAATGCCGTGCTGCATCTCACCGTGGTCTCCGAGACCTTCTCCATGGTCGGAGAGGAAGAAGATCATCGCCTTGTCGTAGAGACCGATCCTCTTGAGCTCGGCGAGAAACCTCCCCACGATCGCGTCGGAATACGCGACCTCCCCGTCGTAAGGATCGGGATAGCGTGAACGGTAGGGTTCGGCGGCCTCATAGGGGGCGTGCGGTTCGTAGATGTGGAGGAACGCGAAGAGGGGCCGGGGGGCTTCCCGGCGGATCCAGCCGAGGAGGAGATCCGCGGTCTCCTGTCCCGGGCGCTGCACGAACTCCAGCATGCTCGTCCGGCGCTTCGCGTTCACCCTGTCGTCCCAGAAGTCGAAGCCTCTCGCGATCCCGCTTTGCGAGTCGAGGACGACCGCCGAGACGGCGCCCCCGGTCGCATAGCCGGCTTTCTTCAGCAGCTCGGCCAGACAGGGAATGGCCGGATCGAGGCGGAAGCCCGAGTTGTCGAGCACGCCGTGCCGCCCCGGCTCGAGACCCGTGAAGAGAGAAACGTGCGCCGGGAGCGTGAGGGGGATGTGGGAATAAGCCCTCTCGAAGAGGATGGCGTCTTTTCGGAGCCCGTCGAGCGCCGGAGTCTCGACTTTGGCGTATCCGTACATCGGGAGGCGGTCCGAGCGAAGCGTGTCGACCGAGATCAGGATGACCGGGGCGCCTTGGAACCGGAGGCCGGCAGGGGCACGCCGCGTCCCCCTGCACGACGGGACGGCGAGAAGCAGAACGATCCCGCCGAGGAGAGCCGCGAGACGGGCAGGAGCGAACCTCATCAAGGGCAGGAGGATAACGTCAACGCTGACAAAAAAATGCCCTGGCCCGAAGGCCAGGGCATGAACCGAAAATGGTGGAGAGTCTAGAACCGGGCTCCGAAGGTGACCAGGTAGGTCCTGGGAACCTGGAACGACGGGGCCGTGCTGGAGCCGGACGTCGGCTGGCCGAACGAAGTGCTCTTCTGCCAGTTCGCTCCCAGCGCCGTGCACTGGGCCTTGGTGTTGCCCTGCGGGCACTCGATCGGGGCGGTGTTGAAAGGGTTGAAGCGGACGAGGCCGCGGGCGTCGGGCGTGGCGCCGCGGCCGACGGAGACCGACGTGTTGATGCCCGTCGGGTTGTTCGTGAACGTCACGCCATGGCCGTTGAGCACGTTGATGACCTGCGGCTGGACGAACACCTCGACCGGCCCGATCTTCCCGGTCAGGTTGAGGGAGAGGTCGGTCCGATAGATGTTGTCGGTGCGATAGGCGTCGCGCGAGGTGAACCAGTACGTCTCGTTCGTCGGCGGTGCGATGTAGCAGTGCGTCTGGTCGATGCCCGGCGTCGAGCATCCTAGGGCCACGAACGGACTCGAGTTGATGGTTCCGGCCGCGCCGTAGGGCGTGCCGGTGTCGAAGGCCTGAACGAGGCCCGCCCCGATACCAACCGGACCGAGCTTGAAATCATAGTTCCCATAGAGGCGGACGCGGTGCCTCTGGTCCTGGGAGAGATCGCCCCGCGGCGCGTTCCAGGACTGCTGAAGGTACTCGGGGTAGTTGAGAAGCCCGGAGGAGGCGGGGCCGCCGCCGGCGCCCTCTCCCACGAAGTTGCCGAGCGTGTGGGACCACGTCCAGTTCGCCCCGACGCTCACCGGACCGGTCCGGTAGGCGAAGGAGGTGTTCAACGCGGTGTAGTTGCGCTCGGGGAGGTTCGAGTTGACGAAGACTCCCAGGTTGTACTGGTTCCCGAGGTCGTCCGCGACGAAGCCGGTGTTCAGGGTGCGCTCGGTCATGTAGAAGTCTTTGAATTCGCGCCGCACCGCGTCCACGCGGTAAACGAAGTTGCCGCCGAGCGTGCCGCCGAACCCGATCGAATACTCGTTCGCGTTGGGCGACTTCAGCGGGGAAAGGATCTGGAGGTTCACGCCGGGAAGGTTGACGATGTCCGCCGTGAGCCCGGGGGGGAACATGCCCGTCTTGGTGACGCCGATCGCGGCGAACATCTCAGCCAGGACTTGAGCCGTCGGGGTGAGCGTCGCGCCGGTGTTGTATTCCTTGCCGGTCCAGAAGTAGTAGTAGCTGGCCGGAGAGCCGTTCGACGTGGCGCCGCTGCCCGCGATCGTCTCCTGGATCTGGCCGACGTAGCGGGCGTAGCTGCCCGACACGCGGAACGTCCCGTCTCCCTTGATGTCGTACGAGGCGGAGAGCCGGGGGCTGAACTGGCTGTCGTCCGCGACGAGGTGCCCCGCGGAGTCCTTGGCGTTGTTCTTGTCCCAGCGGACGCCGATGTTGAAGGAGAGGTTGTTGCCGAGCTTCCAGGCGTCGTTCACGAAGACCGAGGTGGTCCTGAGATCGCTCCCCTGGCTCAGCTTGGGGATCGGGAAGTAGACGAAGTAGGAGTTGGCGTCGACGACGGGGTAGAGGTCGCCGCCCACAGGTTTGACCGATGTCGAGTAGAGCCACCAGTTGCTCCCCGACTGGTAGTTGTTCGACAGCCGCTGCTGGCCGAAATTCTGATAGCCGAAGGCGATGTTGTGGGAGCCCAGGCTCGGCGACGAGGCGAAATAGGTTCCCTTGAAGAGGTAGTCGTTGTTGTCGCGGGACTCAGGGCTGCAGACCCCGCAGAAAACCGGGGACCACATCACGCCGGTGCCCTGGTCGAGGACGCCGATCGCGGTGCCCCCGATCAACGAGGTGTCCGTTCCGCCCGAGTTCTGGAACGTGAACGTCTTCTTCGAGTACTGCGCCTCGAGGAAGAGGTTGCTCGTGAGCACGCCGTTGTAGTTGATCGCGAGGACGTCGGACGGAGTCTGGCGGTTGTAGGTCTGCTTGAGGTCGAGGACCGGGAGGTTCGGGAAAAAGTAGTTATTCGACTCCGTCGTCGTCCAGGTGTAGTCCCCCGAGAGGGTGTGGTTCGGAACCGGCGAGAGCGTCAGCTTCCCTTCGACGCGCTCGTTCAGGTTCGACTGCGGGATGGAGATCGTGGGCCCGCCGTTGATCGAGGCCGTGGATCCCGACGTCTCCTGCTTGTTGTAGCGGCCGGCGCCGAAGAACCAGACCTTGTCCTTCCAGATCGGGCCGCCGAGCGTGGCCTCGTACGTGGGGACCCACTGGTCGGTGTAGGTCGTGTGGATCGGGGTCTGGGCCTTGTTCGCGTCGTTGTTCAAGGTGTCGCGGATGGACCCGCTGAAGGTGTTCCCTCCCCGCTTCGTGATGGCGTTGACGACGCCACCCGTGAACCGTCCGTATTCCGCGCTGACGCCCGACGTCAACGTCGTCGTCTCCTGGATCGCGTCTTCGATGAAGAGGTTCGTCGGCGTGCCGCGGACGTTGTCCTGGACGTTGACGCCGTTGACGGTGAAGACGTTGTCGAACGACTGGCCTCCGGAGATCGTGATGTTCCCGGCGGGGCCGTTCTGGTTCACGCCGGGGGTCAGGATGACGGAGCCGAGGATGGTCCTTCCGACCGGGAGCTTGTTCATGAGATCGCCGGAATAAGTCGTGGCAGCCTGCGAGTTCTGGGAGACGGCCTCGCTCTGCGCGACGACGACTGCCGCGGCGGTCACGCCGGACAGCGCCAGCTTGACGTTAACCGCGGCCTCTTGACCGGTGGAAACCTTCGTGGTTCTCGTGGCGGTCTGGAAGCCGGAAAGGGCGACGACGACGGTGTAGTCGCCCGGCGGCACATTCGGAATGATGTAGTTCCCGTTGACGTCCGTCACGGCGTTCCTCGAGCCCTGAAGAGTCGGGGCCGAAGCGGTGATCGACACGCCCGGCAGGCCGAGGCCCGTGTCGTCGGTCACGCGGCCGGAGAGTGTTCCGGTCGGTATGCCCTGCGCCCACACGTGGTTCGCCATGAGGAGCGGCAGCACCAGGAGTACGAGCCAGATTTTCTTGTTTTTCATGCTTCTTCTCTCCCTTTTCTCCCTTTCCTGAATCAGAGGAGGCCCTGCTGGGCTCTAAAAAAAATGAATAGACCCGGACGACACGTGAAATGAGCCATATTTTATTCCGAGGAAGGGCGTCCCGTCGAGCAAGGAACTCCGCCCAGTCGGCAATAATTTGGAGAGGATCCCAAGAAACCGGAGCCGCGACCCTGTCCGCGACCGGACTCCAATGGTGGCCGTGCCCGTAAGAAATTTAATATAAATGACTTACGAGACAATGTCACGTTAGTGCCCACACTCTGGAAGTCTTCCTAAGGAAGAACGGTGCCAAATTCAGTGCGCACCGTCACGCGGTGCTCCTTGGACCCTCTCCGATGCCGTTCGGACCCTCTCCGGCAAGCCCTCGTTACAGCCTTTCGGAGATGCTCTTGGCTTGAAGGAAGAGGCCGAGGTAGTCCCGACCGCCGGCCTTGCTGTCCGTGCCGGACATGTCGAAGCCGCCGAACGGGTGGACGCCCACGAGCGCGCCGGTGCACTTGCGGTTGATGTAGAGGTTCCCGCAGTGGAGCCGCTTCTTCGCCTCGACGATGCGTGCCCGGTCGCGTCCGAAGTACGAGCCCGTGAGGCCGTACTCGCTCGCGTTCGCGAGCGCGATCCCGCTCTCGAAGTCCTTCGCCTCGATGATCCCGAGGACGGGGCCGAAGATCTCCTCTCGGAAGATGCGCGCCGTGGGCTTCACGTCGTAGAAGACCGTCGGCGCGACGAAGTTGCCGACGCGGCCGTTCCAGGTTCCGCCCGTCCCGAGCTTCGCCTCGCGCTTGCCGACCTTGATGTAGTTCGTGACCGTCTTGAACTGCTTCTCGGAGGCGACCGGGCCGAGGAAGTTTTTCTGGTCGCGCGTCGGGCCCTGAGTCAGCTTCGCCGTCTTCGCGACGACGGCGTCCACGAAGCGCCTGTAGAGCCGACGGTGGACGATTGCCCGCGAGCAGGCCGAGCATTTCTGGCCCTGGAACCCGAACGCCGACGCGACGACCTGCGACACCGCGAAGTCGAAGTCGGCGTCCTCGTCCACGAGGATGAAGTCCTTGCCCCCCATCTCGAGAACGACACGCTTGATCCAGCGCTGTCCCTTCGCGACGGCGGCGGCCTTCTGGTTGATCGTGAGGCCGACCTGCTTGGAGCCCGTGAAGGAAATGAAGCGCGTCCCGGGGTGCTCGACGAGGAGGTCGCCGACCTCGCTGCCGGGGCCGGGCAGGTAGTTCAGCGCGCCGTCGGGCACGCCCGCCTCTTCGAGGAGCATGAAGACCTTCCACGCGATCAGCGGCGTGTCGGACGCGGGCTTGAGGACGACGCCGTTGCCCGCGACGAGAGCCGCGCTCGTCATCCCCGTGAGGATCGCGTTCGGGAAGTTCCACGGCGGGATCACCGCGCCCGCGCCGAGCGGAACGTAGAGCGTCTCGGGGAACTCGCCGGGGTATGGCGTGACGGGGATCTCGCCGCCCCAGCGGAGCATCTCGCGGGCGTAAAACTCTAGAAAGTCGATCGCTTCGGCCGTCTCGACGTCGGCCTCGGGCCAGGACTTGCCGATCTCGAGGACCATCGTGGCCGAGAACTCGTGCTTTTTCGCGCGCATGCGAGCCGCAGCGCGCAGAAGGACGGACGCGCGCTCGCGAGGCGGAAGATCAGCCCACTCGCGCTGCGCTTTCACGGCGGCCTCGACCGCCTTGAGGGCAATCTTGCGGTCCGCGAGATGGTGGCGGGAAAGCACCTCCGAGCGGTCGGAGGGGTTCAGGTTCTCGAGGAGACGCCCGGTCTTGAGCCGCCGTCCGCCCACGACGACGGGGATCTCCGCGCCCTTCTGGCGATCCGCTCTGGACAGCGCCGCTTCGAACGCGGAGCGCTCCTCGGCGCGGCTGAAATCGGTGAACGCTTCGTTGCGAAAGTCTTGCAGCATGGCCCGTCATTCTATCGCTACACTGGGCGCGGGAGGCCGCCGATGACCGTCCTGGAGCTGAAGGCGAAGTGGGATGCGGGCGAGAAGCCCGTCGTGCTGGACGTGCGCGAAGCGGAGGAGCTGTCCCGCTCGGCGTACCCGTTTCCGGTGGTCCACATTCCGATGGGCGAGCTGCCCAGGCGCGTCGGCGAGCTGCCGCGCGCCGTCGCGATCGTGTGCGCCTGCCACAGCGGCGGCCGCAGTGCATCGGTCGCCGCATTTCTGCGGCGGCAGGGGTTCGACGCCGTCAACCTCGATGGTGGCATCGTGGCATGGGCCCGGGAGGTCGGGCTCGGGACTCCCCAATATTGATTTTGTGCTCTGTCGTGTGGCAGAGTTGTCGATTGGGGAGGAACGGAAATGGATACGAATCCGGCGGGTATTCGCACGTTCGTTTTGGATCTGCTCAAGAAGAACAAGGCTCTGACGGAGCGTGAGGTCAAGGCCGCGATCGGCAAGGCGTTCAAGGTGAATCCCAAGGTGATCAGCGCCGGAGTGATTCGCGCGGCGCGCAAACGCCTCGGCATCGATCGTCCGGGCGCGATCGCGTTCGCGCAGGCGATGCTCAAGAAGAACCCCGTGCTCGAGGCGAAGAAGGTCATCGACGCGGTCGGTTCGAAGTTCGGCGTGCGCCTTGGGCCGCCGGACGTCTCGCGCCTGCGTCCCTCGGGCTCGAGGCGTCGCCGCGCCGCGCGGGTCACGGCTCCGAAGGCGAAGGCGGCAGGCTCCGGCGCGGTGACCGCACCCGCCCGGCGCGGACGGCCGGGACGTCCGCCGAAAGCCGGGCGCTCCTTCGGCTCGATCTCGGTGACGTATCAGGGCAGCGGCAGGCCCGAAGATCTCGCGGCCTTTTTCCGCGGGCTCGCCTCCTCCTAGCCGCGGGTTTGACCGCGCGCGGGGCGGCCCGCATAATCCGCCGCCCCGCGCCCACTGGGGGGTCGTCCAACGGTAGGACTCCAGACTCTGACTCTGGCTATCGGGGTTCGAATCCCTGCCCCCCAGCCACTTGTCCGCCCGCCACCGGCGGGCGAGCGCGCCAAGGGCGCGCGTGACAAGTGGCAGCGTCATGTTCCGGGGGAACCCGGGGCGACGACGCGGTGCGTCGTCCCCCCGCGCCCCCTCCGCGCCTACTGAATCACCCTTCCCAATCCAATCTTTCTGAGAAATCGTTCTCCGAACGCTACTGCGAGAGCGACGCCAGCCGTGTCGGCGAGCACGTCGCCAATCTCGACGCTGCGCCCGGGCGTATACGACTGGTGGATCTCGTCCGAGCATCCCCAGAGGACCGCCGCGAGGAGAAGAAAGACCGCCGTCTTCGCGCGGCCCCAGCTTTCCCCGAAACGCGCGGCGCGGACTGCGAGGAGCCCCGTGACGAAGAAGTAGAGCGCGTGCTCGACCTTGTCCTTCTGCCAGAACCAGGGGCCGAGGTCCGGCATGCCGCTCGGCGTCTGTGCCGAGAGGAAGAACTCGTAGCCGAGGAGAAGAACGACGGGCGCCCAAAGAAGGACGCGGATGCGGGCCGTCACGAGCCGGCGCGGGCGTTCTTCTCGATCCTGCCCCACGAGTCGCGCAGCGAGACGGACCTGTTGAAGACGAGGCGCGACGAGGCCGAGTCGGAGTCGACGACGACGTATCCGACGCGCTCGAACTGGAAGACGCCGCCGGGTCTGGCGGAGGCGAGCGACGGTTCGACGCGGCAGCCGGTCTTCACGGCCAAGGAGGCCGGGTTGAGATTCGCAAGGAAGTCGCGTCCGTCGGGGGCCTCGTCCGGATTCGGGCTCACAAAGAGCCGGTCGTAGAGGCGGACCTCGGCCTCGAGCGCCTGCGTCGCCGACACCCAGTGAATCGTGCCTTTCACCTTCCGCCCGTCAGGCGCCTCGCCGCCGCGCGTCGCGGGGTCGTACGTGCACTGAAGCTCGGTGATCGCGCCGGTCATGGGATCTTTGACGACCTCCTCGCAGCGGACCAGGTAGCCCCATCGGAGGCGGACTTCCTTCCCCGGCGAGAGGCGGTGGTATTTCGGCGGCGGCATCTCGCGGAAATCGTCGCGGTCGATGTACAGCTCGCGCGAGAACGGGACCTTGCGCGTCCCCGCCGAAGCGTCCTCGGGGTTGTTGACGGCGTCCAGCTCCTCGACCTTCCCCTCGGGATAGTTTGTGAGGATGACGCGCACGGGATCCAGAACGGCCATGACGCGCGGCGCGCGGCGGTTCAGGTCTTCCCTGAGGCAGTGCTCGAGGAGCTCGACCTCGACCACGCTGTCGCGCTTGGCGAGTCCGATGCGGTTGCAGAAGTCGCGCAGAGCCTCGGGGGTGAAACCGCGCCGCCGGAGGCCCGCGAGCGTGGGCATCCGGGGGTCGTCCCAGCCTTTCACGTGGCCGCCCGTGACGAGATGGAGAAGCTTTCGTTTGGAGAGCAGCGTGTAGGTGAGGTTCAGGCGGGCGAACTCGATCTGGCGCGGTCGTTCCGGAAGGTCGAGCGCCTCGAGACACCAGTCGTAGAGCGGCCGGTGGTCCTCGAACTCCAGCGTGCAGAGCGAATGGGTGATGCGCTCGATCCAGTCCGACAACGCGTGCGCGTAGTCGTACATCGGATAGATGCACCACTCTTCGCCGGTGCGGTGATGCGCCGTCTTGCGAATGCGGAAGAGCGCGGGATCGCGCAGGTTGATGTTGGGCGACGCCATGTCGATCCTCGCCCGCAGCGTGCGCGAGCCGTCGGGGAACTCGCCGGCGCGCATGCGCCGGAAGAGGTCGAGACTCTCGGCGGAAGGCCGGTCGCGATACGGGCTGTTCGTCCCCGGCTCGGTGAGGGTGCCGCGCGTCGCGCGGACCTCCTCGGCGGAGAGGTCGCACACGAAGGCCTTCCCCGATCGGATCAGCGCCTCGCCGAACTCGTAGAGCTTCGCGAAATAATCGGACGCGAAGAAACGGCGGTCCCCCCAGTCGAACCCGAGCCAGTGAACGTCCTCCTGAATCGAGTCCACGTACTCGGTTTCTTCCTTGAGGGGGTTCGTGTCGTCGAAGCGCAGGTTGCACGTGCCGCCGTATTCGATCGCGACGCCGAAGTTCAGGCAGATCGATTTCGCGTGGCCGATGCGGAGGTAGCCGTTCGGCTCGGGAGGGAACCGCGTCGCGACGCGCCCGGCGTGCCTGCCGGTGCGCCGGTCCTCTTCGAGGATGTCCCGGATGAAGTCCTTCCCCGGGGTATCGGCCTTCGGGGCGGGTGTCTCGTTCATGAGCCACCCGAGGGTACCGCGGGGGAGCCCGCCGCCGGCGTCGCGATCCGATTGGCGGCCGGGTCCGCGATTCGATCCGCAAAAGCCAGGAGGCGGCGCCGCGTCGTCTCCCTGCCCAACACCTCGATCATCTCGAAGAGCGGCGGCGACGCGAGAACCCCGGTGAGGGCGAGCCGGGCCGGTTGGGCGAGTTCTCCGAGCTTGAGGCCCTTCTCGGCGGCGAGGGCGCGGGCGGCTTCCTCGAGCCCCGCGTGCGCGAACGGCGCGGTCGCCGTCAGACGCCCGGCGAGTTCGCGGACGAGCGGCGCGACCTCGGGCTTCCCCCACTTCTTGAGGCCGGCCTCGTCATAACGGACGGCGTCCGCGCCATAGATCGAAAGGGACCGGGCGAGCTCGGCGAGCGTGCGCGCCCGCGAGAGGTGGAGATGGATCGCGCGCAGGAGAACGTCCGCTCCGCAGTCCGGAACGCCGAAAGGCTTCAGAAGGTCGACGAGCCTTTCCGCGGGAATCTCCTGGAGATACTGACCGTTCATCCACGCGAGCTTCTCGTGGTCGAAGCGCGAGGGCGAAGGGCCGAGGCGCTCGAGGGAGAACAGCGCGACCATTTCGGCGAGGCTCATCCGTTCCCGGTCGTTCCCCGGCGACCAACCGAGAAGCGCGAGGAAATTGTCGAGCGCTTCGGGAAGGTACCCCTGCGCCTCGAACTCCTCGACGCCCGCCGCGCCGTGGCGCTTGCTGAGTTTCTTGCCGTCCGGGCCGAGGATCATGCCGAGATGCGCGAACACCGGGGCCGGGGCCGAGAGCGCGCGGAAGAGCGCCACGTGCTTCGGCGCGTTCGGGAGGTGGTCGACGCCGCGGATGACGTGCGTGATCCCCATCGCGACGTCGTCGACACAGACGGTGAAGTGGTAGAGCGGGTGGCCGTCCGAGCGCACGAGGACGAAGTCGTCGAGCGCTCCGGCCGGAAACTCCGTCTTGCCCTGGACGACGTCGTCGACGACGAGGGTCTCGTCCGGCACGCGGAGGCGCAGCACGAACTTCTCGCCCGCGGCGGCCCGCCGGTCGGACTCTTCCTGCGAGATGGAGCGCGCGCGGCCGTCGTACCGGAACGCGCTGCCGGATGCCTCCGCGGCCTTCTTCATCGCGTCGAGCTCCTCGGGCGTCTCGAACGCGCGGTACGCCTTGCCCCCGGCGAGGAGGCGGTCCGCGGCCTCACGGTAGAGCTCCTGCCGCTCGCTCTGGAAGAACGGGCCCTCGTCCCACGCGAGGCCGAGCCAGCGCATCGCATGGAGGATCTGGTCCGTGAGCTCGCGGCGGCTCCTTTCGACGTCCGTGTCCTCGATGCGAAGGATGAACGTGCCGCCGTGCCGGCGCGCGAAGAGCCAGTTGTAGAGCGCCGTCCGCGCGCCGCCCACATGGAGAGAGCCGGTCGGTGAGGGCGCGAAACGCACACGGGGGGCCGTCATGGGGCGGCGAGAATAGCAGCCGCGCTCTCAGGCATGATCGCCGTTCATGACCGCCCCGGCCGCCGTTTCCCTGCCCCCGGGCGAGGCCCTCCGGGCAGACCTCGTGCTCGTCGTCGTGACCGCGATCTGGGGATCCACGTTCATCGTGAACCGGCTCGCGATCGAGACGGCCCCGCCGCTCCTCTTCGTCCTGGCCCGCTTCGCGCTCTCGGCCGCCGTTCTCTACCTGATCGCGCGCGGCCGGCCGACGACTCCGAACCTCCTGCGCGACAGCGCGGCCGTCGGGCTCCTCCTCGCGGCGGGAATCGGGTTCCAGGTCGTTGGCCAGCTCTTCACGACGGCCTCGAAGGCAGCCTTCGTGACCGGCCTCTCGGTGCCGCTCACGCCCGTCGTGGGCTATCTCATGACGAAAAAGAAGCCGTCGAAAGAGAACCTCGCGGGCCTCGTGATCGCGGCGGCGGGCTTTCTGTTTCTCACATGGCCGAAGGACGCGGCGACCGCCGTCAACACAGGCGACCTCCTGATCCTCGTGACGGCCGTCTCCTACGCAGTCCTCATCGTGATCGTCAGCGAAACGGCGGCCACGCACGACGTGCGCTGGTACTCGTTCGGCCAGATCGTCTTCGCGGCGATCGGCGTCGGAGCCGCGCGTCTCGCCCTCGCGCCGTTTCTTCACGGCAAGGGCGCGTTTCTCGCCGCCGAGGCGCGGCCGCTCGTCTGGGGCCGGACCGTCGTCCTCTCGATCCTCTGGATGGCGCTTTTCGCGACGGTCGTGACCTTCCTCGCGCAGACCTGGGCGCAGGCGCGTATGCCCGCGACGCACGCGGCGGTCATGTTCGCGCTCGAGCCCGTCTTCACCGCGCTCTTCGCGGCCCTGTTCCTGGGCGAGCGGATGACGAGCCGCGACTGGACCGGCGCGGCTCTCGTCCTCGCCGGCATCGTCGTGTCGGAGATTCGCTTCGCCCGGAGCTAGAGGGAATCACTCCAGCCCGAACGTCACGTTGTAGAGATACGGCTCGCGGTAGACGGAGAGCACGAGGCTCGAGCGCGAGAATCCGCCTTCGACCGCCTTCGCGAGCTCCTCGGCCGTCTTCACTTTCCGGTTGTTCACCGCGAGCAAAAGGTCGCCCCGGTCGATCCCCTTGCCGTCGGCCGGCGAGCTGCGCGTGACGGCGGAGACCATCGGCCCGCTCCTCGTGTCGTGCACGACGATCCCGAGCTCGCGCCTGAGGATCTCGAGGCCGAGGTCGTCGGGCGTGCGCTCGGTCGTCAGGCGCGCCGTGCGCTCCTGACCCTCCCGCCGGAAGGCGACGACGAGGGCGTGTCCCGTGCCGGCGGAGGCGAGGGCGGTGTCGAAATCGTCGCGCCCCTCGACGGGGCGCCCGTCGATTCCGACCACGACGTCGCCCGGTTCGAGGCCCGCACGCGCCGCGGGCGAGTTGGGATAGACGGAGCGCACGCGGAGGCCCTGGCCGCGCGCTCCCGGCCGCAACGGGCGATCAGCCTCGAGCGACACGCTCGTTCCGCGGAGGCCCAGCCAGACGGATTTGACCTCGCCGTAGTGGAGCAGCTCGTCCACCACCCGGCGCGCGCGGTCGATCGGGATCGCGAAGCCGATCGTGTTCGCGCCTCCGACGATCGCGGTGTTGATGCCGATGAGCTCGCCGAGGACGTTCACGAGCGCTCCGCCGGAGTTCCCGGGATTGATCGCGGCGTCCGTCTGGAGGAAATCCGAGTAGTTCCGCCCCGACTCGCCCTTCACGGTGCGGTGCACGGCCGAGACGATGCCCGTCGTGACCGTGTTCGAGAGACCAAAGGGGTTGCCGATCGCGATGACCGTCTCGCCGATCATGAGATCCGCGGTGGTGCCGATCTTCACGGCCGTGAGATTCTTCGCGTTCACGGTCAGGACGGCGAGGTCGTTGTCCGCGTCCGCGCCCTCCAGCTTCGCCTCGAGCTCCCTCCCGTCGGCCGTCGTGACCCAGATGCGCGAGGCGCCCGAGATGACGTGGTCGTTCGTGACGACGACGCCTGATGCGGAGAGGATCACGCCCGAGCCGAGGGATTCCGTTTTGTAGCCGCGAGGACGCGCGTCGAACCCGAAGAACGAGTCGAGTGAGCCTCGCCTTTGCTGGACGAGCTTCTCCGCGGAGATGTTGACGACAGCCGGCCCGATCTTTTCGACCGCCTCGACGATCGGCGTGCGGCGTTCCGCGCGCGTGCCCGGGGGCGGGGGAGCGGGCGAGGGCACGGGCCGCTGAGAAGAAGCGGCCGGCGCCGGCAGGGCGGAGACGAGAAGGAGGAGAAGAAGTCGGCTTGACATTTCCTTTCGGGCTTGCATCATGGTTACTCGATAAAGTCGAAGGGATATTTAATCAATTCTAAACACACGGCAGAAAAAGGCGATCCAGGCGCTCGTCGAGCTCGTCTACCGGGCGGGGCCGGACGTGACCTCCACGCAGCTTGCGGGATGGCTCGACCTCTCCCGTGACTCCGTGCATCAGCTTCTGCTCCCTCTCGTGAGGAGCGGCCTGGTGGCGGCCGGAAGGGGCCGCAACGGTGGCTATCGGCCGACGTCCCTCGCGGCATCGGCGAACGCCCTCTCGGTCGTCTCCCTCTTCTCCCGCGAGGGACGCGACCCGTCGCCCGAGCAGACGTCGATGCCCGCGGCGATTCAGCGGCTTGACCGGGAGCTTTTCGAGACGCATCGTCGCTTCTTGTCCAGCGTGACGATCGCCCATCTCGTCGCCGAGGTGAAGGCCGAACGCGAGGAGCTTTCGTACTCGATCTGAAGTCCCCAGCATCGCGAGACCGGGTTTGCTTGCAAGGCGCGCGCCCGCCATTCCGGCGCTTTCTTTCGGAGGGCCCCATGAAGATCGCCGCGGACATCACGAAACTGATCGGGAACACGCCGCTCGTAAGGCTCAACCGCGTGACGGCGGGGATCGCCCCGGGCGCCGTCGTCGCGGGAAAGCTGGAGTTCTTCAATCCCGCGCACTCGGTCAAGGATCGCATCGGCGTCGCCATGATCGAGGCGCTCGAGAAGGCGGGGAGGATCTCGCCGGGCAAGACGGTCCTCATCGAGCCCACTTCGGGGAACACGGGCATCGGCCTCGCATTCGTCGCGGCGGCCCGCGGATATCGCCTCATCCTCACGATGCCCGAGACGATGTCGATCGAACGGCGCAAGGTGCTGAAGCTCCTGGGAGCCGAGGTCGTGCTGACTCCGGGGCCGATGGGCATGAAGGGCGCGATCGCGAAGGCGCAGGAGCTCCTCGCCGAGTATGGCCCGAACGGCGTTCAACCGCAGCAGTTCGAGAACCCGGCGAATCCCGCGATCCACGAAGCCACGACGGCCGTCGAGCTGTGGGACGACACGGAAGGCAAGATGGACATCTTCGTGGCCGGTGTCGGAACGGGAGGAACGATGACGGGCGTCGGCCGGTACTGGAAGCCGAAGAAGCCCTCCGTGCGCCTCGTCGCCGTCGAGCCCACGGCATCGCCGGTCCTCTCGGGCGGCGCGCCCGGCCCGCACAAGATCCAGGGCATCGGGGCGGGATTCATCCCGAAGAACCTCGACACGACGCTCGTCGACGAGACGTTCCAGGTGTCGAACGACCAGGCCTTCGCGATGGCGCGGCGCCTCGCGAAAGAGGAGGGCATCCTCGGCGGGATCTCGTCCGGCGCCGCCGCGCACGCGGCCGTGGAGATCGCGAAGCGCGAAGGCAGCGCCGGAAAGCTCATCGTGTTCGTGATCCCGTCCACGTCGGAGCGCTACATCTCGACGGACCTCTTCAAGGAAGAGGACGCCCCGGCGGGTGCCGCGGCCATCTAGGGGCTGACCCCTTTCGGGGTCTCTTCATCACTTCTTGGCGTCGAGGGCCGGCTTCGCGGACGTGATCTTGATCTGTTTCGGCTTCGTCTCCTCGCGCTTCGGCAGCTCGACGGTGAGAATGCCGTTGAGGAACGCGGCGGAGATCTTTTCGTTGTCGACGTTCGACGGGATCGTGAAGGAGCGGACGAACCGGCCGTAGCTGCGCTCGACGCGGTGATAGTTCTCGTCGGCGTTCTCCTTCTCGAACTTGCGCTCGCCCTCGAGCGAGAGGATCCCGTCCTCGAAGTGGAGATGAATCTGGTTCTCGTCGAAGCCGGGCAGTTCGGCCTTGAGAATCGTCTTCTCTTTCGTCTCGAGGATGTCGACCGGAGGAGCCCAGGCCCCCGTGAGGAGCTCCTCCTCGTTGCGCTCCGGGCGCGCGAGCGTCGTGTCGAAGGCGCGGTTCAGGCGGTGCTGGAGAGAGGCGAGGTCTCGGAAGGGGTCGTTCCAACGGATGACGTTCATGGCGTGCTCCTCAGTGGTTGGGAATTTGCGGCCCTGGCGGCCGCCCGTTCGACCGCGCCGGTCCTGAATTCCAGCGCCGCGCCTCCTGGGGCGAGCTCGAGGGTGACGATCGAACCCTCGTGGATGTCGCCCGCGAGAAGCTTGAGCGCCAGCGGGTCCTGGACCAGCTTCTGGATGTTTCGCTTGAGCGGCCGCGCGCCGTAGACCGGGTCGAAGGCCTCGCGCGCCAGCCACGTCTTCACGGCGTCCGTCCACGCGAGCTTCACGCCCCGTGCCGCCACGAGCTCGGCGACGTATCGAAGCTGCAGCACGACGATCTTCTCGATGTCGGCGAGCTCGAGGCGCCGGAAGACCACGATGTCGTCGATCCGATTCAGGAATTCCGGCCGGAAGTGGTTCCGAAGCTCGGCTTCGATACGCGTCTTGAGCAGTTTCTCGTCGACGCCGGAGAGCTCCTGGATGATCGGGCTTCCCACGTTCGACGTCATGATGACGACGACGTTCTTGAAGTCGACGGCGCGGCCCTTGCCGTCCGTGAGCCGGCCGTCTTCGAGCACCTGCAGGAGGACGGACCACACGTCGGGGTGGGCCTTCTCGATCTCGTCGAAGAGAACGACCGCATACGGCCGGCGCCGGACCGCTTCCGTGAGCTGGCCGCCTTCGTCGTGGCCAATGTATCCCGGAGGTGCCCCGATCATGCGAGAGACGGTGTGCTTCTCCTGGTACTCGGACATGTCGAGGCGGACCATCGCGTTCTCGTCGTCGAAGAGGAACTCGGCGAGCGCGCGCGCGAGCTCGGTCTTGCCGACGCCCGTCGGGCCGAGGAACAGGAACGAGCCGATCGGCCGCTTCGGGTCCTTCATGCCGGCGCGGGCGCGGCGAACCGCGGCCGCGACGGCGTCGACAGCTTCATCCTGCCCGATGACGCGAAGCTTCAGCCGCTCGTCCATCTTCAGGAGCTTCTGCGTCTCGCCCTCGACCATCTTCGAGACGGGGACGCCGGTCCACTTCGAGACGATCGCGGCGATGTCGTCCTCGTCGACTTTCTCGCGCAGGATCGCGCCGCCCTTCTGCAGGTCGTCGAGGTGCGCCTGCGCGGCCTCGAGGTCCTTTTTCAGCTTCGTGAGCGTGCCGTAGCGCAGCTCGGCGGCCTTGTTCAGATCGCCCTGGCGCTCGGCCGCCTCGGCGGCGACTCTCGTGTCGTCGAGCTTTTTCTTGAGGCCGCGAATCACCGCGATGGCGTCCTTCTCGGACTTCCAGCGCGCCTTCATCCCGTTCGAGCGCTCTTTCAGCTCGGCGAGCGTGCGCTCGAGAGTCTTCAGGCGGTCCTTTGCGGGACGGGCGTCGTCTTTCTGGAGCGCCTTCTTCTCGATCTCGAGCTGGAGGACGCGGCGCTCGACCTCGTCGATCTCCGTGGGCAGCGAGTCGATCTCCATCCGGAGCTTCGACGCCGCCTCGTCGATGAGGTCGATGGCCTTGTCGGGCAGGAAGCGGTCCGCGATGTAGCGGTGAGAGAGCGTCGCGGCGGCGATGAGCGCCGCGTCCGTGATCTTCACGCCGTGGTGGACCTCGTAGCGCTCGGCGAGGCCGCGGAGGATCGCGATCGTGTCTTCGACGGAAGGCTCGCCCACGAACACGGGCTGGAAGCGCCGTTCGAGCGCGGGGTCTTTCTCGATGTGCTTGCGGTATTCGCCGATGGTCGTGGCGCCGATCGCGCGGAGCTCGCC
>DASVJU010000359.1:0-22633 GCA_036385755.1 Thermoanaerobaculia bacterium
GGCGTGCCCGTCACGACCGCCGTCATGCTCGCGAGCCGCGTCTTCCTTCAGTACTACGCGGTCGAGATCCTCTTCGGCGTCCCCGAGCAGTTCGGCAAGGACAGCGACCGCGTCATGGGCGAGATCGCCGAGATCCTCCGCCACGGGATGCTGAAGGAACCCGGTCTGGCGGCGGCGGCGCGGCCCGCCCTCGCCCGCGTGCGCCGTTAGGCCCGGTGCCCGTCCAGAAACCGCCGCAGCCGCGGCCAGAAGATCTCGGGCTTCTCGAGATAGACGACGTGACCCGCGCCCGCGATCTCCTCGTAGACGGCGTGGGGGATCACGGACGGGATCTTCCGCTGCTGCCCCGGCGGAATCGCGCGGTCCTCGGCGCCCGCGAGGACGAGGACGGGGCACGGGATCGCGGCGAAGCTCGCGGCGTTCTCCTCGAGAGCCGCGAAGAACGGGTCCTGCGCCTCCGTGAGCCGCACGAGCGCTTCGATACGGCCCGCGTAGCGGTCGTGAAAACCCCTGCGCATCGTCTCGAGCTTCTCGCCGACGCGCGCGGCGAACTCCTCGCCGAAGATCTTCTCGTAGAGGTACCGCGTGTACAGGTCGAACAGCGGCGGGCCGCCCGCGTAGAAGCGCATCGAGAGATCCTGGTACATCGAAAAGAGTGTCTCTTTCGTGAGGAGGATCCCCGACAGCGTCAGCGTGCGGACGCGCGACGGGTGGCGGCGGGCGAACTCGGCCGCGACGCACCCGCCGTACGAGACGCCCACGGCGTGCACTTTCGAGATGCCGGCGGCGTCGAGGATCGCCGCGAGCGCGTCACCAAAAACGGAGATCGGCGCGCCGGGCACCTCCGCGTCGTCCGAGGCGCCCTGTCCCAGGTAGTCGTAGAGGAGGACATCGCGGTCCCCCGTCAGTTCGGGGAGGAACGAGAGCCAGCTCTTCGTGGACATCGCGAGGCCGTTGAAGAGACAGACGGTCTCCCGCGTCCCCCTGCCCCAGAGCTCCCAGTGGTAGCCGTGGCCCGCGTGGACGAGCCTGCCCTCGCGGTCGGGCGCGGGGGCTGGCGAGGTGACGCTCACGCCCCTCCCGCGGCGGTGCCAGCGCCCTCGAGGAAGCGCTCGGCGAGAAGGACGAACTCGTCCTCGCGCTCGACGATCAGCGCGTGACCCGAGCCTGGTACGACGACGAGGTTCGCGCCCGGGATCGCGTCCGCCACGGCCTGCGTCCGCTCGAGAGGCATCGCGGCGTCCCGGCCCGCGGCGAGGACGAGGACGGGGCAGGCGATCTTCGGGAGGACGGGCCGGAGGTCGACCTGCACGAGCGCCCCGAGGAGGCCCTCGAGCCCCGTGAACCACGCGTCCGGCAGGAGACCGACTTGCTCGCGGCGCGCCGCGAGCTCCTCGGCCCGCGCTGCCTGCCATTCGGGCGTGTAGGCGAGGTGGACGATCGCGTCGTAGACCGCCGTGCGGTCTCCGCCATGCGCGGCGGCGTGCACGGCCTCCGCGAGACGCGCGCCGGGCTCGCCGAGCCCTTCGTCCGCGACGTCCGTGACGGTCGCCGCGACGAGGGAGCGAACACGGGCCGGATGGTGCGCGGCGAGGAGAAGTCCGACGTACGCCCCGAACGACGCCGCGATGACGTCCACGCGCGTCTCGCCGAGAGCGTCGAGGAGGGCCGCGACGTCGTCCGCATGGTCCTCCATGGACGCGCGCGGTTCGCCCGGCGAGAGGAGCTGCCCGCGGAAGTCGCAGCGGACGACGCGGTGCCGCGCCGCAAAGCGCCGGGCGACCGGCTCCCACGCCGAAAGGGACATCATGCCGCCGTTGAGAAGGAGAAGAGGGGGACCATCCCCGTCCACGCGGTGAGTCAGCACGCTCCCGGTGGCGCTCATCGGGGAGCGTCCGAAGAGGACGAAGAAGAAGATTTCTTTGAAAGGTAAAGAGACTGGAGGTCGCGCTTGACGACTTTCCCGTAGGGCGTTCGGGGCAGGCTCGCGACGAAGAGGAACTCCCGGGGGACCTTGTATTTCGCGAGGCGGGACGCGACGAAACTCGCAAGCTCCGCCTGAATCGCGGCGCTCCGGCCCTCTTCACCGATCGAAGAAATCTTCTCTTCTCTTTCTTCTTCTCTTCGAACGACGAACGCCACGCCCACCTCGCCCCACTTCTCGTCCGGCACGCCGACGACCGCGACGTCCTTCACGCCCGGGTGCTGGAAGAGGACTCCTTCGATCTCGGCGGGATAGACGTTGACGCCGCCCGAGATGAGCATGTCCTTCTTGCGCCCGGCGATGGTGTAGAAGCCGTCGGCGTCCTTCTTCGCGAGGTCGCCCGTATGGAACCAGCCCTCTGCGTCGAGCGAGGCCGCGGTCGCCTCTGGGTTCCGGTAATAGCCCTTGCAGACGTGCGGGCCGCGCAGGAGGAGCTCGCCGACGTCCCCGACCGGAACCTCGCGCCCGTCTTCGTCCGTCAGCTTCGCGTCGGTGAACATCATCGGGCGGCCGATCGAGCCGGCTTTGCGGACCGATTCCGCGATGCTCATCGCGAAGCAGTTCACGCCGACCTCCGTGAGGCCGTAGCCCTGCTTGAAATTCGCGCCGCGCTTCTGCCACGTCTCGATGATGTCCATCGGAAGAGGTGCGCCGCCGCTGGCGAAGTAGCGGACACTCGAAAAATCGGCTGTGGCGAAGGCCGGGTGCTCCTGGAGCATGCGGAAGATCGTCGGGACGCCGAGGATGACCGTACAGCGTTCCGTGCCGATCGTCGCGAGGATCTCCGCGGGGTCGAAGCCCGCGAAAAGGACGATCGTCCCGCCGACGGCGAAAATCGGCGTCAGGAACGCCCCGAGGCCGCCCGCGTGGTAGAGCGGCGTGTAGATGGGCGACACGTCGTCCTCGCGGAGCTGCCACGACACGACCGTGTTGACCGCGTTCCACGCAATCATCCGGTGCGGCACCATCACACCCTTCGGCTTGCCGGTCGTACCGGACGTGTAAAGGAGGCAGTAGAGGTCTTCGGGACCGGGGGACGACGAAGAGGAAAATTCTGCAGCGGCGCCGGTAGGCGCCGCCGGAAGAGAAGAGAGGAAGCGCCCGTTCGCGGGCGCCGCCGGCCCATCGAGCGCGATGCCCTCGCAGTTCTTTACCTTTCTAAGCAAATCTTTCGCGGTCTCTTCGAACTCCCGACCGTAGATCAGCGCTTTCGGCTCGGCGTCCTCCAGGACGCCAACCAGCTCCCCCGCCGTCTGCCGGGTGTTGAGCGGAACGAGGACGACGCCGCTCTTGCCGCACGCAAAAAAGACGTCGAGGAACTCGACGCAATTGCCCGCGAGAAGGGCAAGACGGTCGCCCTTCTTCAGGCCGAGGCCGTCGGTCAGGGCGCGGGCTGCCGCCTTTGCGCGCACGTCCAGCTCGGCGTACGTGAAGCGCCGCCCCGTCGCGACCTCGACGAGAGCGCCCTTCTCTGGCGACAGCCGCGCGCGTTCGCCGAGGACGTCTCCGGAAATCACGGTTTCGCGGCCGCCGCAGAGGCGGGCGGGGCGATGGGCGGCCTCGAAACCGTCGGCGCCGGCAGGGGGTCCTTGAGGACCTTCAGGAGTGCCTCCATGAACCGGTCCGGGCATTCGACTTGTGGTGCGTGGCCGCACCGGTCGATCGTCGTGAGCCGCGCGGCCGGGAGCTGCGCGGCGAGGCGCCTGGCGTAGTCGACGGAGACGAGTTTGTCCGACGCGCCCCAGAGAAGATCCACGGGCACGTCGAAGCTCGAGAGCTTTCCATCGAGGAGGTACGCGGCCAGATTCTTCGGCTCGGCCACGAGCCGGGCGAGCGGGCCCGTCGCGGCGACGCGGATGATGTCGTCGACGATGAAGTCTGGAATCATCGGCGCCGACGGGTCGCGCAGGGCCTGAAGTGTCCTGTCCGCTTCCGCGCGGTTCTTCGGCTGGAGCGTGAGATCGGGCCGGTCGCCGAGGAGCGGCCCACCGTCCACGAGGACGAGGTGTTGGACCCGCTCCGGGTGGTCCTTCGCCCACACGGTCGCCACCCACGCGCCGAGCGAGTTCCCGACGAGCGTGACCTTGCCCTGCGGAAGCTCCTTCATCGCGCCGTCGAAGCCCGCGAGGAGCGTCGAGAAGAGGATCGAGCCCGAGGCCGGTGCGCTCTCCCCGTGCCCGGCGAGGTCCACGGCGACGACCGCGAAGCTCTTTGCGAGGCGCGGCGCGACCTTCGCCCAGCCTCCGGCCTGGTCCCCGGCGCCGTGCACGAGGATGACGGGTGCGCCGCCGCCGCCCGAGAAGACGCACTGCGGTCCCGCGGCCGAGGGCTGGAAGCGCTTCTCGAAGCCGGCCGAGGCGAGCCGCCGGCGGCCCAGCCAGGCGAGCGTCGCGAGCGGCCGCCTCCAGAAGGTCAACCCCGCCGCCGCTCCGAGGAGGAGGAGGGCGGCGGCGAGGACAACGGCGATCTTCGCGGCGCGCGACACGGTGCCCTGGAGCCTAGACCATCCGGAAGGCGGCGCCCGCCATGTTGTACCCGACGCCGGATGCCACGAAGACGACGAGGTCGTCGGCCTTGATCTTTCCGAGGGCGCGAGCGTCGTCGAATGCCATCGCGACGCTCGCCGAGCCCGTGTACCCCCACTTGTCCATCACGACGTGAGTCTTCTCCATCGGCAGGCCGAGGTCCTTCATGACGATCTCGATCGTGGGCTTGCGCACCTGTGTCAGGAGGAGCATGTCGATGTCCGAGACGGCGAATCCGCCGTCGACCGCCATCTGGCGCACGAGCCTCGGCCAGCCCTCGTTGTTGAGCTCCGGCGGGTAACGCTCGACGAGCTTGACCGTCGTGCGGCCGGCCTTCACGGACTCGACCGACGCCGGCTCGTCCGTGCCGCCGGAGAAGATCGCCCAGTTGCGGTTGTACGACCCGTCGGCCCGGAAGCCGGACGCGACGAATCCCTCTTTGTCCGAAGGCTCGAGCACGGCCGCACCCGCGCCGTCTCCGAAGAAGAAGATCATCGGGTCGTTCGGGTCCGTGAGCTTGTGCATCATGTACGCCCCGATCGCGACGACCGTCTTGAGGGACTTGTTCGTCGCGATGAGGCCTGCGGCGGTTGCGAGGCACGTCGGGAACGACGCGCACGCGCAGCCGACGTCGAACGTCCCGGCGTTCTTCGCGCCGAGCTTGTGCTGGACGACGACCGAGGTGGCTGGGGTCACGAAGTCCGGCGAGTCCGTGCCGAGGAGGATGAGGTCGACGTCGAGCGGCGTCTTCCCCGCCGCGGCGAGCGCCTTCTGCGCCGCGCGGACCGCGAGGTCGGACGTCGCCCAGTTGGGCGGCGCGTACCAGCGGGTCATGATCCCGCTGCCCGCCTCCATCTTGTCCACGAAATCGGGCGCCGTCTGCGCGAAGCGCGCGCGCAAGGCGTCGTTCGACACCTCGATCTCCGGCACGTACGAGCCGGTGGAGACGATCCGGGCCGAACGGTTCATGTCCCGAGCACCAGCCCGCCGTCGACGGACAGCGTCGCGCCGTGCACGAAGGACGCCGCGTCGGACGCGAGCCAGAAGTACGCCTCCGCGATGTCCTCGGGCTTGCCCATCCGGCCGACGGGAGTCTTCGCGATCATCCC
The DNA here is from genome assembly GCA_036385755.1 of Thermoanaerobaculia bacterium. Taxonomy (GTDB): domain Bacteria; phylum Acidobacteriota; class Thermoanaerobaculia; order UBA5066; family UBA5066; genus Fen-183. The sequence continues at coordinate 5,619 of DASVJU010000359.1, forward strand.
CGCGATGACCTTCTCCGGCATCGCCTTGATGATTTCGGTCGCGACGAAGCCCGGCGCGACCGCATTCACGCGGATGCCGAACTTCCCGAGCTCGCGGGCCCAGGTCTGCGTGAACGAGATGACGCCGGCCTTCGTGGCCGCATAGTTCGTCTGGCCGAAGTTGCCGTAGAGGCCGACGACGGACGACGCATTCAGGACGACGCCGCTTCCCTGCTTGATCATGTGCGGGGCCACGGCACGCGTGCAGTGAAAGACGCCCTTGAGGTTGACGGCGATGACCTTGTCGAAGTCGGCATCCGTCATCGTCGAGGCGACGGCGCCCTCTTTCCACTTGACGAGCTGTGCGTCGCGAACGATTCCCGCGTTGTTCACGAGAGCGTCGATGCGGCCGAAGCGGGCGACGACCTCCGCGACGGCCTTCTCGACCGCCGTGGCGTCGGTGACGTCCACTTTCCGTCCCTCGGCGTCCGGCGCGCCGGCCGCCTTGAGCTCGGGGGCGAGAGCGGCGGCCCCGGCCTCGTCCACGTCCCACACGGACACCGCGTAGCCGCCCCGCGCGAAGCGGAGAGCCGTGGCGCGGCCGATGCCGGCCGCGCCTCCGGTCACGATGGCGACGTTCATCGTCAGAACGTGACCTTCACGCCCAGCTGAAATTCGCGCGACGGGAGCGTCGCCGAGTAGTGGCCGTAGTTCGGGTTCGGCTTGAACGCGGCCGCCGGGTTCGCGATCGTCGGGCCCGCGGTGAACTCCGCGTTGTCGATCGACGTGACGTCGTAGTTGACCGTGTTGAAGAGGTTGAACGCCTCGGCGAGGATCTCGAACCCGAAGCCCGAGAAGTTGAACGCCTTCGACACGCGGAGGTTCAGGCTGCTGTAGCGCGGGCCGTCCTGACCGAAGCGGTCGACGCCGGCTGCGCGGTCACCCGTCTTGCCGTCGGCGTTGTAGTCGTAGCCGAGACGCTGGGTCCAGGGCTGCCCGGTGCCGTACTCGAAGACCGGCGCGACCGCGATCTGCCACGGGAGCCGGGCGACGCCCGAGACGACGATCCGCATGCGCTCGTAGGACCGGGCGCGGCCGTATTCGGCGTCCATGTTTGCCGGGTCGCTTGGATATCCCGTCGGGAACTCGGGGCTGAAGTCGTCGTTGATGTTGTGCTTGCTCGCGAACGTGACGGACGCGGCGATGACGTGTCCGCCCCGGAGGCTGCCGTTCAGCGCGAAGACGAGCGCCTTGTACTCCGAGCGGCCATCGTTCGTGTACTCGTTGACCTGGTCGTACGCCGTGATCGGGCGCGTGTGCGTCGCGTTCCCGCTCCAGTTCACGTCGCGGACCGCGATCTCGTCGCGGCCCTTCGTGTAGACGCCCTCGACGTCGAAAAACAGGCCCGTCGCCCCGAGCCTCGACGTGAGGCCAACCGTCGCCTGGGTGGATTGCGGGGCCTTGAGCTCCGGCGCGAGAAGTCCGATCGCTGGTTTGGACCTGATTCCGGTGTTTTGCGGGTTGTTCGGGTTGAGCGTGAACTGGGGGAATCCCAGCAGCGCTCCGTTCGAGTTCGTGTAGGTGACGCGGCCCGTGATGCCGTTCTGCTGCAGCTCGGTGAAGAGCGGCACCATCAGATAGCGGCCCGTGAAGAGGCCGACGCCGCCGCGCGCGACGAACGCCCCCGTGCCCTTGATGTCGTACGAGAAGCCGAGCCGCGGCTGGATGTTCGTCGAGTCGACCTTGCGGCCGTCGATCCCGAGAACCGGCTGCTGGAAATCGGGGTCATTCCCGTTCGTGTCGAGGTCGTACCTCACGCCGAGGCTGATCGAGAGGTTCGTGATGGGGCGCCAGTCGTCCTGGATGAAGGCCCCGATCCGGTTCGTGTTCGCCGTGACGTCCGCCGAGCCGACGCCGTAGAGGTAGGCGAAGAGGAGCGCCTTCGTGTCCGTGAGGTAGTAGAAGAGCCCAGGCGAATACACGTCGATCACCGACCGGTCCACGACGCGCTGGAAGGCCGCGCCGATCTTGACGTCGTGCGTGCCCGCCTTCCCGCCGAAGTGGAGGTTCAGCGTGTCGCGCAGCTCCCACTGGTTGCCGTCGCCGAGGAGGTCGCCGTAGAGGCTTCCTCCCGTCTGGAGCGTCGCTCCTCCCGTGTACCACAGGGTGGGCGTCGTCGTGTTCGGCGGCTCGTCGTACTTGCGCTTGCCGTACTGGCCGCGGAGCTCGTTGACCGTGTTCGCGCCGAAGACCGCCGTGTCCCCGATCGTGACGTTCAGGTTGTCGCGGTTGAGCTCCTGCCCGTTCGACACATCGGCGACGCCGCCGACACGAAAGTTGTTCTCGCGGTAGCGCTCGTACTCGACCTTCGCCGTGAGCTGGTTCGAGTCCGTCAGCGTCTGGTCGAGGCCGCCGTAGGCGAGGGTCTGATGGAACGGGTGCTTGATATCCTCCGCGAGCGACTTGAAGGCGCCCTGCGGCCTGAAGAGGATCGGGGTCGTGGAGTTGATCTGCTCGAAGGACGCGAAGAAGTGTGTCTTGTCCTTGACGATCGGGCCACCCAGAGTGAAGCCGAACTGGTCGCGCTCGTAGCTGATCGAGGAGTCCTGTTCGAGCGCGCCCTTGGCGCGCAGCGAGTCGCCGCGGTAGAAGCCGAAGAGCGAGCCGGCGAACGTGTTCGTGCCGGACTTCGTCAGGATCGAGAGTGCGCCGCCCGAGGAGCCGCCGATCTCGGCGTCGAACCGGTTGTTGATGACGCGGAACTCCGAGATGGCATCCTGCGAGAACTTCGTCTTCGCGAGGCCGAGAGCCGGGTCCGTGAAGTCGACGCCGTCCACGAGAATCGTCGTCTGGCTCGCGTTCCCGCCGCCCCCGATGACCGGGCCGCCCGAGACGAACCGGAAGGCGCCGCGCTCGCGCTCGACGCCGGGCGCCACGAAGGCTAGCCGCTGGAAGTCGCGGTCCGGCGTCGGGAGGTCCTGGATCTGCTGCGGTGTGATGTTCGTCGAGGAGTCCGTCTTGTACACGTCCACGAGCGGCGCCGTCGCGACGACGCTGATGCTCTCGGTTCGCTTGCCCTGGAGCGTCGCGTTCACGCGCGCGCTCTGGCCGACGAGGAGGACGACGCCCTTCTGCTCGACGGTCTCGAAGCCCTGGAGCTTCACCGACACGTCGTACGTGCCGGGCGGGAGGGCCGCGAACGACGCGAGGCCGCCCGCGCCGGTGACGCCCGTGCGCGAGAAACCCGTCGACGGACGTTTCACGTCGACCGTCACGCCGGGAAGCGGTCCGCCGCTTCCGTCCACGGCCACGACGTCGAGCGTGGCCGTCGCCGTCTGCGCGGCGGCGGGGAACGACGCGAGCGTCAGAATCAGTACGGCGGCGAGCGCGAGCCAGCCGTGCGCCTTCGCGAACCTCATGCGATTCACCATCTCGTCCTCCTGATGCCGCGCGCGCGCGGCAAAATCCCGAACACTCGGTTTGTTTTGACGATACCGGCGGAGAAACCGTGCTGTCAAGACGAAATGCGCCGGCGGCGCGCATGCTCCGGGGACGGGTCTAGCGGCGCTCCCGGGCCCGCAGTCGGCCCCGGTTCGCCAGCTTCTCGGTGAGCTGGAGGTTCCGCCGGATCTGCTCGAGCATCTTGGCCTCGAGGCCGCGGCCCGCGGACACGCGCGTGTCCCGCCTCTTGGCGCGGCCGAACGCCTGGCGCGCGGCGCGCGCGTCGCCCAACGCGAGGTATGCCAGCCCGAGATGCGTGAGACCGGTCGGCGTCTCGCCCAGGTCCGTTGCGCGGCGCAGACACTCGACCGCGCGATCGTATTCGCGGCGCTTGTAGTGGACCCACCCCTTGGCGGCGAGGGGAAACTGGCGCATCTCCTTCGGCGAGAGCTTGAGCGAGAGGTCCGCGAGCTCGAGGGCCGCGTCGAGGTCCTCCCCCATCTCCGCCAGGGTCGACGCTCTCTGAAAATACGCGATCGAACGCGCGTAATTGGACTTCACGACGCCGAGCATCTCCTCGGCGACGCGGCTGCCTTCGCGAAATTTTCCCTCGGCCTTCAGGGCCTCGAGGAGCGTCGTGTACGCCGCGGCCGCGACCATCTCGCCGGGCGCGCGGGAGAGGACCCGGCGCGTCGTAGCGACCGCTTCCGACGTCCGCCCGACGGCCGAGCACAGGAGCGCATACGCGATGAGGAGAGTGGGGTTCTCCGGGTCGAGCTTCAGCGCGCGCCGGTACAGCGCCATCGCCTTCTGCGGGTCGCGCGCCGCGACCGCCTCCGCCTTGCGCGCGAGCAGGGCCGCCTCCCCGGCGACCTTCGGCAGTGCCCGCGCGCCCGAGGGCGCGAGGAGCTTCGACGCCTCCTGGTACTCGATGCGGTTGGGATTCAGCTCGAGCGCGGATTGAAATCTCTCCGCGGCTTTTTGCGTCCATCCGCGGTCGAGATAGCAGAGGCCGAGCTGATAGAGGGCGTCCTCGTCGTCGGGATCGAGACGCGCGGCCTTCTGGAACGCCTCGGTCGCCTCCGTGAGACGGCCGCGCTCGTACGCGATCGTGCCGAGGAGCGAGTAGGCCTGCGCGTTCTCGTCGATCGTGACGGCTTTCTTGAGGAACGTCTCCGCCCGCGCGAGCTGCCCCTTGAGGGCGAAGAGCGCGCCAAGCGTGAAATAGGGCAGGAACGCGTCCGGCTTGACCGCGACCGCCTCCTTGAGGACCTCGAGCGCGTGGTCGGTGCGGCCGGCCTCGTTCTCGAGGACACCCGTGTACACGAGCGCGTCGAAGTGCTTCGGCTCCTTGGCGAGAACCGCCCGCAGCATCGCGGCGGCGCGATCCGTCTCCCCCTCGTTGAAATACGTCTCGCCGAGAAAGAAGGCGAGATCGGCGTTCCCCTTGTCCAGCCGGTAGGCTTCCTCGAGCACCTTGACCGCCTTGTCCGGGTCGAGCGCGTAGAACGCGAACTCCGCGTCGGAGAGCAGTCCCTTGAAGCGCTCCCGCCGGTCTCCCGAAAAGCCGCCCAGGATCCTCTCCTTGCGCTCGAGGAAGCGCTCGCGCTTCTCCATCACGGTCATGTGATGGTCGACGCGCGTCTCCCAGAGGTCGAGCAGCTCTTCCTCGACGAGGAGGCCCTTCCGCTCGAGGAGGTCCTTGAGAGCGAGGAGCCCCGTCTGGGCGACGAAGCCGTTCTTTTCCTGGCGATTCAGGGCGTCGAGCAGCATCTTGAGTGTCTCGGCGCTTCGCTTGACGATCTCCTCGAGGACGCTGACGCGTTCCAGGAGGTGTTCGTCCATCGAGACGCCCTCTTCCTGCTGCGTCCCCTCTTCGTACGCTTCGGAAGCTCCCGAGACGACGAGGAGTTTGCTCTGGCACTTCACGCAGTACTCGCGCTCGAGCTCGTTGGCGGCCCCGCAGACCTGGCAGATCACGGGAGCTTCTCGCCTCCGGGGCCGTCGTAACGGTAGAAACCGCGCCCCGTCTTGCGGCCGTGCCAGCCCGCGTCGACCATCTGCACGAGGAGGGGGCAGGGGCGGTACTTGTCGTCGCCGAGCCCCGCGTGCAGGACCCTGAGGATCGCGAGACACGTGTCGAGGCCGATGAAGTCGGCGAGCGTCAACGGGCCCATCGGGTGGTTCATCCCGAGCTTCATGATCCCGTCCACCGCGTCCGGCGTCGCGACGCCCTCGTGGACCGCGAAGAACGCCTCGTTCAGCATCGGGAGGAGGATCCGGTTCGAGACGAACCCGGGAAAGTCGCGGCACGTGAGCGCCGTCTTTCCCATCTCCTTCGCGAGAGCGAGGACGACGTCCGTCGTCTCGTCCGACGTGGCGATGCCGCGGATCACCTCCACGAGCGTCATGACGGGCACGGGGTTCATGAAGTGCATGCCGATGAAGCGGTCGGGCCTCTTCGTGCCCGCCGCGAGCCGCGTGATCGAGATGGACGACGTGTTCGTCGCGAGAATCGTCGCGGGCGGAACGAGGACGTCGAGCCGCGCGAACAGGTCCCTCTTGACAGCTTCGTTCTCGAGAATCGCCTCGACGACGAGGCCGGCGTCGGCCAGCCGTCCGAGATCGGCCGTCGGGGTGACGCGCGCGAGCGCCGCGTCGCGATCGCCCGCCCCGACCTTGCCCTTGTCGACCTGGCGCGCGAGGTTCCTCTCGATCGTCTTCAGGCCCTTCCCCGCGAGGTCGGGCGTCACGTCGACGAGCACGACCTTCTTCCCCGCGAGCGCCGCCACGTGCGCGATGCCCGCTCCCATCTGTCCGGCGCCCACGACGCCAATTGTTCCCGGTGTCATCGAGTCCCCTTCTCCTTCATGGCCCCTCACAGGAGCCTCGGCCCGAGCCTATCAGGAGGCGGCGAGCACGAGGCGCGGTTCGCGGTCGCGGGCGGCAGCGAGCGCCGCACCGATCCCGGCGAGGGACGAGAGGCCCCAGAGGAGGGGGCCGAAGGCCGGAAGAAGCGACAGGAGTCCGAGGACGAGGAGGCCCGCCGCGAGCGCCGACGGATCGCCGAACAGAAGCCTTCCGCGCGGGACGCCCCTCGTGATCCGCCGCCCGAGCACGACGAAGACGACCGCGAGACCGAAGATCTTGGCGGCCGCGAGCACCGCGAGGAGGGCGGCGCCGACGGCGAGCGCGGGCCGGGCCGGGAGGACGGACAGCGCGAAAGCCGCGAGAAAAAACGCGGTCAGAACGGCGGTCGCGCCGAGAGCGGCCAGGAACGCGAGGCGTCCCGGCGCGTCGTCCGCGGCCCGGAGGAGCCGGCGCGGCGCGAGGAATAGAAGGCCGAAAGAAACGACGAGCCAGGTGAACAGAAGGAAGAGCCGGAACGAAAAAACGAGAGGCGAGGACTTGCCCGCGGTCAGCGGTGACGTTTCGAGCTCGGAAAGGGCGGCGGCCTCGAGCGCGGAGATCGTCCGGATGCGCCCGCGGACCTGCGGGTGGCGGCGCGCGGACTCGGGGCGCGACGAGGTTGAGGAAAATGAAGAGGCGGCCGGGGGATCTTCTTCGAAGGTAAGAGAGCCCCCGATGGCGAGCACATCGCCATCGATGGCCGCGCCCCGCAGGAGGGTCGCAGAGGACCCGAGAAGAATCAGGTCGTGCCGAATTCGTCCCGACACGACCGCCGTGCCTCCTCCGACGAGAACCGCGCTTCCACTCAATTCACCTTCTAAGAAAATCTCCCTTCCGAGAACCACGATGTCCCCCGCGCGGATCGTCCCCTTGGGAATGGAAATCGAGTTTTCCGCGGCGTTCGCCGGAAGCGCGAAACCGCTCGCCAGCAACAGAAGAAAAGCCAGAATCGCCCGCCTTCCGGCCAAGCGCGCGTCGCAACTCATGCGGGGACCCGCGTCAGCCGCGCGGCGTGGCGGCGCGCGCGAGCCGTGACGGACGCCGGGACAGAACCCGCGCGAGAGCCGCGAAGGCGGCGCCGGAAGCGAGCAGGCCTCCCGCGAGAGCCAGACGGGTGCCCGGCGTGCTCGACAGGACGGCCCCAAGGACGTTCGCGACGGTGGGTACTGCGGCGAGAAGAGCCGGCAGGCCGGCCGTCGTGCCGGCGGCCATCACCCGCGCCCACATCTCGAGAGCCGTCTGAGGCCCGAGCGACCACAGAGGGGCGAGAAAAACGGCCAGACTGCCCGCCAGGAGCCCTCCGGCCGCGAGAGCAGGCGCCCGCCAGGCCCGAGCCCGCCGGACCTCCCAGGGGGCGAAGGGGCGGGAGGCCAGGATGGCCGCCGTGAACTCGGGTCCAGGGGCCGGAGCCGCGTCAACACACTCATCCAGAAGAAGTTCGAGCCGTCGATCCCGCTCAATCTCCTCCGGTGAAAGGGTCGTTTGACCCGCGGCGTCGTCCCGGATCTCCATCATCCCGCCTCTCTATACGATGTCCTTCGGCAAAAGATCTCGCAGGGCCCGGCGCGCCCGGAAAAGCTTGTTCTTGACCGTCCCGAGGGGCATTCCCTTCAGCTCGGCGATCTCCTCGTAAGGCATCTCACCGTAGTGCCGAAGGCTGATGAGCTCGCGGTAGTCGTCCGGCAGCCGGTTGATTGCCTCGGCGAGGGCCCCGCGGAGGCGCCGGCGGGTGAGGTCCTCCAGCGGATCCGGCCGCGTCTCGCGCGGCTCGGCCATCCTGGACTCCCCGTCCTCGTCCTTCGGCAACTCCAGCGGCAGGGGGCGGACCTTGCGGCGCCTGAGGTGGTCGATCGCCGCGTTGCCCGCGATCCGGAAGAGCCACGTCGAGAACTTGTAACTCGGATCGAACGAATCCAGGGCGGCATGCACTTTCAGGAACACTTCCTGGGTCACGTCGCGGGCGTCTTCCGCGTCGTTCGTGTATCGCTCGACGAATCGGTAGAGCCTCACGCGATAACGCTCGACGAGGACGCCGAACGCATCCGCGTCGCCCGCGAGCGCGGCCCGGACCAGATCGGCGTCGTCGCGTTCCGGCGCGGATTTCACAAGCGGCATCGTGCCACAGGGGCGACGCGCTGGAGGCGTTCGTGCCGGGGCATTTTCCGCGCTGCCTGACTCGCTCCCGCCTCTGGCGTAGAGTTTCCGCATGAGCCGCTCGCGCGTCCACGACTTCCAGGACCTCATGCGGCACCGCATCGAGGAGGTCCTCCTCGTCGCGAGCCCCTACGACGCCTTCATCCTCGAGCAGGACGAACAGCTCGACGAGCGGGGGCTCAACGAGCTCGACCACATGCCGGACATCACGGCCGTGTCGAGCGGCGCCGAGGCGCTGGCGCTCGCGGTCCGGGAGCCTCGCTCCCGACTCATCCTGACGACGTCCCACATCGGCGACATGTCGGCCGTCGATCTCGCTCGCAAGGTGCGGGACGCACGGCCGGGAATCCCGGTCGTCCTCCTCGCCTACGACAGCGGCGAGGTGAGCGCATTTGCGACGCGGCCGGAGACGCGCGACGTCATCGACGCGGCATTCCTCTGGCAGGGGGACGTCCGCCTGCTCGCGGCGATCGTGCGCTCGGTCGAGGACCGCCTCAACGTCGAGCACGACGCGATCGGGTTCGGCGTCCAGGTCATCCTCCTCATCGAGGACAACGTCCGCTACACGTCTTCGTTCCTCCCCGTCATCTACGACGAGCTGCTGGCTCATTCGCACCGCCTCCTCTCCGAGGGAATGAACCTCTCGCACAAGCGGATGCGGATGCGTGCGCGGCCGAAGATCCTCCTCTGCCGGACGTACGAGGAGGCCCTGGAGGCGTTCGAGAAATACCGGGAGGAGATCCTCGGGGTCGTCTCCGACGTCGAGTTTCCCCGGAACGGCGCGAGGTCCTCCGAGGCGGGACTCGACTTCGCCCGGGCCGTGCGGGGGCAGGTGCGCGACGTGCCCGTCGTCCTCCAGTCCTTCCGCAAGGAGAACGAGGGGCTCGCGATCGGCGCCGGCGCCTCGTTCCTCCTGAAAGGCTCGCCGGTCCTCCTCCACGACCTCCGGCGTTTCATGATCGAGTACTTCGGCTTCGGCGAGTTCATCTTCCGCCTGCCCGACGGAGCGGAGGTCGGGCGCGCGCGGGACATGAAGGAGCTCGAGGAGAGCCTCGCCGAGGTGCCGGCCGCCTCGATCGCCTACCACGCCGAGCGCAACCACTTCTCGAAGTGGCTGAAGGCGCGGACCGAGTTCGCTCTCGCGCGGCGGCTGCGCCCGGAGAGGGTGACCGACTTCGCGACGCACGAGGACCTCAGGCGAAGCCTCATCGGAGCCATCGGCGCGTACCGGCGGGACCAGAACCGGACCCTCGTCGTCGATTTCGACCGCCAGACCTTCGACGCCGCCGGAAGCTTCTCCCGCATCGGCGGCGGCTCCCTGGGCGGGAAGGCGCGCGGGCTGGCGTTCGTCCGGACGCTCCTCTCCGAGCATCCGCTCGCCGACCGCTTTCCGAACGTCGAGGTCTCGGTGCCCGCGTCGGTCGTCCTCGGCACGACCGTCTTCGACCAATTCCTCGACGAGAGCGCCCTCCGGGACTTCGCGATCAACTGTTCGGACGACGGCGAGCTCCTCGAGCGCTTCCTCTCGGCCCCGTTCCCTCGTGAGGCCCTGCACGATCTCGGCTCCTATCTGGCCCGCGTTCGCGAGCCGATCGCCGTCCGTTCCTCGAGTCTCCTCGAGGACTCGCAATACCAGCCGTTCACCGGTGTCTACGACACGGTGATGCTGACGAACCAGGGAGAGCTGCCGAAGCGGCTCGGGCGGCTCGTGCTCGCGATCAAGCGCGTCTACGCCTCGACGTTCAGCCGGCGCGCCAAGAGCCACCTGAGGGCGACGCCCTACCGCCTCGAGGAGGAGAAGATGGCCGTGATCCTCCAGAGGATCGTGGGGGCGCGCCACGGCGAGCGCTTCTATCCCGACTTCGCGGGCGTCGCGCGCTCTTACAACTTCTACCCGGCGCACCCGATGACCGCAGCGGACGGCATCGCGGCCGTCGCGCTCGGCCTCGGCAAGGCCGTCGTCGAGGGGGAGCGTTGCATACGCTTCTGTCCGCGCGCTCCCCGCCAGATCCCTCACTTCTCCTCGGTGGCCGATATCCTCGAGACTTCCCAGACGGGCTTCTGGGCGCTCGATCTGGCCGGCGGGGACGACGTCGAGGGCACGCGCGAGGTGCGGTTCGACCTTGGCGCCGCCGAGACCGACGGCACGCTCGCGGTCGTGGGCTCGACGTTTTCGGCCGAGAACGACGCCATCTATGACGGCGTCTCACGCTCGGGCGTGAGGGTCGTCAGCTTCGCCCGGGTCCTCAAGCACGACGCTTTTCCCCTCGCCCCGCTCCTCGCGACACTCCTGAGGATCGGAAGCGACGGAGGCAATGCGCCGGTCGAGATCGAGTTCGCCGTAAACCTCTCGGTTCCCCGCGGCGCCCCGACGGAGTTCGGGTTCCTCCAGATGCGTCAGCTCGCGCCCTCCCGCGAGCTCGAAGAGCTGGACGTCTCCGGCGTCGAGAGGGGCGCGCTCCTCTGCCGGACGGGGCGGGCGCTCGGCAACGGGAGAATCGAGGGCGTGAAAGATCTCGTCGTCGTCGACCTGCACCGGTTCGAGCGCGCGAAGAGCCTCGAGGCGGCCCAGGAGGTCGCGCGGCTGAACGAGCAGCTCCTCCGGCGGCGGACGCCCTATCTCCTCGTCGGCGTGGGACGCTGGGGCTCGCGCGACCCGTGGCTCGGGATTCCCGTCGTGTGGGAGCAGATCTCGGGCGCGCGCGCCATCGTGGAGGCGGGCCTCCCTGGATTCAAGGTCGAGCCGTCACAGGGGAGTCACTTCTTCCAGAACCTCGTCTCCTTCGACGTCGGCTACTTCACCGTGGACTCCGACGGCGCGGAGGACTTCGTCGACTGGGAATGGCTCTCCGAGCAGCCCGCTGTATCGGAGGCGGGCGCCGTGCGGCACCTCGCGTTCAGACAGCCCCTCCTCGTGAAAGTCAACGGGCGCCAGCACGAGGGCGTCATCTTCAAGCCCGGGATGGGGGACCGCTAGAAGCATCAGGCCGTCGCGGGCGCTGCCCCCTGTCCCCTGAGCCTCAGGGGCCGCGCTGCGTCGGTCACGGCGTGGATCTTCGACGCAAAGCCGGACCCGCGGCGCACGTCCTCGTCCGTCAGGTACTGAACGTCGAGAATCCCCTGCAGCCGGATCCCGGTCTTCATGTAATTGATCTCCGCGAGGCAGGCGCTCCAGCCATCGAGCCAAAGGCCTAGAGCGCGGCTGTGCTCCCGGTCACCGTCGACGTGAATCAGGAGGTCGAGATCGCTCGCCGCGCGCGCCGTGCCGTTCTTGGCGCTGCCGAAGACCCAGATGCCGCGCACGCCGAAGCGCGCCGTCTCCGCCTCGGCCGCGATCCGCTCGGCCATCGCGAGCCGCCAGCGGGAGTGGTCCTCGGGGAGCCCCGCCTCGGCCACATGCGGCGTCAAGGCGGAGGCCTCGAACGCCGGACCGGGCGTCGCGAGGATCGCGACCGCATGATCCTGGTCGGCGTTCAGAAGGAGGCGCAGGACCGAGCCGCCGGTCGCCCGGGGCACGTCGATGACCCGGACGACGTCCGAGAGGTCGCGGAAATCGGGCGCGAGGTCGGCGAGGACGCTGGGCGAGCCCTTCAGGAACGCTTCGTGGAACCGGATCTCGGGATCGTCGGGGAAGAGCGGGACGTACCGGATCGAAGCCTCGACGAGGTCCTGGAAGAAATGGGTTCCGAACGACAGGTCGGGTTCGTAGTTGCCGCGTTTTCGCGCGATCTCGACGAGCACCGCGGTGTTGTTGATGTCCGAGTAGGTCACCGGCACGCCGAGGCGGAGGTCGCCGCGGCTGCCCCACCGTCCTGGCCCGATCAGCGCGAACTGCCGCTTGGGCAGGACCTGGTTGAGGCGGCCTACGGCCTGGCCGACGCGCTTGAGCAACGCCGGGTCGGACAGAGCCGCGTAGCCGTCGGGGTCGACGTAGACCACGTGCGTGAGATCCGGGACCCGCCCATTCGAGACGTACCGCCGCGCCTCGAAGATCACCTTTTCCGCTGGGAGATCGCGCGGGATCGCGGCGGACGCCGCATCTTCCGAGAAGCTCTGCGGCCGGCACTGCAGGAGGTAGAGGTCCCGGCCGTCGGACGCGAATTCGATGTCGACGGGGCCGCGCGTCTTCTCTCTCAGGAGCCGCAGAAGGGAGCGCATGCGCGCGAGGAAAGGAGTCGATTCCAGCAGCCCTTCGAACGTCACGACGAGCCTCGCGGAGCGTGCGTTCCAGTCGATGAGGTACGGCCGGTGGATGCCGCTCTCGTCCGCGACGGAAACGAGGTGCTCGATGCCGGGGATGTCCGGACCGCACGCGGCAAAGAGACGCTCGATCTCGATCGTCTCGAAGCTCCCGGATTCCATGTCGATGACGTCGACCTTGCGGGGTGAGTAGCGGACGATCTCTTCCGCGGTGACGTTCACGCGGAGGCCCGGCTGGCCCGGCGCTACGAGGACGGGATAGTCGTCGGCCAGGCGGTCAACGGCGCGCGTGCCCAGCCCCGGCACGAGCCGCACGAGCCCGTCGGCACGCTTGATGCGCGCCGACCAGCGGAACTCGTTGTTCGAGAACGCGACGCCCGCGAAGGTCGGAAGGAAGTACCTCCCGATCCGGCTGCCGACGACCTCCTGCAAGAGGATCCCCATCTCTTCGTGGACGTCGAGGAGGCCGCGCTCCGCGCGGTACTCCAGCGGGTCCGGCCCGAAGACCGACGCGTAGACCTCGGCGACGGCGTCGAGGAGCGCCGACAGCCGCTCCGCCTTCGTGCCGCGGTTTGCGAGGAAGAGGCTCTTGTATTTCCCGGAGAACGCCGCGCCGACGCGGTCCTCGAGGAGGCTCGAGCTCCTCACGATGAGCGGCCGGTCCTCGAAGTCGTCGAGCGCGAGCGAAAGCCCCTTGACGATCTCCGGGGAGAAATGCGAATTCTTGAAGACCTGGATGACGTGCGGGTATTCGCGCCGTACCTGGTCGATCTCGAGGTACTTGCGGTTGTAGAGGTCTTCGAGCTGGTTGTATTCGATGAAGTCCAGGATCCCGTCCGACGTCAGGTACCAGGTCCGCGGGATCCGGATCGTGCCCAGCGCGTCGGCGAACTCCGTCGACTTCCTCACGATCTGCGTCGCGAGGAGGAGGCCTGCGCTCTTGCCGCCGACGCGGCCGTGGCTCTTGGGGGGCGCGATGATGTGGCGCGCGAGCTCGAAGAAGTCGGCCGTATCGATGAAATCCTTCGCGACGTCGACGAACCCGAGGTCGTCCGTGAGGAAGCGGCGGGCGAGCGACACGCGCAGCTCCACCTGGATCGTACGCGAAAGCTGCCGGTCGTCGATATGCGAGTCGTGGAAGCGTCCGAGCGCCTGCGCCAGCTCCGCCGTCGACGTGCCCTGGTTCTCCGCCGCCCGGAGCAGGAAACCCGCCATGTCGTCCTTGATCCACTTCTGCATGCACGAGCGGATCTCCTCGCCCGAAAGATGTTCGGAGGCGACCCGGAACGCCTCGTCGGCGACACCCAGGAGCGACTCGGGGCTGCGGCGTTCGATCGGCCGGTTGTCGTCGCTCTCCTCCGACCCGCGTCCGCCCGTGAAGCGCGGCAGGAGATCCTGGGCCGCGGCCACGCCGTTCCAGCAGAGGTAGTTGATCATCCGCCGCGAGATGCGGACGAGGAGCCGCGGATCGGTGCTCCTGAGGAAGTCGACGATGATCCACCACTCGGCGCGCGCCTCGGGCGCCGGGCGCACCGGCTCGCCTTCCCAGCCGTGCAGGAGGTCGAGCAATCGGCGCTGCAGGAGGAGCTGGCCGAGCCGCTCGGCGACCGTGTCGATGAGCTTGCGCTCTTCCTTGAGGAACGGGCCCTCGTCCGACGCCGGCCGCTCGTCGCCGTAGAAGACCTCGACCTCGCCGACGGTCTCTCCCTGGACGTGAATCACCGCCGACTGGTGCCAGCGGGTTGCCAAGGCCCCGGGAGGTTCGTAGACGACCTTGTCGACCGTGACTCGCGCGAAGCACGTCTCGGGGTACTGCCAGCCGAACGGAAGGATCTGGACGACGTTCCGGAAGATCTCGTCGAGCGACGACTGCGGCGTGTTGCAGACCTCGTTGACGCGGTAGAGGCAGGTGAGCTCCTTCGCCCGCTCCTGCAGCGCGTCGAGAAGGTTGTCTGCCGTGGTCACGGCGGACCGACCTCGTCCGCGCGCCTGAGCACGGCGCCCTTTCCGACGCGCCCGTCCACCTCGACGAGGAGCGGCGCCTCGAGCCGAACGTGCCTCACGAACGCCGTCTCGAACGCGACGGGGCGCGCACGCAGCCACTCCCAGTCGATCGCCTGTCCCCCCTCCGGCACGCAGACGTAGGGCACGGAGAACGCCGCGAGGTTGTGAATGAAGTGCGATCCCTGACTCATCTCGATCGGGTGCCCCGGGGGCGAGGTCTCGACCAGCACGCGCGCCCCGGAAACGTCTCCCCAGTTTACAGGCACGCCGAGCCAGGGGTCGGCGCTTCCCCAGCGGCCGAACCCGATCAGAAGATAGGGTCGTCCCTCGTCGAGGAGATGCCGGTTGAGGCTGGCGATCTCGGCGGCCATGGCGTGCGACTTCCCCGCGTCGAAGCGCTCGGGGACGAGATACACGACGTCGGCGATTCCCTCGATGACGCCGTTCCCCAGCACGTGGTCGGACGAGACGAGCGGCACCCATCCGCTGCGTTCGGCCGTGAGGTCGACGGATTCCGAGGAGACCGCCATGCGCCTCGCCTGAAGGACGCAGAAACGGGGAGCGGCGCCGCCCGCGCCCGGCAGCGTCACGGCGAACTCGAGCTCTACCGGCCCGCCCATCGCGTCGCCCGTGAGAAGGAGCAACTTGCGTATGAGCGCGGCCAGGGGAAGCTCGTCGAGGACGAGAAGAGGGGCGAACGTGAGGACGCGCGGTCCCGCGCGGCCCAGGCCCGGCGCGAGCCTCTCGGAGCGCGGATCGAGCGTCGAGGCGGTGAGGGAGAGAGTGCCGTCGCTTTCGGCGTCGGCGAGCGAAGCGTGGACGAGGTGTTCGGTCTCGCGGGCAGGGTCGTATTCGGGCGGCTCGCCCATTCTCACGGCCCAGAAGCGCGTTTGCGTCTCACGGAGCAGCTCGCCGGTGGAGCGGTACGGCGGCGTCGCCTTCGGCCGCG
Source organism: Thermoanaerobaculia bacterium (assembly GCA_036385755.1). Taxonomy (GTDB): domain Bacteria; phylum Acidobacteriota; class Thermoanaerobaculia; order UBA5066; family UBA5066; genus Fen-183. The sequence continues at coordinate 21,256 of DASVJU010000359.1, forward strand.
CGGGACAGAACGTCCAGGCGGGCTCTCCCTGGACGATCGTGCGGCCGAGCCCGAGGGCCAGCTGCGCGATCCCTTCCTCCGGCGCCGTCCCGCCGAAGCGATAGAACGCGAGCGACCGGGCGACGCCGGAGACGTCCGGGTAGTGGCGCCCCTCGTGTCTTCGGCCGACGACCTCCTGCACGAGGATGGCCATACGCTCGCTCTCGCCCGCTCCGACCCGGGCGCGGTACGCCCGCGCCGCCGAGAAGAACGTCGACGCCCAGACGAACTTGATCGCCTCGACCACCCGGGTGAAGCGTGTGTCGGCGTCGATCTGGTCGTTCGGCGTCATCTTCGTGCCGTAGACGCCGGCGAACGGGTGCTCGAGCGCATCCTCGAGAAGGCTCGACGAGCGCAGTGCGAGAGGGGCGCGCACGTCCTCCATCAGCGCGCGCAGATCACCGACCAGGCCGACCGGAAGGTTCGCGCGCTGGAACGCCATGGCGATCTCGTCGTCCCGCAGGCCCGCGAGAGCGCCGGGCAGCCCGTTCTCCTCGAGAAAGGTCTCGAACCAGTCGGCGGCGACGACCGTGAAGCTGGGGACGGTCACCTCGAACGGGCCGAAGCGGCCGTCCGGAAAGTCCGAGCCCACGCGTTCGAGGATCCGGAGCAGGCCGGCCGCCTTGCCGCCGACCGGCCCCTCGCCGATGCGCGTGAACCGCTCTCCCGCGCCGAAGCTCGCCCTCGAGTAACGTGCGAGCGTGGGGAGAGCGGTCACCCGGTCACCCGGTCAGACCCAGCCGCGATCCCGGCAGGCCTTCGCGACGCGGCTCACGGCGATGACGTAAGCGGCGTCCCGCATGGTGAGCTTCCGGGACTTCGCGAGATCGGCGACGTCGTGGAACGCATGCGTCATCTTCACGTCGAGCTTGCCGAGCACCTCATCCTGCGTCCAGTAGTGATTCATGTTGCTCTGCACCTGCTCGAAGTAACTGCAGGTGACGCCGCCGGCGTTCGCGAGGAAGTCCGGAATCACGAAGATCCCCCGATCCTGGAGGACCTTGTCTGCTTCCGGGGTCGTCGGGCCGTTCGCGCCCTCGACGATGACCTTCACACGGGGCGAGATGCGCTTCACGCTCTCGCCGGTGACCTGGTTCTCGATCGCCGCCGGGATCAGGATGTCGACGTCCTCAGCGATCCAGTCGCCGCCCGGCCTGACCTCGTAGCCGAGGCCCTTCGCCTTCGTCTTGTCGATCCCGCCGAAGGGGTCCGTGATCGTCATGAGCTCGGCGGCGTCCACGCCCGACTCGCGGTGGAACGTCCAGGAGCACTGGTCCGCCTGGTCCCACGAGGAGACCGCGACGACCGTGCCGCCCATCTTCGTGTAGAGCTGGATCGC
>DASVJU010000360.1:0-8123 GCA_036385755.1 Thermoanaerobaculia bacterium
GCCTCGGGTGGCTCCTGTCGCAGCGCCACGCCGCCGAGGATCCGCGGCTCACATTCCGAGCATGACTCTCGCCACGCGGGACATCATCCCGGCCGTCCAGGGCGGGTCCCAGACGAGCTCGACCTTCGCGTCCGTGATGCCCGGGAGGGCCTTGATCTTCGTCTCGACTTCGCCCGGGAGGGATCCCGCCACGGGGCACGCGGGCGCCGTCAGCGTCATCTTCACGTCGGCGGCCCCTTCAGGCGAAACGGAGACCGAATAGATCAGCCCCAGCTCCCAGATGTTCACGGGGATCTCGGGGTCGAAGCACTTCTTCAACGCCTCGTCGATGACCTTCTGCTCGAGAGGGTTCGGGGAGGGGGGAGAAGAAGACGAAGATGAAGAGGAAGATTCGGATTGCTCAGAAAGCACGTCAGGGGCCGAAGCAGGTTGCGCCGGCGGCGCCGCGTCCGCCTCGGCATTGCCAGTTGCCCTATTACCTTCTAAGAAAATCTTCTCTTCTCCCATATCTCTGTCTCTATTCCGTCTTCGCGACTTCCTGCTGGTTCTTCAGCGCCGTCTGCAGCGTGTGCCAGGCGAGCGTGGCGCACTTGACGCGGGCGGGGAACTCGCGCACGCCCGAGAAAACCGCGAGCTTGCCGAGGCCGGCGCCGTCGGTCTTGACGTCCGGCGGACCGGTGAGGAGCTCGTGGAATTGTCCGTACAGCGTCCCGGCTTCGGCGAGCGTCTTCCCCTTGACGGTGTCCGTCATGATCGACGCGGACGCCTTGGAGATCGCGCAGCCCGAGCCCTGGAACGCCACGTCGGCGATCCGGTCGCCTTCGATCCTCACGTAGAGCTTCATCTTGTCGCCGCAGAGCGGATTGTGTCCGAGCGCGATGCGCGACGCGTCCGCCATCTCCCGGTAGTTGCGCGGGGACTTGTTGTGATCGAGGATGACCTCCTGGTAGAGGTCGCGCAGATCCGTCATCCAAACATCTCCGAGACCTTCGCGAGACCGGCCGCGAGCGCATCGACTTCCGCGCGCGTGTTGTAGAGCCCGAAAGACGCGCGGGCCGTCGCCGGAATTCCGAAGCGATCCATGACGGGCTGCGCGCAGTGCTGGCCCGTGCGGATCGCAATCCCTTCGCGGTCCAGGATCGTGCCGATGTCGTGTGGGTGGACGTTCTCGAGAGTGAACGAAATAACGCCCGCCTTCTCCCGGGCCCGGCCGATGATCGTCAGGCCCGGAATCGCGGAGAGCCGCTCCGTGCCGTGTACGAGAAGATCGTGTTCGTGCGCGGCGACGGCGGGGAGCCCGACGCCGGACAGCCAGTCGACCGCCACCCCGAAGACGATCCCGCCCGCGATGTTCGCGGTGCCCGCTTCGAACTTCCACGGGAGCTCGTTGTACGTCGTCTTCTCGAACGTGACGGACGAGATCATGTCGCCGCCGCCCTGGTACGGCGGCAGCTTCTCGAGCCATTCCTCCCGGCCATAGAGCGCGCCGATGCCGGTCGGGCCGTACATCTTGTGCGCCGAGACGGCGTAGAAATCGCAGTCGAGGTCCACGACGTCGATCGGAAGATGCGGGGCCGCCTGCGCGCCGTCCACGAGGACGGGCACGTTTCGTTCGTGAGCGATGGCGATGAACTGCTTGACGGGGTTGATCGTCCCGAGCGCGTTCGAGACGTGCGATACGGCGGCGAGCTTCGTGCGTGGCGTCAGACGCCTCTCGAATTCGTCGACCGGCACTTCGCCCTCGTCGGTGATCGGGACGACGACGAGCTTGGCGCCCGTACGCTCACAGGCGAGCTGCCAGGGAACGATGTTCGAGTGGTGCTCGAGGCCCGTGATGAGGATCTCGTCGCCGGCCCGGAGATACGCCTGCGAAAAGCTCGACGCGACGAGGTTGATCGCCTCCGTCGTTCCGCGCGTAAAGACGATTTCCCTCGGCGACGCGGCCCCCAAGAAGCGCGCCAGTTTCGCCCGGCCACCCTCGTAGGCCTCGGTGGCCTTCTCGGAGAGCCAGTGCGTGCCGCGGTGGATGTTCGCGTTCTCTTCCTCGTAGTAGCGGCGGTCTGCGTCGATGACGACGCGCGGCTTCTGTGTGGTATTCGCGTTGTCGAGATACACGAGCGGCTTGCCGTGGACCGTTCGCGAGAGGATCGGGAACTGGGCGCGGAGGCGCTCCACGTCGTAGGCGGCCGTCGGGGCCTCCGGAATTCCGCGAAAGGGCTTCGTCGTCGCGCTCATCGGGCCTCCGGAGCGGCGAGATTCGCGGGCAGCCAGGCGCGCAGGTGGTCTTCGAGGAACGCCCGAACGTCGGCGGACGGCACCTTCTCGATCAGCTCGCTGCCGAACGCATACGTGAGGAGCGCCCGTGCCGCCTCTGGCGAAAGGCCGCGCGAGCGCAGGTAGAAGACGGCGTCGGCATCGAGGCGCCCCGTCGTCGAGCCGTGCGTGCAGCGTACGTCGTTGTTGTGGATCTCGAGTTGCGGCTTGCTGTCGACGAGGGCGCTGTCGGAGAGGACGAGGTTCCGGTTCGTCTGGCGCGCGTCCGTTCGGACGGCGCCGGCACGCACGAGGATCTTGCCGTCGAAGACGCCGCGGCCCGTGCCGTCGAGGACACCCTTGTACAGCTCGACGCTCGAGGCGCGGGGCAGCGCGTGGTCGATGAACGTGTGGCAGTCGACGTGCTGCCCGGATGCCGCGCAGAAGAGCCCGTTGAGCTCGGTGGAAGAGCCTTCCCCCGAGAGCGTCATCGCGATCTCGTTTCGAACGAGCTTTCCGCCGAAGGAGAAGACGTGGGACGTGGCGTGCGCGCCGGCCGCATGAGAGACAGCGAGCTGCCCGACGTGGAACGTCTCCGGGCCCTCGAGCTGGAGCTTGACGTGGTTCAGCCGGGCGCCCTTCGCGAGCGTGACGTCCGTCCGGGAGTTCATCAAGGACGGTCCGCTTCCCCCCAGATACGCCTCGACCACTGTTGCCGAAGAGTCTTCTTCGAACGTGAAGAGATTCCGCGTGTGCACCATTCGCGGCGCTTCCGAGGAGCCGGGGGGCGTTGCGAGGTGAAGGATGAAGAGGGGCTCCGAGAGGCTGGTATTCGCGGGAACATTCAGAACGACGCCCTCGTCGAGGAAAGCGTCGCCGAGGGATCCGAAGAAATCCTTCGAGGAGTCTCTTTCGGCGGCGCCCGCCACGAGCGCGCGTTCGACCCGTTCCGGCGAGTGCGCGAGGACTCTCTTCAGCCATTCGAAGGAAACCCCGGACTGGAGGGCGCCGGCATTCCACCGAAGGGGACGCCCGTTCACGAAGACGATCCGCGGCTCGGGCGAAGACAGGCCCAGCGGCCCAAGGCGCGCTTCCAGCTCGAGCGCCGCGGTCCGCTCGGCGAGCGAGACCTCGTCGGGGGAAAGCGCGAATGCGGTCCGCGCCAGGGGCGCCAGGTTCGTGAACCGCCAGTCCTCGTCGTTCGTCGAGGGGAATCCGAGCTTCTCGAACGCCGACACGCCGGCCGTCCGCAGTCTCTGCAGCCAGGGCGGGCTCGGCCTCCGCTCCGCGAGCTCCGTCGCGCGCGCGACGAGCGCGGCGACCCCTTCGTGAAGCACGGCGGCGCGCGCCGGCCGCGTCATCGCGCGCCGGCTCCTGCGGCAGACACCGCTTGTCCGGCTTCCTTCTCGATCCAGGAGTAGCCCTTCGCCTCCAGCTCCTTCGCGAGATTCTTGTCGCCGGATTTGACGATCTTCCCGTCGGAGAGAACGTGCACAAAATCCGGGATGATGTAGTCGAGGAGCCGCTGGTAGTGCGTGATCACGAGCATTCCGCGCGCGCCGTCGCGGAGAGCGTTCACGCCCGCGGCCGCGATCCTGAGCGCGTCGATGTCGAGGCCGGAGTCGGTCTCGTCGAGGATCGCGAGCTTCGGGTCGAGGATCGCCATCTGGAGGACCTCGTTGCGTTTCTTCTCGCCGCCCGAGAAGCCCTCGTTGACCGAGCGGTTGAGGAGGGATTCCTCCATCTCCACGAGCTTGGCCTTTTCGTCGAGGAGCGCGAGAAAGTCGATCGCGTCGAGCTCCGGCTGGCCGCGGTGCTTCCGCACGGTGTTCACCGCGGTGCGGAGGAAGTACGTGTTCGAGACGCCGGGGATCTCCACCGGATACTGGAACGCGAGGAAGACGCCTTCGCGCGCGCGAATCTCCGCCGGCATGGCGAGGAGATCCTTGCCCAGGAAGAGCGCGCCACCCTGCGTCACCGTATAGCCTGGCCGCCCCGACAGGACGTGGGCGAGAGTGCTCTTGCCCGAGCCGTTCGGCCCCATGATCGCGTGGACTTCGCCCGGGCGGATGACGAGGTCGATGCCCTTGAGGATTTCGGTCCCGTCTTCCTCGATGGCGGCGTGAAGTTTCGTGACTTCGAGAAGATTCATCCGACTGATCCTTCGAGGGACACGCCCAGCAGCTTCTGTGCTTCGACCGCGAACTCCATGGGGAGCTCCTTGAGGACGCGCTTGGCGAATCCGTTGACGATGAGCGAAACGGCGTCCTCCGCCGAGAGGCCGCGCTGGCGGCAGTAGAAGAGCTGGTCCTCGCCGATCTTCGACGTGGACGCCTCGTGCTCGAGCGTGGCCGAGCTGTTCTTGACCTCGATGTAGGGGAACGTGTGGGCGCCGCACTGGTCGCCGATGAGGAGCGAGTCGCACTGCGAATAGTTCCGCGCGCCCTCGGCGCTCTTCATGATCGTGACCGCGCCGCGGTACGTGTTCTGTCCGTGCCCCGCGGAAATGCCCTTGGACACGATCGTCGAGCGCGTGTTCTTCCCGATGTGGATCATCTTCGTGCCCGTGTCCGCCTGCTGGTAGTTGTTCGCGAGGGCCACGGAATAGAACTCGCCGACCGAGCCGTCCCCGAGGAGGATGCAGCTCGGGTACTTCCACGTGATCGCCGAGCCGGTCTCGACCTGCGTCCAGGAGATGCGCGCGTTCTTTCCGGCGCACTTCCCGCGCTTCGTCACGAAGTTGTAGATGCCGCCCCTGCCGTCCTTGTCGCCGGGATACCAGTTCTGGACGGTCGAGTACTTGATCCGGGCGTCGTCGAGCGCGACGAGCTCGACGACCGCCGCGTGGAGCTGGTTCGTGTCGCGCTTCGGCGCGGTGCAGCCTTCGAGGTAGGACACGACGGCGCGCTCTTCGGCCACGATGAGCGTCCTCTCGAACTGGCCCGTGTCGGCCTGGTTGATGCGGAAGTACGTGGATAGCTCCATCGGGCAGCGGACGCCCTTCGGGATGAAGCAGAACGAGCCGTCCGAAAAGACCGCCGAGTTCAGCGCCGCGAAGAAGTTGTCGCTCGACGGCACGACGCTGCCGAGGTACTTCTTGACGAGGTCGGGATGCTCCCGCACGGCCTCCGAGAAGGAGCAGAAGATGATGCCGAGGGACGCGAGCTTGTCCTTGAACGTCGTCGCCACCGACACGCTGTCGATGACGGCGTCGACCGCGACGCCCGCGAGGATCTCGCGCTCCTTCAGGGGCACGCCGAGCTTTTCGTACATGGCGATGAGCTCGGGGTCGACGTCCGCGAGGCTCTTCGGGGCGCCGTCCTTCGCGGACTTTGGGGCGGCGTAATACACGATCTTCTGGTAGTCGATGGCGGGGTAGGTCACGCGCGCCCATTTCGGCTCGGTCATCGTGAGCCAGTGCCGGTAGGCTTTGAGCCTCCATTCGAGCAGCCACGCGGGCTCGCCTTTCTTTCCGGAGATGAGGCGCACGACGTCTTCGGAGAGACCGGCCGGGATGCTCTCGGTGTCGATGTCCGTGACGAAGCCGTGCTGGTATTCCTGCTGCGTGATGGTATCGAGGACGGCGTCACTCACAGCGCGCTCCTTCGTTCGGGGGCTCGTACCGGAAGGGCGGAAGAAAAATCCGCGGGTCGGGCCGACCGCGTGAGTGGATGCGTCATTTCCGCGAGGGTGAGTCCCTCGAGGGCGCCCCGGATCGTGTCGTTGATGATCTGCCAGTTGGGGCGCACCGAGCAGAAGGTCTCGTGCTCGCACCGGCTGTGGCTTTCTCCCGTATTGCATTCGGTGATGGCGACCGGGCCCTCGAGCGTCGCGATGATCGCGGAGAGCGTGATCTCCCGCGCCGGCCGCGAAAGGACGTAGCCGCCCTTCGTGCCGCGCTGCGACGCGAGAAGCCCGCCGCGGGATAGCTGCTTCAGGAGCTTGCCCACGGTGGGGAGGGGGAGCCGCGTCTCGAGCGCCAGCTCGCGCGCCGTATGCGCCACCTCGTCGTCGTGCGCCGCAAAGTGCGTCAGCAGCACGATCCCGTAGTCGGTCATCTTCGTCATCCGGAACATCTCTGCTCTCCCCCGGCCCGTGATACCGAACCGAATCAGTACGATATGAAATAGGACTGATTTAGTCAAGGAAGAGGAAGAGAGAGATAAGAGGCTTTTTTAGAATGGGTTAGCGAGATCAGCTCTCAGGCCAGGCGGGAGCGCTTCCTCTCCCTACCTACGTTCTAGGAAATCCCTTTCCGGTCCTCCGTCTTCTTCCCAATGACCGCGAAAGCGCCGTAGCCGACGACGCTTTCCGGGTCTCCGGCGGTGTCGCCCGAGGTCCTGAGGTCGAGGAGTTCCAGAGAGAGGTCCCTTCGCCGGGCGAGCTCGATGAGGCCTCTGAGCGGATAGAAGCCGCAGGCGTCCTCGCCCGAGAGCGCGTCGGGTTCACGCGCGAGGATCGCGTCCGCCGTCCGCCTGTCGAGGCGGCGCGCCGTGACGAGGTCGTGGTAGTGGCTCAGGTCCGTGCTCACGAGGACGAGCGTGCCCGGCTCGCCGAGAAACTCGTCGACGAGGTCGGCCGCGGCCCGCGCGGACAGCTCCGAGACCGCGACCGGAAGGAACGTGAACCCTTCGCTTAGAACGCGCTGCAGGAAGGGGAGCTGGACCTCCAGCGCATGCTCCGGAGCGTGGGGCCGGTCGTCGACGACGGCTCCGCGGGCGACGGCGCGCGCGCGCAGGACCGGGTCGATCGGGACCTCGCCGAGCGGCGTCGCCCACGCATCGGCGGCGGGAACGGCCGCGCCGCGCACCGGAACGCGATGCACGGGACCGAACGCGACGACGCGCGCGATCGAGGCCGCGTGGCGGCGCAGGCGGGCGTAAGCGGTCGCGGCGACGGGGCCCGAGTAGATCGTGCCGGCGTGCGGGACGACGATCGCGACAGGGAGGGGCCCGGCAGCGGAAACCTCGGCAGCGTCGAGGAGGCCGTCCACGTGCCGCGCCAGCGCGGACGCTTCCGCCGGATAGAACGTCCCTGCGACGGCGGGCCGACGGACGCCAGGGCCTCTCATGACGCCGCCAGGTGCACGGGCAGGCGCCGCGCGCCCCATGTGCCGGGGGATTCTTCGAACGTTCCCGGGCATCGGACTCCGCACGTCAGGCAGTGCCCGCCGGAGCCGATCTGCCAGCGGCCGATTTCGTACCCGTCCCTCTCGATGAGCATCGTGCCGCAGCCGTGGCAGAGCGTGCTCTGGCCCTCGGGGTCGTGGACGTTTCCGGTGTAAACGTACCGCAGTCCGTTCTTCCGCGCGATCCCGCGGGCCCGCCGGAGGGTGGCGGCCGGCGTGCCGGAGACGTCGAGCATCTTCCAGTCGGGGTGGAACGCAGTGAAGTGGTGCGGCACGTCGGGTCCGAGACGATCGGCGACCCAACGCGTCATCGCGTCGATCTCGGCGTCGGAGTCGTTCATTCCCGGGATCAGGAGCGTCGTGATCTCGACCCAGACCTGCGTTTCCTTCACGAGGTACTCGAGCGTCTCGAGGACGGGCGCGAGGTGCGCGCCGCACTGCTTCTGGTAAAAATCCTCGGTGAACGCCTTGAGGTCCACGTTCGCGGCGTCCATCGCGGCGAACAGCTCCTCGCGGGGCTTCGGCGAGACGTAGCCCGCCGTGACGGCGACCGTCTTCACGCCGGCCGCGCGGCAAGCCGCGGCGACGTCGATCGCGTACTCCATGAAGACGACGGGGTCGTTGTACGTGAAGGCGACGCTCCGGCAGCCGTGCTCGACGGCCGCTCGCGCGATGCGCCCGGGGGAGGCCGAGTCGGCGAGCGTGTCCGTCTCGCGCGACTTCGAGATGTCCCAGTTCTGGC
>DASVJU010000361.1:0-26976 GCA_036385755.1 Thermoanaerobaculia bacterium
AGCCCGTCCGGTTCATCAGGACGTCACCGCTCCAGACGTCCACGATGTCCCAGAACGCGCCGTAGTTCCGCTGGAGGTCGTCGAGGCGGACGTCGAGCTCCTTGAAACCCGTCTTCGGATAGTCCTCGGTGTAGAAGCGTCCGATCGCCTGGTCGTAGGCCTCGTCGCTCGTCTCTCCGTAGTCGTAGACGTTGTGGAGGCTGATCAGAAAGAAGACGATCGGCAGGCCGAGAACCCCGAGGGCGTAAAGGGAAAGACGAACGAGCCTCTGACGTCGTGCGGCCTCCACGCAACTAGGGTAGCTCAGCCCCACCCATCCCTCTGTGCCAACATGACGGAACGGACCCACTCGGAGAAGCATGAGTTTCGCGTACGTCGGCACGGAGCTGGACGTCTTCGCCCTCGCGGAGAACTGGAAGCGCTACTACGGCTCGTTTCTCGCGCCTTTCCTCTCGGGCGACGTCCTCGAGGTGGGCGCCGGCCTCGGCGCCACGACGCGCGCGCTCTGCGACGGATCCGCCCGGCGCTGGACCTGCCTCGAGCCGGACCCCGATCTGGCTCGGAAGATCGGCGCGGCGCTCGCCTCCGGTGCGCTTCCCCGCTGCTGCCGCGCGGCGACCGGCGACGTTTCCTCCCTGCCTCGGGAAGACCTCTACGACGCGATCCTCTACATCGACGTCCTCGAGCACATCGCGGACGACCGTGCCGAGCTCGCCGCCGCGGCGCGTCATCTGAGGGCGGGGGGCCGCCTCGCCGTGCTGTCTCCCGCGCATGCGTGGCTCTTCACGCCCTTCGACGCTGCCATCGGACATCACCGGCGCTACACGCGAAAGTCGCTCGCCGCCGTCGCGCCCCCTTCTCTCGTTCCGGAGCGGCTCGACTATCTCGACTCCGCGGGTTTCTTTCTCTCCCTCGGAAACCGCCTCTTCCTGAAGAGCGCGCATCCGACCGCCGCGCAAATTCTCCTCTGGGACCGGCGCGTCGTTCCCGTCTCACGGGTCCTCGACCGGCTTCTCCTGCGGCGCGCGGGCAAGTCCGTCCTCGGGATCTGGTGCCGCGGTGCCGAAGAAGGCGCGGTCCCGCTGCTAGACTGAACGGCGAAAGTCGCGGTCACGTGTAAGGGGCGTCCTCATGATCTCGGTGGTCGTGCCGGTCTATGACGAGGAGGTCCTCGTCCCGCGGCTCCACGAGGAGCTCACGCGAGCCCTCGCCGCGCTCGGCGAGCCGGCCGAAATCGTCTACGTGAACGACGGCAGCCGGGACGCGACGCTCTCGCTCCTCCTCGGGCTCCGGAAGGGCGACCCCAACGTCACCGTCGTCGACCTCTCGCGGAACTGGGGCCACCAGGCGGCTCTCAGTGCGGGGCTGTCCGTCGCCGAGGGCGACGCGGTCGTCCTGATCGACGGCGACCTGCAGGACCCGCCCGCCGTGATCCCCGAGCTCGTCTCGGCCTGGAGGAACGGCGCGGAGGTCGTCATCGCCGAGCGGCGGAGCCGGAGGGACGGGGGCGCGAGGCGCCTTTTCTTCCCGCTCTTCTATCGCCTGCTCGGAGCCGTGTCGGATTACCCGATTCCGCTCAACGCCGGCATCTTCGGCCTCCTCGACCGGCGCGCGGTCGCCGCCGTGAACGCGCTCTCGGAGACGAACCGCTACTTGCCCGGCCTCACCGCGTGGGTCGGTTTCCGGACGCGTGTCGTGCTCTACGACCGGCAGGCCCGGGCGGCGGGTGCGCCCAAGCAGAGCCTCCTGCGCCTCGTCCGCTACGCGCTCGACGCGATCTTCAGCTTCAGCTACAAGCCGCTTCGCCTGAGCCTCTTCGCCGGGCTTCTGACGGCGTTTCTGGCGCTCGTGTACGGCGTCGTCCTCACGGTGTGCCGTCTCCTCGGCCGGGGCCTCTTCGGCATTCCCGTCGTGGACGGCTACACGTCGACGATCGTCGCGATCCTCTTCCTCGGCGGCGTTCAGCTCGTGAGCGTGGGAATTCTCGGGGAGTATCTCGGCCGCGTCTACGACGAGGTGAAGAGGCGCCCGCTCTTCGTCGTGCGCGACGTGCATCGCGACATTCCTCGCAACGCGCCGCCGCCCTGACGGTCCGGCCTCCTAGGGCTCGTGCGCGATCGCGGGCGCCGCGAGCGTGCGCAGGGCCGGCCGTTCGTCCGCACCGTCTCCCCACGTCACGGCCAGGCAGGCGCCGCCGACGTCGTTCCGGTAGTCCAGCCGTGCGTCATAGAGGCCCGCCTTCAGCCGGAAACGCCGGAGCGTCGTGTGCCCCGAGTCGTTCGGCAGCGCCGCGCGGCCGTTGAGATACAGCACGGCATCGTCGTCCGACTGGATCTGGATCGCGTACACGCCGTCCTTCTCTACGACGAGAAAGCCCGTCGCGCGAATCGACGCCGCCCGCCCGTTGTACGGGTTGTTCGCACAGTCGAACGCCGCGGGCGAGAAGTCGAACGGGCCGCCCTCCCTCTTCGCGAAGTCGGCGTCCGCGTAAACCTGTCCCAGGAGCCCCGGCAACAGGCGCCCGGGCGCCGCCGCCCGCGCCGGCTCGAGCGCGGAGCCGTCGGGCAGGTCCGCGTTCTGGGGGTAGTCGAAGATCTCGAGCAGGTTCGCGCCGCCCGCCGTCACGGCGTAGATCGGCTTTTTCGAGGGGTGCAGGTAATCGCCGCCGTCGGGATCGTTGCTCTTGAGGATGCCGCGGATGAGGTTGACCTTCACGTTCGGGCGGCGTTTCAGGTCGGGCACGAAGTGCAGCCGGCCCGAATCGACATGGAGAAAATGCTGCGCCTGCATCGTGAGAAGCACGCGCGTCCCGTCCGGAAGATTCGCGTTCATCCACGCGGCCGCCTGTTTGAAGGAGACGCCCCAGTAGTCGAGCTCGAAGTTCTCGCGCGCGCCCTTCGTCCCTCCCGCGAGCCGGTTGAAAAACACGACCTCGTAAGGATGCAGCGTGACGAGCGTCCGGACGAGAAGCGCGAGCGCGAGCGCGAGAAGCGAAGCCCAGGCCGCCGCGAACCGGCGGCCGTTCGGCCCCGAGGCGAGGAGGAGGCGGGCCGCCTCGACCCCGGCGTATCCGCCGAGGAGCGCGATGGCCGGGAACACCAGGACGTAGTGGCGGACGCCGTCGAGCATCGCGGCGCGGCTGAGAATCTGCGCGAGAACGGGCACGAAGAACCACAACGCGGCAAAGACGAGGCCCGACGATTCTTCACCTCGGCGCCGGAAGCGCACGGCGAGGAGGACGAGCCCGAGGAGGAAGAGGCCGACGAGGACGAGCGGCGTATTCACGCCGAGCATCACGAACGGGAAGTGCCAGGGCACCTCGTGGGCGAAGACATGCCGGCCGAGGTAGAAGACGAGCTCGTTGTACTGGTGGTCCTTGAACGTCCGGTAGGTCTCGAGAAAACGCTCGATCGGGTGGGTGCGGTAGTACGGCCACGCGGCGAGGATCGTGGCGAACGCGGTCACGCCCGACACGGCGAGGCCGCGCCCGAGCCGCAGCCATCGCCGGACGTCCCCGCGGATCTCCCGGGCCTGCCAGAGCACGACGACGATCGGCACGAAGACCGCGTGGATCTTGATCGCGTACGTGAGACCCGTGGCGATACCCGCGACGGCCCACCAGCGGAGGCGCCCGTCGCGGGCGGCCCGCCTCATGAGGAGGAGCGACAGCATGAAGAACGCCATCAGCGGCGTGTCTTTCAGGTTGTTGTGCGCGTGTCCGAGGAACTGCGGCATGAGGACGAGCAGGACCTGGGCGAGGAGCGCGGGGAAAAGGCCCCAGAACGCGAAGCCGACGCGGAACACGAGCCAGAGCGCGAACGCGCTCACGAAGACGACCGCGAGATGGTGCGCGGCGACCTCGTCCGTCATGAGCTTCAGCTTGTTCACGACGAGGTCGCGGGTCGCCACGATCACGACGTCGTAGAAGGGACCGTAGTTCCTCTGCAGCGGAATGAACCTCTCGAGGCCCTTCGCGCCCTCGTTCTTCCAGTCGTTGTAGTAGTAGCGACCGATGTTCTGGTCGAACTGCTCGTCCCAGGTCTCGCCGTAGTCCTTCAGCGTCGCGAGCGCGATCGCGAGGAAGAGGAGCGGCACGACGAGCGAGACGAGGAGGACCCGATTGGGAGAGAGCGCGCCGGAGGAAAGCCTGCCGGAACGGCCTTCACTTTCCACGGGTTCCTCCCGCGGGCGCACCGAACCGCGTCACGAAGAAGTAGAACTCGTCGAGGAAGCCGGCGACCGTGATGGGGACGGGCCTCCCCGCAGCGTCGTCGAGCGTTGCCGTGAGGCGGCCTCCTCCCGGCCCGTTGAAGTACTTCACGAGAAGCCGGTGGACTCCGGGCGTGAGCTCGACCGCCCCCGCGCGCGACTCCGGGCCGTGCGTGCCCTCGAGGCTGTTGTCGACCACGAGCTTCCCGTCCACGAACACGCCAGAGCCGTCGTCCGACTCCGTCGTGAAGAGGCAGCGGCGGGGAGCCTTGAGCTCGAATTCCGTCTCGAACGTGAGAGACCGGTCTTCTCCGGGACACACGCCGATGTCGAGCGTCGAGACGAGCTGCTCCGAGAGGACCGCTCCCTCCCATCTCGTGCCCTCGCGGCACGTCGACCAGATTCCGGGGAAGCGATTCGCGGCTCCGGGCCGCCGCCCCCCGATCCGGCGGAACACGACAGGTCCCTCGTATGCGGAGAGGCCGGAAGGCGTGGAGGTCTCGAACGACAGGTCCGCGAGCCGTGCGAGCTCGGTCGACCCCTCCAGAAACGCCACGAGAGTGGGCTCGTGGGTCGCCGTGCCTCCGCGCGCGAGGCGCGCGAGGAAGCGCCCCGGGTCTTCCACGTTCGCGGGCAGGCGGTCGTTCACGGGAGAAGGGGCGACGGAAAGCCAGGGCATGACGACCGTCGCCCGTGCTCCGTCCAGCGCCTCGAGGTCATGCCGGAGCGTGTCGACGTCCTTCCGGTAGAAGTTCGGCTTCACGACGAGCGTGTTGCCGTCGGGCGTGTAGAAGGCCCGCCGGGTCGGAAAGCGCGCAAGGAGGAGATAGTCGAGAAGCTCTCCCTGCGATTTCGCGTACACGATGTCGCCGTCGAAGCGGGGGGTGTTTGCGGGCGTGTAGCAGGAGTAGGCCTTCTCGGAGCCGAAGAAGATCACGGCCCCGTGGAGACCGCGCTTCGCAATTGCGTCCCTTACACCCGTGGGCGCCAGGTTGTAGTCGTGGTACTCCTCCTTCAGGCGCCACGGGAGGTCGCGCCCCACGACGAATGCGAGCGCGAGAGCCGCCGCGACGAGAGCGAGGCGGCGCACCCACCGCCCGGGAGGCAGCAGCTCCACGAAGGCCTGGAGCCCGGCCGTCGTCCCGAGGAAGAACAGGAACGACACGTCGAAGAGCATCCGCGGCTCCCACTTCCAGCCGTACCAGTGGAGCACGCTGTGCGCGACGACGAACACGAAGAACGTGGCGAACGCGAGGGCGAGCGCGCGGCTCAAGCGCTTCCACGGCCACGCGACGAGGGGCAGGAAGAAGAACACCATGTTCCCGAGAATCCCGAAGCTGTGGACGCGGTGCTGGAACTCGTTCGTGTTCCGGAAGAAATTCGTGAAATGCGTGTCCCAGCTCTTCGTGAGGCGCACCCACACCGTCTGACCTACTTCGGGACCCTTGATCGCGTACGGGAGCGTGAAGCGGCCCGTGATTCCCAGGGTGTAGAGAAAGACGAGAAGGGAGATGCCGAGCCCCGTGGCGAAGGCCGCAATCCAGACGCGGCGCGTCGCCTTGCCGCGCGCCGCAACGAGGAGCGCCGGAATGGGAACGAGCGAGGCGAGCACCGCGCTCATCGGCCGGATGCAGAAGGCGAACCCCGCCGCCGCCGCCGCAAAGACGAGGAGGCGGCCCTTCCCCGTCCTCACGAAGCGCAGGAGAAGCAGAACGTAGAGAGAGAGAAAAAGAAAGCTCGGCGCGTGCGCCATGTACGAGCTCGAGAGCGAGAGCACGTAATGCGACGTCGCGACGACGAGCACGTTCACGAGCGCCCAGCCGCTCGATCCGAGAACGTCCTTCGCGAGGAGATATTGCACGGCGAGAATGGCGCCAAAGACGAGCGGAACCGTGATCCACGGCGTCCCGACGAGCCACCCGAGCGCGAGAAGCGCGCTGTTTCCGGGCGGATGGAAGCCCCAGACGCGGTGATCGGCGCCGAACATGTCCATCCAGCCCACACCGAAGAACTCCGGGTGCGGGGGCTCGGGCACGGAGAGGTGCAAGGAGGCCAGGATGCGGCCCTCCATCAGGTAGTTCATCTCGTCGCCGAAGCCCGGCATCGCGTGGAACACTCCCTGGAAGATCCCCGCGGAGAGGGCGGCCCCGAAGGCGAACACGAGAAGCGGGACGACGAGACCCGTTCGGCGCGCGGGAGCCGGGGCTCCGTTCGCGCCCGTTCCGCCGGACGCGCTTCTTCCGCCGCCCGCGAGGAGCGCGAGCGCGACGAAGAAGCCGGCGAGAAAGGCCGCGGCCGCGAGCGGCGCGACCGTGAGCTTCAGCCACGGCGGGTGGAGGGTGACCTGCTGGGTCTTCCGCCCCCCCTGCCAGCTCTCCAGCGCGTCGTCGGGAACGTTCACGTCGAGGCGCAGTTCGGGCTGGCCACGGTGGACCGTGAAGGCTCCCCGGAACGGATTGAAAAGGACGTACCGAACCTCGGTCCCGGCCTTCTGCAGGAAGGCCGGCGGCTCGAGCTTCGGACGGCGCCCGAGCTGCCCGAGGATCGCGATTCCGTTCCGGACGAACCCGCGGTCGGGAAAGAGGAACTGGCCGGTCGAGAAGCGCGTCTGCGGGTAGTAGCGCACGTCGACGACGTCGGCCTCCGACAGGTCGCCTTCGAACCGGTGCGCGCCCGTGTCGATCACGACGCGCGACCCCTCCGTCCTCACCGTGAACGACAGCGTGTCAGAGGAGAGCGCAAGGAGGAGGCCCAGGGCCAGCGCGAAAACCGCGAGGAGGATGCGCCCGCGGCGCCCGAGGCTCATCCCGGGAATGGTAACCTCCTTCCACCGGCCTGCCCATGCGACCTCGCGTCCGAACCTTCTCCGCGGGGCTCCTCGGCCTCTTCGCCTCCGCTCTCGTCCTGCGTGTGATCGGCCTCGATTTCGACCAGAATCATTTCTTCCATCCGGACGAACGCGCGATCGGCGATGCGATTCTCAAGCTCTCGTGGAGGCCCCTCCAGCTCAACCCGCACTTTTTCGCCTATGGCTCCCTTCCCTTCTACCTGACCCGTGGCCTCTCCTCTCTCCTCGCGGCGCTTTCGGGGCGCGACTGGTTCCTTTCCTACGACGGCGTCGTCCACGTCGGCCGCTTCCTTTCGGCCCTCGCGGGCGCTCTGACCGTCGCGCTCGTCGCCGAAGTGGGCCGCCGCCTCTACGGGCAGAAGACGGGCCTCCTCGCGGGGCTCCTCCTCGCCCTCGCCGTCCTCCACGTCCAGACCTCGCATTTCGCCTCCACGGACGTGACCCTCACGCTGTTCGTGCTCCTCGCGCTCGCCGCCTCGGGTCGTCTCGCGCGGCGGGGGCGCCTCGGCGATGCCCTGCTCGCCGGCGCGCTCACGGGCTTCGCAGTCGCGACGAAAGCGAGCGCGGCTCCCCTCGTCCTGCCCCTCGCGGTCGCGGTTTTCTTCGCCTGCAGGCCGGAACGCGCATGGCGACGCGCGACGCTCCTCCTCGCGGCCGGCGGCGGCGCCGCCCTCGCCGCGTTCTTCCTCGGCGAACCTTACGCGTTCCTGGATTTTCACGAGTTCTGGCGGTCCCTGTCGGAACAGGGCGCGATGGTGAGGCACGCGGGAACGGTGCCGTATACGAACCAGTACGTCGGCGTCCCGAACTTCCTGTACGAGGCCCGGGAGATCGTGCTCTGGGGCCTCGGTCCGCTCCTCGGCGTCGCGGCCCTGTGGGCGACGGCCCGCCGCCTCGCCGCAGTCCGAAAGCTCTCCGACGTCGAATGGGTCTTCGCCTCGTTCTTCGTTCCGTACGTCCTCCTGACTTGCACGTTCGAGGTGAAGTTCCCGCGGTACCTTCTTCCCGTCTACCCTCTTCTCGCCCTGTGGGCAGCGGCGTGGCTGACGGAGAAGGCCGAGCGGGGGCGGGCGGGGCGCGTCCTTCGCGCAACGGTGGTGGGCGGCACCGCCGTCTGGGTTCTCGCGTTCGCCGGGATCTACACGCGGCCCCACAGCTTCGTGACGGCGTCCGAGTGGTTCCACGATCGCGTGCCCGACGGTGCGCGGGTTCTGGAAGAGGACTGGGACGAGGGCTTTCCGTTCGCGTTCCCCGGGCGGCCCGCCGAGCGCTACAAGGTCGTCCAGTTTCCCTTCTACGAGAACGACTCGCCCGAGAAGATGGCGAAGCTCGCCCGGGAGCTCGCCGGCACGGACTGGGTGGTCCTCCAGACGAAGCGCCTCTATGGCGCCGTCACGCGCGCCCCGGAGAAGTTCCCGCTCACGAACCGCGCGTTCCGCCTCCTCTTCGCCGGCGATCTCGGCTACACGCTCGTCCGCGAGGTTGCCTCGCGCCCGTCTCTTCTCGGTCTTCAGGTGCCCGACGAGCTCGCCGACGAGTCGTTCACCGTCTACGACCATCCGAAGGTCCTGTTCTTCGAGAACACGAGGCGCTTTTCCGCCGAGACGCTCGAGAAAGCGCTCCTGTCGGCGACGCCTTCGAAGAACCTGACGCGGAACGATCTCCTTCTCGCGCGCCCCGCGACCGCGGCGAACGCGGCGGCCTCAGGAGGCGAGCCCGCCGAGCCGGGTCCCGGCGTCCCGACCCTGCGATCGTCCCTTCTCGCCCTGCTCCTCTTCGCCGCGTGGCTTGAAATCGTGGGGCGGGCGGGCGCGGGAATCCTCTCCGTCCTTCTCCCCGCACGGCCGGGCCGCGACGCGCTCGGGCGGGTCACCGGCCTCCTCCTCTTCGCGTTCGTGCCGTGGCTCTTCGTCTCGTGGCATTGGGCGCCGTTCACGCGGGGCCTCCTCGTCGTCACGACGGCCGCGCTCCTCGCCGCCGGCTTCCTGTGCGCGCGCCGCGCAGCAGCCGCGACGCCCGCGCCCGAGCGCTGGAAGACCGCTCTCGTCTACTGGGGAACGTTCCTCTTCTTTCTCGCCGTCCGCGCCGCCAACCCCGAGATCTATTCGGGCGAGAAGACGATGGACTTCTCTTTCCTGAACACTCTCTTGAGGTCCACAGAGCTGCCGCCGCCCGAGCCGTGGCTCGCCGGGACGACCCTTTCCTATACTTACTTCGGACACTTCCTCGCCGCGGCCGCCGGGAAGCTCCTCGGCATCCACCCCGGCCTCCTTTTCAACCTCGCGATCGCGATGACAGCCGCGCTCGCCTCAGCCGCGATCCTCGCGGCCGGCGCCGCGCTCGGTGGACGCCTGCGCACCGGCGCTGTCGCGGTGTTCCTCGCGCTTTTCCTCGCGGCGCCCTCCGGCCCCTGGACCGCCTTCGATTTCCACTTCCACCAGGCCGGCCGGCCCCTCGACTGGCACTACTTCTGGGCGACCTCGCGGGTCATCGCCCCGAACGGAATCAGCGAGTATTTCTTCTGGAGCTTCCTCTTCGCGGACCTCCACGCGCACGTCCTCGCGTTGCCCTTCACGGCGGCCTTCGTCGCGGTCCTCCTCCTTTTCGTCACACGCGATCGACAGTCGTCCTTGGGGCCACGTCACGCGGTGGCGCTCGTCGGGCTCGCCGGCCTCTTCTTCGCCGCGCTCCAGATCACGAACGGCTGGTCGACGCCCGTCTACGCGTGCCTACTCCTCTTCCTCCCGGGCGTCCTCTGGCTCGCGACGCGTCCCGCGGGTTTTGCCGCCTCGATCCGGGCGCTCGCGGGCGGCGTCCTCCTGCCGGCCGCGGGTGTCGTACTTGCCGCCGCGCTCCTCGCGCGCCCGTTCTGGGCGCACTTCGCGCCGCCGGCCCGGAACTGGGGCCGCGAGGTGGGTCCGTGGGCCCGGCCCTGGGATTTCTTCAATGTGTGGGCGCTCTTCGTGGCGCTCCTCCTGCCCTTCGCGTTCCACGCGTGGAAAACGGGTGCGGCGCCCCGTGGGAGGGCCGCGCGCGCGTTCCTGATCCTCGCGGCGGCCGCCCTCCCATTGTCCGTCGTGTCTTTCACCCTTCATCCGCCGCGGCTCGTCGAGGCGCCTTCCGCGGGCTTCTTCACCGCCGTCGCCTTCCTTCTCGTCCTCTTCGCGGCGCTCCGGCGCGGGACCGACGACCGCCTTCGCCCCGCCCTCGCGATCGCCGCCTTCGGCTTCGCGATCCTGACGGGATGCGAGCTCGTCTACGTCTGGGACCGGATGAACACGATCTTCAAGTTCCACTTCGAGACGTGGCTGCTCTTCTCGCTGGCGGGAGCCGTCGCGTGGGAGACGTTCCGGGCCTCGAAGTCGTTCGCCTGGCGCGCCGCGATCGTCCTCACGGGCTGCGCCGCCCTGTACACCACCGTCACCGCGTTCGCGGGCTTCCTGCGCCTCGACCGCGGCGGGTGGCCGAAGGGCACGCTCGACGGCACGGCGTATCTCGAGAAGCAGGCCCCCGGAGACCGGGGTGCGATCGAGTGGATCAACGCGAACGTCCGCGGCCTCCCGGTCCTCCTGGAGGCGCAGGGACCGGCCTATCAGGACTTCACGCGCCTTTCGATGCACACCGGGCTGCCCACGGTTCTCGGGTGGGACTACCACGTCTTCCAGCGCGGCCATGCCCAAGCCGAGATCGACCGCCGCAAGGCGGACGTCCTGACCGCCTACACCTCGACCGAAGAGGCCGTCGTCAAGCGGATCCTCTCGCGCACTCACGTCGCGCTCGTCGCCGTCGGGAATCTCGAGCGCAGGACGTACGCCGGCGGGAATCTCGCGCGCTTCGAGGCGTGGACGGATCTCCTGACGCCCGTCTATCGCAACCCCGAGATCGTCCTCTTCGCCGTGAAAGGTGTCTTCTCGCCCGGCGCCGCCGCCATTCCCGTCCGCGTGGAGGAGCTCGCCACTTCGACACGGCGTGCAGAAGTCATGCCGCCTGCCGACGTCCCGGGCCGCCTCCGCCAGCCTCGCGGCGCGGCCTCCGACAGCGCCGGCCGCGTCTGGGTCGCCGACTTCGGGAACCAGAGGATCCAGCTCTTCGGCGCGGACGGATCCACGGGGCTCGCGCTCGGGGCGCGCGGGAGCGGGGCCGGGCAGTTCAACGACCCGTGCGGGATCGCAGTCTCTCCGTCAGGCCTCGTCTTCGTGGCCGATACGTGGAATGGCCGCGTGCAGGTCTTCGACGAGAAGGGAGTCTGGCAGCGCGAGTGGAGCGGTGGCTTCTTCGGGCCCCGCGGCATCGCGGTGGATTCCGGCGGCTCCGTCTTCGTCGCGGACACGGGGAACGGCCGGATCGTGCGCTTCGACGCCTTCGGTCACCAGGAGGCCGAATGGGGCCGGGAGGCCGGCGCCGGAAAGCTCGCCGACCCGCAGGGCCTCGTCGCCGCCAAAGACGGCAGGGTCTACGTGGCTGACAACGGAAACGGAAGGGTCGCCGTCTTCGACAGGAGCGGGGGATTCGTGCGCGCCTGGAGCGTCGCGGGCTGGAAACGCGCGACGTTCTCCGAGCCCTATCTGGCCATGGATGAGAGAGGCCTCCTCTGGGCGTCGGTTCCTCTCGAGGGCGAGGTTCGCGGCTACACCCTAGAGGGCCTCCTCGTCACGACGCTGCGCGGCAAGGACCTCCCGGAGGGGCAGCGGTTCGAGAAGCCTTCCGGGCTCGCCCTGCTGCCGAAGAGGCGCCTCTTCGTGGCGGACCTCGAGGGGCGGTTCGCCGTCGTCCCGCTTCCGCGCTGAGCCGGGGGAGGAGACGCGAGCGGTCATGGACGGAGAACACGCGAACTTCACACCCGCCTGGTGGCTGCGCGGCGCGCATCTCCAGACCGTCTGGGGGCGGCTGGCTCGCTCCCGGACGCAGGTGTCGCTGCGCCGCGAAGCGCTCACGGCGCCGGACGGCGACACGCTTCTCCTCGACCACGCGGACGTCGCCGTCCCGGCCGCGGCGCCGCCGCTTCTGATCCTCCATGGGCTCGAGGGCAGCTCGCATTCCGTCTACGCGCAAGGGATGCTCGCGCTCGCCGCGAAGGCGGGGCTCCGCGCCTCGGTGCTGAACTTCCGGTCTTGCGCACGCGACCTCGCGGATCTCCGCCGCACGATCCCGAACGAGCGCCCGCGCCTCTACCATTCCGGTGAGACGGCCGACTTCGATTTCGTCGCGCGAACGCTCGTCGCGCGACACGGCCGGCCGATCCTCGCCGCGGGCATCTCGCTCGGCGGGAACGTTCTCCTCAAATGGCTCGGCGAGCACCCGGAGGAGCGGATCGTTTCCGCCGCCGCGACGCTTTCCGTTCCCTACGACCTCGCGGCCGGCGACCGCCACCTGGCGTCCTTTCCGTCCGCCCTTTACGTGCGCTCGTTCGTGAAGACGCTCACGCTCAAGACCGCGGCGCTCGCGCGCCGCTTCCCCGAGGTCGCGGCGCGGCTCGACGTCGCGCGCGCCTCACGCGCCTGGACGTTCCGCGAGTTCGACGACGCGGCGAACGCGCCGCTCCACGGCTTCGCGGGCGCCGCGGACTACTACTCCCGGTGCAGCTCGCTCCCGGTCCTCTCGCGTATCGCGGTTCCGACGCTCTGCGTTTCGGCGTTCGATGATCCCTTTCTGCCGCCCGAGGCGATCCGGCGCGCCCGCGACGCGGCGTCTTCCGCCGTGCGGTTCGTCGTGACGGACAGGGGAGGACACGCCGGCTTCGTCGCCGCGCGCGGGCTCACACCCGTCTATTGGGGGGAGGAGCTCGTGATCGGCTTCCTCCGGCGCCACGCCGGCGGAGATGATTCCCCGGACGCGCGACGGGGCGCGTAGGCTCGGACGCCTGATGCAGGCCGCCGATCTCGGTCCCATCCCGGACTCCGAGAAGACGCAGTCGCCCGTCGATCTTTTCCTCATCATCGCGGGGGCGAACCTCGTCGCGACGACGCTCCAAACGGGAGCGAGCCTCGCGCCCGCGTTCGGCCTCCGGCAGGCGGCCCTCCTCGCCGCGGGCGGAATCGTCCTCGGGACCGCGCTCGTCGCGGCGCTCACGCCGCTCGGGCCCCGGCTCGGCGTCCCCTCGGTCGTCGCCTGCCGGGCCGCGCTGGGCCTGCGCGGCGGCGCCCTCGTCTCGCTCATTCTGTATGTCACAAACTTCGCGTGGATCGCCGTGAACAACGTGATCGCGGCCTCCGCGTGCGCGCGCCTCTTCGGCGGGCCGGCGAGCGAGCGCTACTGGGCGTTCGGGCTCGGGATCCTCGCGACGGCCGTCGTCGCGGGCGGGCCGCGCGCGGTCGGCCGCGCGGACCGCGTCGCCGTCCCCCTCCTTCTTCTCGTCGGCGGCTTCCTGACGTGGGCGTGCCTGCGCCTTCCCGCGGCCGTAACGTCCTCGCCCGGCAACGGGTCGATGACCGCCGTCCGCGGCCTCGACGTCGTAATCGGCTATCAGGTCTCGTGGCTCCTCATCTTCGGCGACTACCCTCGTTACACGCGCTCATCGGGCAAGGCCACGGCCGCCGTCTTCCTCGGGCTCGCGCTCACGAGCTTCTGGTTTCTTCCGCTCGGATTCGTCGCGGCGCGCGCCGCGGGCTCGACGAACCCGGGCGCGATGCTCGCGGCCGCGGGGATCGGCGGGCTCGGCGCCGTCCTCCTCGCGCTCGCGACACTCACGACGAACTTCGTGAACATCTACATGTCCGCGCTCGCCTGGAAGAGCCTCGTCCCCGCCGCTCGCGACCGCGCCTCGGTCTGGACGATCGGTCTCGTCGGCGCGGCGCTTTCCCTCTTCTCCGGCTGGCTCGAGCGCTACGCGGATTTCATGCTCCTCCTCGGCGGTCTCCTCGTCCCCGTCGGCGGCGTTCTTCTCGCGCACTTCTTCCTCCTCAGGAGGCCCGTGACCGTCTCGGACCTCTATTCGACGACCGGACCCCAGAGCCGTCACGGCGGCTTCGCGATCCCCGGGATGTGCGGCTGGGCGGCGGGCGCGGCCGCGTACTTTCTCGCGGGGGCGATGGGCGGGACGCTGCCGGCCCTCGCGGCCGCCCTCGTCGTGACGTGGGCTCTCGAGCACCTGCTCTCCCGCGCCGCGTAGAGAATGGCGCGGTGCTCGTGGGCCCCGACGTCCGCCGCATCCTCCACCTCGACATGGACGCGTTCTACACGTCCGTCGAGCAGCGCGACGATGCCTCTCTGCGGGGGAGGCCTGTTGCCGTGGGCGGGGATCCGAGGGGCCGCGGCGTCGTCGCGGCCGCGAGCTACGAGGCGCGGAAGTTCGGCGTGCGCTCGGCGATTCCGATGGCGCGCGCGGTGCGTCTCTGCCCGGGGCTTGCGGTCGTGCGTCCCGACTTCAAGCGCTACGCCGCCGTCTCGAAGCAGATTTTCGACCTCTACCGCGCCGTGACGCCTCTCGTCGAGCCGCTCTCTCTCGACGAGGCGTACCTCGACGTGACCCAGAACGCGTGGAACGAGCCTCTCGGCATGTCGGTCGCGCGGCGCCTGAAGGCGCAGGTCCTCGAGGCGACCTCCCTCACCGTCTCGGCGGGCGTCGCGCCGAACAAGTTCCTCGCGAAGATCGCCTCCGGGTGGAAAAAGCCCGACGGCCTCACCGTCATCGCGCCCGAAAAGGTCGAACGGTTTCTCGAGAAGCTGCCGGTCGACGCGCTCTGGGGCGTCGGGCCGAAGACGGCGGAAAAGCTGCTCGCGATCGGATGCGTGCGGCTCGTGGACGTGCGGCGCGTCCCGGCCGATGCGCTCCGGCGCGTCGTCGGGAGCTGGGCCGACTCCCTTCTCAGGCTCGCACACGGTGAGGATCCCCGCCGGGTCGTTCCCGACCAGCGCGCGAAGTCGTGCAGCACCGAAGACACCTATGCCCGGGACCTGACCGCGCTCGACGAGATGCGCGCCGAGATCGAGGCCATGGCGCGCAAGGACGCCTCGTGGCTCGCGAAGCGCGGCCTCTTCGCGCGCACCGTGGTCCTGAAGGTGCGTTACGGGGATTTCACGACCGTGACGCGGAGCGACACGCGGCGGCCGACGCGCGACGAGGACGAGCTGGCCGCGCGCGCCGTCGCGCTTCTCGCGCGGACCGACGCGGCGACGCGCCCCGTGCGCCTCCTCGGCGTCGGCGTCCACGGCCTCCTCACGCCCGAGGAGTACGCGCGGGCGATTCCCCCCGATCCGCAGCTCCCGCTCGTCGAAGGTTCCTGAGGTTCAGCGCGCGCCGAGCTCCCTGAGAAGCGATTCCTCGTGGAAGCCGACGAGGAGGCGCCGCGCGATCCGCATCATCGGCGCGCGAAAGTTGCCCGTCGGGCCGCGCAGATCGTCGAGCGTCGCATCCTCTGCCCGCACGGAGCGCACGGACTTTCCCTTCGCGATGACGACCTCGTCGACTTCCTTCAGGAGGGTGCGAACGTCCTTCTCGGACAGGGGTTCCGCCTTCGCCTTGCGCGTCGTGGCGACACGCGCGCTCGTTCTGTCCAGCACCTCACGGGTGCGGCCGCAGCTCGTTCAACCGTTGCGGTGGTAGTAGAAATCGACGTTTCGCATGGTCCGGAGTCTAGCGAACGCCCGCCGTCACCGCAGCGAGGCGACGATCGCGTCCGCCGCCTCGCGTCCGATGCGGATCGCGTAGTTCTGGCCGCGGTCTTCCGGGTACGTCTGCGCCATGCACGCCGACCAGAGGCCCTCGACAGGCGTCTGAAGCGGAGGGAGAAGTCTCGAGTAATGCGGCACGATGATGGGTTGCGCGTACTCCGCGCGCCCGATCTGCTTGGCGAGGATCCAGCTCTCGTCGAAGGCGGGGTTGATCGATTTGAGTCCGGGGAGGTAGTCGGCCCACAACTCCTCGTCCCGCCTCTTCCATTTCGGATCGTCGGGCAGCACGTAGTTCGAGATGTAGACGACATGGCGCCCGCCGTAGTCCTCCGGGGACAGGAAGTTCGTGTGCTCGATGACGCCCCCGAACGGCATGGAGTCGTCGCCCACGTTCAGCCAGTAATACGGCGAGAGCGAGCGGTCGAGCTCGAGGATCGGGCAGAGCGCGTGGCAGTACGAGATCGCGCTCCAGGTCTTCCGCGTTTCCTCCGGAAGGTCCGGCGCGAGCTTCAGGAGCTCGGGGATCGCGACAGTCGAGAGGACGAGGTCGAACGCTTCCGTGCCGCCCGCCGAGCCTCCCACGAAGGTCACGTCGAAGCCGCCGCGACCGCCGCGCTTCACGATCCTCACGGGGCGCGAGGTCCTGACGTCGCCCCCGCGCTCCTTCACGCGCGCGAGAACCGCCGCGACGCCGCGCCCGAACGAACCCTTCAGGTAGCCGAGCCGCTCGCCGAGGCCCGTCTTGTCCCGCGAGCGGGTCCGGAGCGAGATCTTTCCCCACAGCCACACGAGGCCCACGTCTTCCGCGCGGCGGCCGTACTTCTGCCTCAGGAGCGGCCCCCACACGGCGTCGAGCGCACGGCCGTACCCGTTGCGGCGCATCCAGCCCATCGCGGTCTCGGCCTCGAGGCTCCTCCAATCGGCGTCGTGCCGCAGCTTCAGCGTGGAGAGCACGAACTCGAGCCTCCCCCGAATCCCGAGCGGGGTGAACCCGAGCAGCGAGGCCGGCGTGCCGAAATCGTAGAGCCTGCCGCCGGACAGGAAGCCCATCCGCGACTTCAGCCAGACGAGATCCCCCTCGAGGCCGAACTCCTTCGCGAACGAGACATAGTCGACGTCGCTCGTGAACAGGTGGTGGTAGTACCTTTCGAGCGGCGTCCCGCCCACGTTCACGACGCCCACGAGGCCGCCGGCCTCGGGAAACTTCTCGAAAACCGTGACGGAGAGGCCCGCCCCGAGCAGACGGTCGGCCGCGACCAGCCCGGCGAGGCCGCCGCCGATCACGGCGACGCGGGGCGACGCGCTCTTCATCCCGAAGAGTGTATGCCGGCGCGGGCGGGCCGTTGTGCTACCTTGAATCCGTCCCGTGACGGTCTCGACGGCGCTTCTTTTCGCCTTCGTTCTTCTCCTGGCGGCCGCGTCGGGCGCGGCCGTGCTCGCCCGTCTTTTCAAGGGCGACGGAGGGGACGTCGACGCCTGCGCGGATTCCGTTCTCTCTTTTGCCCTGCCCGTGGGCCTCGTGCTGGCCGCCCTGCCGGGCTGGCTCCTGTCGTCGATCTTCTTCGTCCCGATCGGCCGGCTCGCGCTGCCGCTCGCCTTTCTCTCCCTCTCGGCCGCGCTCCTCTGGGGCGGCACCGAGCTTCCGGGGGTTTTCCCGCGCGCGCGTGCGCGCTTCCTTCCTCTCGTCGTCTTCTTCGGCGTCTTCCTCCTTTTCCTGTGGCTCCGCTGGACCTTCGCCGAGATTCGCAACACGGAGAAGCCGATGGACTTCGCCGTCCTGTCGGGTCTCATGACGACGGCGCGCCTCCCGTTCCCGGATCCGTGGCTCTCCGGCGAGCGGTTTCCCTACTACCACTTCGGGACCTATCTGTTTGCCCTGCCCGCCCGCGCGGCCCGCGTTCCTCCGGAGTACGCCTACAACCTGATCGCGGCCCTCCTGCCGGCTCTCGCGGCGCTCGCGGGATTCGGCGCGATCCGCGCCCGGCGTGGCGGCACGGCAATCGCGGTTTTCGGCGGCCTCCTTCTCGTCCTCGGCGGCACGTTCGACGGGGCGCGACAGGTCCTCGGAGACAAGCCGCTCCGCGACCTCGACATCTGGTGGGTGTCCTCGCGGCGGGTCGAGAACGCGATCACGGAGTGGCCCTTCTTCACGTTCCGGCTCGGAGATCTGCATCCGCACGCGGTCATCTTCCCGTTCCTCGTGACGTTCATCGGCCTCGCGGGTCGAATCGGGCGCGTGGGCGGGACCGTGCTCGACGGCCTGCTCCTCGCGGCAGTCGTCTCGGCGAACCCCTGGGATCTCCCCGCGTCCCTTCTCGTCCTCGGAGCCGGCAACCTCGCCGAGCGGGATCTCAGGCCCGCCTTCATCCGCAGCCTCGCGACGCTCCTTCCCGCCGCCTTTTTTCTCCTGCCTTTCGCGCTCTCCCCGCGGCCCGCGTTCAACGGCCTCTCCTGGTGGAAAGAAGGGACGGGATCGGCGGACGCCTTCCTTCACTTCGGCGTCCTCGCCGTGATTCCGGCCCTCGCGTTCGGGGTTGCCCTCGTCCGCAGCGAGACGCGCGCCGACCGGGCGCTCGTCGCGGCGTGCGCGTTTCCCGCGCTCGCGCTCGCGCTCGTCGTCCTCACGAAAAAGCCGGTCTTCTCGCTCGCAACCGGTTTCGCCGCCGGCGTCGTCTGGCTGCTGTTCAGGGAGGCGCCGCCGGGAGCTCCCGCGCCGCCCGTCGGGGCGATCCGGGCCGGGCTTCTCCTCGCGGCATCGGGTGCGGTCCTCGCGGCCGTGCCGGACGTCGTCCTCGTGTCCGACTCCTACGGCGTAGAGATGCGCCGCATGAACACCGTTTTCAAGTGTTTCATGGGGGCCTGGCCGCTCCTCGCGCTCGGCGGCACTCTGCTTCTGCCGCTCGCTTTGGCCACGCGCCACGCGCGCGTCTTCGTTCGCATCGCCGTCGCCTTCGCCCTCGTGGGCGCCCTGGCCCACCCGCTCGTCGCGATTCTCTTCCGCGCGAGATCGACCGGCCCCCACGACGGGCTCGACGGCCTGGGCTGGATGAAGCGCGAGGCGCCCGGCGATCGCGACGCGATCTCCTGGCTGAGGTCCCACGCCGTGGAGGGCGCGGTCCTCGCGGAGGCGACCGGCAACGCCTACACGGATTACGGGCGCATCGGGGCCGCGACCGGAATTCCGACCGTCCTCGGCTGGGAGAACCACGAGGGCCTGTGGCGCGGCGGCCGTTCCATCGCCGAGACGACGGCACGGAAGGAGGCCTTGCGCGCCATCTACTCCTCCGAGGACTCCGTGGCCGTCTTCGACCTCCTCCACCGTTACAAAGTGCGCTACGTCTTCGTCGGCGCCCTCGAGAAGCGCGACTTCGGCCCGAGCGCGTTTCCCATGCGCGCGAACTTCCAGCGCGCGTTTTCGAGCGGCGACGCCGCGGTCTTCGAGATTCTGAAATGAGCGACGCCGGTACCCGCTCCACCGCTGAGCCGCCGTTTTCGGACCTCGAGAAGAAGGCCTGGGGCGCGCTTCTCGCCCTTTCGATTCTTCTCCATCTCGTGCAGCTCGGCTCGCACGCCCTCCACCACGACGAGTCCATTCACGCGTGGGCCGCGCAGCACCTGATCCAGGACGGCACGTACAAGTACGACCCCGTCTACCACGGGCCGGTCCAGTACTTCGCGGTGGCCGCCACGTACGGCGTCGCCTCGGCCCTCGGGAAGGTCGCGGGCGTCCTCCTCGGCATCCCGGCCGCGAAGACGTGGGACGGCACGTCCGACTACACGGCGCGCCTCGCGCCCGCGCTCGGCGGCATCGCGCTCACACTGATGGCGCTCCTCCTGAGGCGCCGGTTCGGCCGCGGTGCGGCCTTCGCCGCGGGCGCCCTCGCGGCGTTCTCGCCGAACCTTCTCTATTACACGCGTTTTTGCCGGGACGACGTCTGGAGTCTCGTCGGCACGGCCGGCATCTTCCTGTGGTTCGACCAGTACCTTGCGCGCGGACGCCTGCGCGACCTCTGTTTCGCCTCGTTGTCGGCTTCGGTCGCCTTCGCGTCGAAGGAAAATTTCTACGTTCTCCTCGCGCTCATGGTGCCGTCGATCGCGGCCGCATGGGCCGAACCCGGGCGCGGCCTCGACGTGTGGAACCGGCTCCGCCGCCTCATCGACTGGCTCGAAGCGCACACCGTGCCCCTCGTGGGCGCCCTGCTCCTCTTCTTCTGCGTTTCCGAGGTCCTGTACACGTTCTTCCTCGTCCACCCCGAATCGGGAAACCCCGTCTTCGACGCGATCTCGTACTGGTGGGGCCAGCACAAGATGGAGCGCGTCGGCGGTCCGAAGACGTTCTACCTGCCGCGCCTCCTGCAGTACGAGTTCGCGATCGTTCTGCCCGCTCTCCTTCTCGTCGCGACGCGCTGGAAGCGGTTCACGTTCGCCGAGCGCTTCCTCGCGGGCTGGGCGCTCTCGTCCGTCGCGATGTACGCGTACCTCGGCGAAAAGGCGGGCTGGCTCATCGTCCACCAGGTGCTTCCGTTCCTGCCGCTCGCCGGCGCCGCGTGGGCGCTCCTCGCCGGGAAGGGTTTGCGCGCGAAGCTCGGAGGCGCGGTCGTCGCGGCCGCATCCGTGCTGACCGCGGTGACCCTCTCTTTCGTCTATCCCGTCCTCACGCCGAATTCCCGCAAGGCGGAATCGACGATTCAGGTCCAGACCTGTCCGGAGATGCTGGGTCTCGTCGACGAGATCCTCGCGTATGGCAAGGCCGGCGAAGTCCCCGCCGCCATCGTCTCGGGAGAGGCGGGCTGGCCGATGAGCTGGTATGTCCGCAAGGCGCCCGTGAACTGGCAGGCTCCCAAGGGCGACCTGCGTCCGCCGATCGTCCTGTGCGACGAGGGCGACGCCGACAAACAGGCCGGGATCCTCGGGCCGTCCTACAGGCGCGATCGCGTGCCGTTCCGTGCCTGGTGGATTCCCGACACGTCGCGCTCGCCGCTCCGGCCGAACCTCAAACAGCTTCTCCTCTACGTCTTCACGCGCGAGACGTGGGACCGCGCCGACGGCAACAATCCGATCGGCTCCGTCTGGGTGACGGTCTTCCGGCGGACGGGCCCGGCACCGGCGTCTCCTCCGCCTCCCGCGCCTGCGCCCGCCGCCGACGCGCCGGCGGGGCAACTCCCTGCGGACACGGCGGACACGAAGGCCACGTCGTGAACCGCCCCGACATCTCCGTCGCGCTGCCCGTCTTCAACGAGGTCGAAAACCTCGACGAGCTGAACGACCGGCTTACGCGCGTCCTGACCGCCACCTCCCGCACGTGGGAGATCGTGTACGTGGACGACGGCTCGAGCGACGCGTCGTTCGAGAAGATGGCCGGCTTCGCGCGCCTCGACCCGCGCGTCCGGGCGCTTCGGTTCTCGCGCAATTTCGGCCACCAGATGGCGCTCACCGCGGGGGTCGACGCCGCGCGCGGCCGCATCGTGGCGGTGATGGACGCGGACCTGCAGGACCCGCCGGAGCTTCTCTCGGAGATGCTGAAGAAAGTCGACGAAGGGTACGAAGTCGTCTACGCGCAGCGCAGCAAGCGCGAGGGCGAGAGCGCTTTCAAGCTCTGGACCGCGCACGTCTTCTACCGTCTCCTCAAACGCTGGACGAACGTGGACATCCCCGTCGACGTCGGCGACTTCCGCCTCATGGGGCCGCTCGCGGTCGCGGCTTTCCGCAGGTTGCGCGAGCGGCACCGCTTCATCCGCGGCATGACGGCGTGGGTGGGCTTCCGGCAGACGGGCGTCCTGTACGTGCGGCCGCCCCGGACCCGGGGGGAGACGAAGTTCCCGCTCCGCAAGATGCTGCGGTTCGCGCTCGACGGCCTCACGTCCTTCAGCCACGTGCCTCTTCAGCTCGCGACGTGGCTCGGCTTTGCCGTGTCGTTCTTCGCGTTCCTCTACATCGTCGTCGTCGTCGCGCTCAAGGTGCTCGGGATCAACGAGCGCGGCTGGACGACGCTCATGGGATGGATCCTGCTTCTCGGCGGCGTGCAGCTCCTCATGATCGGCGTCCTCGGCGAATACCTCGGCCGGATCTACGACGAGGTGAAGGGCCGTCCGCTCTATCTCGTGGCCGAGGAGGTCGGAGGGTCTCGAGACGCCCCGGGGAATACGTCGCCCGCGCCGGACGTTGACGTAACCTTGGGGCGATGAAGTCGGGCTACTACCACCATGCGATCGGCGACCTCAGGACGAGGCTCACGGCCGCGGTGCCGCACGAGGTCCTGAAGGAGCTCCATCGCAAGAGCCCGCCCCGCCATTTCGCGGTCGCCGTCCGTCAGCTCGCGCTCTTCGCGGGCGCGCTCGCCCTCGGCTGGCACTTCGAGAGCCTGTGGATCCGTGTCCCGTGCGCGCTCGTCCTGGGGTTCGTCGTCTTCGACGGAACCGTTCTTCTGCACGAGGTCGTCCACAAGGCCGTCTTCAACGGCGACCGGCCGGGCGCCTACCGGGCCCTCGGCCTCCTCTACGCTCTGCCGTCGGGCATCTCCCCGACGCAGTTCACGCGCTGGCACCTCGACCACCACGCCGAGCTCGGCTCCTCGACGGACGACCCGAAACGCGCGCACCTTTCGCCGAAGAAGAACGCGCGCTGGCTCAAGCTCCTCTATGCAACGCCCGCGCTGTTTCCGATCTACTTCAGGGCCGCGCGCATCGAAACCGCGACGTACCCCGAGCCGGTCCGGCGGCGGATCCGGAACGAGCGGCTTGCGGCGATCTCCCTGCACGTTTTTGCGGCCGCGGCGATCGGCTTTTTCGGGGGCGCCGCGCGCCTCCTGTGGCTCTACGCCGTTCCCGTCTTTCTCGTCTTTCCCCCCGCGTTCGCCCTCAACCGCCTCGGGCAGCACTACGACATCGTGCCGGAAGAGCCCGCGAAGTGGGGCACGCGAATGGCCCGCGCGCCGCTCTGGGAGTTCATTTACCTCTGGTCGAACCTCCATCTCGAGCACCATTACTTTCCGGCCGTTCCCTTCTACCGCCTCCCGGCCCTGAACACCTCCTTAGAGCCGTTCTTCAGACAGGAGGGCATCAGGGCGCGCACTTATCGCGAGCTCCTTCGCGGATGGATCGTCGAGAATCGCGTGCCGCATTCGGACTGGCACGCCGTTTTCCGGTAATCTCCGCGCGATGGCGACGGAAATCGCGCCGCCGCAGGCGGACCAGTACGAAGGCCTGTCGCGCGAGGACCTGCTCCGGGCGTACCGGAACATGCTCACGTCCCGCCGGATCGACGACAAGGAGATCCAGCTCAAGCGCCAGAACCGCATCTTCTTCCAGATCAGCGGAGCCGGGCACGAGGCGGTCCAGACGGCGATCGCCTTCCAGATGAAAAAGGGCTCGGACTGGCTCTTCCCGTACTACCGCGACCGCGCGCTCTGCCTCGGCCTCGGCGTGAGCCCCAGGGACATGTTCCTGCAGGCGGTCGGAGCCGTCGACGACCCGGCGTCCGCCGGGCGACAGATGCCTTCGCACTGGGGTTCCGCCGCGCTCCGCATCTTCACGACGTCGTCGCCGACGGCGACCGAATGCCTGCCGGGCGTCGGCGCGGCCGAAGCCGGCCGGTATCTCCAGCGCGAGCAGACGTCCGGCGCGTCCGGCCTCCTCGGCGCGGTCCAGGGCGCGGCGGCGGACGAGATCGTCGTCGTGACGATCGGCGAGGGCGCCACCTCCGAAGGCGAATTCTGGGAGGCCCTGAACGCGGCGTGCCTCTCGAAGCTCCCCGTCGTCTTCGTCGTCGAAGACAACGGCTACGCGATCTCGGTGCCCGTCGAAGTGAACACACCGGGCGGCTCCATCTCGAAGCTCGTGCGATCGTATCCCGGCCTTTTCGTCGCCGAGACGGACGGCTGCGACTTCCTCGTTTCGTACGACGCGATTCGCTACGCATTCGCCTACGCGCGCGAAAGGAAGGGGCCGTCCCTCGTCCACGCGCATGTCGTCCGCTCGTATTCGCACTCCCTCTCGGACGACGAGAAGCTCTACCGCTCCGGGGCGGAACGGAAGAAGGATCTCGCCCGCGACCCGCTCGTGCTGTTCGCCGCGTTCCTCGCGAAGGAGAACCTCGCGACCTCCGAGGAGCTCCTCGCGCTCGCCGAGGAGGTGGCCGTCGCCGTGAACGGCGCGGCGGACGCGGCCCTCGCGCACCCGCAGCCCGGCCCCGACGCCGTCTCCGAGCACGTCGTGTCCCCCCGGGTCGATCCGACGTCTCACGACTTCGACACGGAGGACCGGCCGGCGTTCACGGGCGAGCCCACGACGATGGTCGACCTCATCAATGCCGCGCTCCGCGACGAGATGGCGCGCGACCAACGCATCGCCATGTGGGGCGAGGACGTCGCCGACGCCAGCCGCGAAGGCGTGCTTGGCGAGTGCAAGGGAAAGGGCGGCGTCTTCAAGGTGACGGCCGGCCTCCAGAAGGAGTTCGGGTCCACGCGCGTCTTCAATTCGCCCCTCGCCGAGGCGGGCATCGTCGGGCGCGCGATCGGGTGGGCCGCGCGCGGGCTCAAGCCCGTCGTCGAGATCCAGTTCTTCGACTACATCTGGCCCGCCATGCTGCAGATTCGCGACGAGCTCGCGACGACGCGGTGGCGCTCGGGCGGGTCCTTCGGCACGCCGGTCGTCATTCGGGTCGCGATCGGCGGCTATCTCACGGGCGGCGGGCCCTATCACTCGCAGTCGGGCGAGGTGACCTTCGCGCACATCCCGGGGCTCCGCGTCGTCATGCCGTCCAATGCTCTCGACGCAAACGGCCTCCTCCGCACGGCGATCCGCTGCGACGATCCCGTGCTCTTCCTCGAGCACAAGCACCTGTACCGGCAGACACACAACAAGGGCCGTTACCCGGGCCCGGAATTCATGGTTCCCTTCGGCAAGGCGAAAACCGTGCGGCCGGGAACCGACGCCACGATCGTGACTTATGGAGCCACGGTGTTCCGGAGCGCGGTCGCGGCCGCCCGCCTCGCGGAGGAAGACGGCCGGGACGCCGAGATCATCGACCTGCGCTCGCTTTCGCCCTATGACTTCGAGGCGATCGCCGAGAGCGTGAAGCGGACGAACCGCCTCCTTGTCGTGCACGAAGACTGGCAGACGCACGGGTTCGGGGCCGAGATCGCGGCGCGCGCCGCGGACGAGCTCTTCCCGTGGCTCGACGCTCCCGTGAGGCGCGTCGCGGCGAAGGACGTGTTCTGCGGTTACGCTCCCGAGCTGGAGAACGCCACGCTTCCGCAGAGCGAGGACATCCTCGCCGCGCTGCGCTCGTTGCTCGCGTACTGACGCGTCCGGCGGCACACGCGCCGGGACCTCACTCACCCTTCCAAGAGAAATTGGTACCGTGCGGTGAGATGAGCAGGCGCAAACAGCTCCTGGGCGTGGTTCTGGGAGCAATCTTCTTCTCTCTTAGTTTTCTCTTCGGCGCGGTCGCCGTGGATCCACTGCCCATTTACCGCTCGATTCAGGAGACGCGCCTGTCCTTCGCCGGCGCGCGGCGGGAAGTCTTTGCCGCAGACGACGGAACCTCCCTTTCGGCATTCATCCTCGGACCGCTCTCGGCCGAGAGGCCCATCGTCCTCCTGCACGGGCTCGGAGCCGACGCGACCTACTGGACGGGCGCCGCACGCTTCCTCGCCCGGCACGGCCGCACGGTGGTCCTCCCCGACGCGCCGGGCTCCGGCCGTAGCGCGTCGCCGCGCGAACCCGCCGGCTTCGGCCTTCGGGGCCGCGTGGCAGCGATCGACGCGCTCGCACGTGCTCTCGCGCTCGAGAAGTTCGACCTCGTCGGCCACTCCCTGGGCGGCTGGACGGCCGGCTGGTACGCGCTGGAGTTTCCCTGGAAGATCGGCCGCCTCGTCCTCGTGGACGCGGCGGGCCTCTCTCTTCCCGCCGACGCCCAAGCCGAGAAGGAACGCGTTCTTCCACGAGATCGCGCGGGAGCCCGCCGCATCTTCGACCTCCTTTTCTTCCGCAAGCCCGCACCCTCGGCAGGCTTCGTTCTCGCTGCGTTCGGCCGGAACTACGGCGGAGGGACCGCGGCCGCCACGGTGGCCCGGCTCACCGAGGCCGACGGCCTCTTCGAGCGCCTCGGCGAGCTGCCGGAACGAACGACCCTGATCTGGGGGGAGCGCGAGACGCTGTTTCCGCTCCCCGTCGCCCGCGAAGCGGCCTCGAAGATGCGCGAGGCGCGCCTCGTCGTCCTCGAGGGCGCGGGACACGACGGGCCGCTCGAGACGCCCGCGGCGTTCCAGGCGGCCCTGGTCGGGGCCCTCGGACCGTGACTCCGTTTTCCCTTTCCCCCCGCTCGTTTCGCGTGCTTCTTTTCGCGCTCGGTTTCGTGGCGCCTCTTCCCTTCCTCGCCGACGTCGTGCGCCATCCCCTGGAGCTCGTCCCCTGCGGGCAGCCGCAGCTCGACTGCCGTCTGGGCGACGGTGCGATCGCGGCGTCGGTTCTCGGGAGGGCCTGGAGCCGGTTCGAGCGCGGCGAGCCCTGGAACCGCGACGACCGCGTCTTCGCGCCCTATCCCGACTCGTGGGGACTCTCGGACGGCTATCTCGTCGAGGCCATCGTCGGTTACCCGTGGGCGCGCGCCACCGGCTCGATCGCCGCCGGGTACAACGTACCCTATGCGCTCGCCTGCATGCTCGCGTTCTGGTCTTCGGCCGCGCTCTTTCTCCGCCTCGCCGGCCCGGGCTGGCCCGCCCTCTTCGGAGCATTTCTCTACGCCTGGTCCCCGGGACGGCTGAACGGCCTCGCGGTCCCCGCCACCCTATGGGCGGGGCTCGTGCCTCTCGCGATCGCCTTCGGCCTCGATGTCCTGAGGCGGGGCCGCTGGCGCGACGCGCTGCTTTTCGGCGCGACCTGGTTCGCCGTGGGAATGGGAAGTCTCTACGGCTTGGTCATGGGGGGCATCACCGCGGGCCTGGTGCTCGTCCCGTGCGCCCTCTTTGGGCCGGAGCGCCGTCGCCGGTTTCCTCTTCTTCTCGCGGGGGGCGCCCTGGCGGCAATCCCGCTGGTTCTTCTCAACCGTCCGCTGTTCGACATCGGCCGCGACTTCGACGCGCAGGTTTCGCTCCGGACATTCGGCGGGCAGTCCGCCGACCTCCTTTCCCTGCTCCACCACTCCGGGTTCTCCGCGCCGCTCAAAGCCGTGCTCGGATGGCTCCTTCCGGGCTTTCCGCCGGGCGCGCCCGGCTTTTTCCCCGGGCTGCTCGCTCTCGCGGCGCTGGGGCTCTGGTTTCTCCTGCCTCGTTTCCACCGGCCCGTCGCGCGGCGGCTCGACAAGGACTC
>DASVJU010000362.1:0-1824 GCA_036385755.1 Thermoanaerobaculia bacterium
TCGGCGCTCGTGCAGAACGGTGCGGGTGCCGTGGGGCCCGAAGCCATGCCCAACCTGGTCGGCTCCTGGCGCCGGGCTAACGTCCTCGCCCTCGAGATCCGGAAGACGGACGACACCCTCGCCGCGCGGGGGCCGAAGTCCTGATGCGCGGTCCGACGCGCGTGGCCGCACACTAGAATCCCTTCGATGCGTATCGCCGTCGCGATGTCGGGAGGAGTCGACTCCTCCGTGGCCGCCCTCCTCCTCCGCCGCGAGGGGGCGGACGTGGTCGGCCTGTCGATGCACCTCTGGAATCACGATCGCGACGGGACCGGGGCGAACGAGGGCCGCTGCTGCACGCTCGACGACCTCTCGGTCGCCCGCCGCGCCGCCGGCATGATCGGCGTCCCGCATTTCGTGCTGAACCTCGAGGAGAACTTCACCGAGGCGGTCGTAAAGCCGTTCATCAAGAGCTATCTCGAGGGGAAGACACCGATTCCGTGCACGGTCTGCAACACCGAGGTCAAATTCAAGAGCCTTCTCCAGAGAGCGGCGGCGCTCGGGTGCGAGGCCGTCGCGACCGGGCACTACGCGCGCATCGGTGCGGACGAGGCCACCGGAGCGCCGCGCCTGCTTCGCGCGCGCGATCGCTCGCGTGACCAGTCGTATTTTCTCTACGACCTCACGGAGGAGCAGCTCTCCCGCGCCCGGTTTCCGCTCGGCGAGCTGATGAAGACGGACGTGCGCGAAATCGCGCGCGAGGCCGGGCTTCCGAACTGGGACAAGCCCGACTCGCAGGAAATCTGCTTCGTGCCGAACGGCTCGACGCCCGCCGAGTTCATCCGCCGCGAGGCGGCGGGGCTCGGCATTCCTCTTCCCGCACTCGCGGGCGCGCGGCCCGGGGAGATTTCCAATGAAAGGGGAGAGAGGGTCGGAACTCACGAGGGAACGTTCGGCTATACGGTCGGCCAGCGCCGAGGGCTGGGGATTTCTTCGAATGACCCTCTCTACGTGCTCTCGATCCGGCCCGAAGAGGCGGCGCTCGTCGTGGGGCCGGCCGCCTCCCTTCTTTCGAAGAAGATCTTCCTCGAGAGCGTGAGCGTGCGCATCCCGCGGAGCGCGGGGCCGCCGGCTCGGGTGCTCGCCCGCATCCGCTCGCGCCATCCCGAGCAGGCTGCCTGGCTCACGCTCGACGAAGGCGCCCGCGGGCGGCTGGATTTCGAGGAGCCCGTCCGCGCAGCCGCGCCGGGACAGTCGGCCGTGTTTTTCGACCCGAACCGCCCGGATGTCATTCTCGGCGGCGGCGTCATCGCGCGGTCCGAAGGCTGAGACTTTTCCACGGTTTTTCCTTCGCCCTTGACTTTCG
Source organism: Thermoanaerobaculia bacterium (assembly GCA_036385755.1). Taxonomy (GTDB): domain Bacteria; phylum Acidobacteriota; class Thermoanaerobaculia; order UBA5066; family UBA5066; genus Fen-183. The sequence goes on from DASVJU010000362.1 coordinate 1,346, forward strand.
CCAAACTTACGCCTAACTTGCGCTGGGTGGGGTGAAGCGATGGTTGCCATCAGAAAAGTCATGCTCGACTCGATCGACATTCGCGATTTGATCGTGCCGGGCGTGGGGAATCGCCGGATTTTCCGCATCCTGCTCACGAACACCTGCCGGTTCGCTTGCGACTACTGCCCGATGCGCGCGGAGCGCGACCTTCCCCGGCACGCACTCGAGCCGGCCGGCCTCGCTCGCCTCTTCATGACGGCTTTTCGCCGCGGCTGGTGCGACGGCCTCTTCGTCACGAGCGGCATTCCCAGGGACCCCGTCTTCGCGATGGAACGCATGCTCGAGCTCGTCGGCACGCTGCGGTTCACGCACGGGTACCGCGGCTACCTCCACGCGAAAGCGCTCGCCGGTGCCGAGCCGGGGCAAATCGAACGCCTCGTTCGCCTCGTGGACCGCGTTTCCTACAACCTCGAGTCGCCCTGCCAGCAAGCGCTCGA
>DASVJU010000363.1:0-2426 GCA_036385755.1 Thermoanaerobaculia bacterium
AGGGACGCGAAGGGGAAGATCCTCTACGTCGGCAAGGCGCGCTCCATCAGGAAGCGGCTCGCGTCCTATTTCAACGCCGGACCCCGGCACCCGAAGACGGAAGCCCTCCTCGCCGAATTCGCGACGATCGACACCGTCGTCGCGACGACCGAGAGCGAGGCTCTCGCGCTCGAAAACGCGTTCATCAAGCGGCACCGACCGCGCTACAACATCCTCCTCCGCGACGACAAGACGTATCCCTACATCAAGGTGACGACCGGGGAGGGCTGGCCCCGGGCCTTCGTCACGCGCCGCGTTCTGAAGGACGGCCACTCCTATTTCGGACCGTTCCTGCCGGCGCGCACGTGCCGGGGCGCCATGAAGATGGTCCAGCGGATGTTCCAGGTCCGCACCTGCCGGATCGAGATCGACGGAAGACTCCCGCGGCCCTGCCTGTATTACGACATGCACGCCTGCCTCGGGCCCTGCGTCGCGGGCCTCACGACGAAGAGCGCTTATGACGACGCGGTGCGGGACGTGCTCCTGTTCCTTTCCGGACGGAACGAAGAACTGACGCCGCGGCTCGAGGCGAAGATGCGCGCGGCCGCCGAGGGGGAGAACTTCGAGATGGCGGCGGCCTACCGCGACTGCCTTCGCACGGTCGAGGAGCTCGCCGAGAAACAGCGCGTGCAGTCGGTCTCGGGGGAGGACGTCGACATCTTCGGGGACTTCTGGGACGGCGGCCATGCGGCCGTCGCCCTGCTCTTCGTGCGAAGCGGGACCGTCCTCGACTCGCGGGAGTACTTCTGGGAAGGCCTCGGCGACGTCCCCGCGGAGGAATTCTGGGTCTCGCTCCTGTCCCAGTATTACGACTCCGTCGCTTCGAGCTTCCTGCCCAAAGAGGTCCACCTCCCCGTGGACGTGTCCGACGAGGCGCTCGAGCCCGTCGAGGGATGGCTCACGGAGCGGAAGGGATCGCGCGTCACGATCAAGACTCCGCGCCGCGGAGCGGCGTTCGAGCGCGTGCAGATCGCCCGCGACAACGCCCGCCAGAATCATCTCCGGCGCTTTCGACGGGTGCGGGAGCGCGGCGAGAAGGCGACTCTCGCTCTCGCCAAGGCGCTCGACCTCGACCGCCGTCCCTCCCGGATCGAGTGCTTCGACATCTCCCACACGTCCGGAACCGAGACATACGCTTCGTGCGTCGTCTTCGTGGATGGAGAGCCCGCGAAGGACGAGTACCGCCTCTTTCGCATCGACAGGCCGGGAGTCGACGACTTCGCGTCGATCGCCGAGGCGGTGTCGCGCCGTTACGCGCGCGCAAGGGACGAGGGAAGGCCGCTGCCCGACCTGCTCCTGATCGACGGGGGCAAGGGGCAGCTCTCGGCGGCGCTCGCGGCGCTCGACCGCATCGGCGTCGGGATGCCGGCAGCCGGGCTCGCGAAGCGCGAAGAGCAGGTGTTCGTGCCCGGACGTTCGGCCCCGATCGTGCTCCCGAGGACGAACGCCGGCCTCAAGCTCCTCCAGAGGGCGCGCGACGAAGCACATCGCTTCGGCCTGAAGACGCATCGTCGCGCGCGCGGAAAGCGCGCGCTCGAGAGCCCGCTTCTCGCGATTCCCGGCCTCGGGGCCGCGCGGGTTCGGACGCTCCTTTCGGCCTTCGGCGGCGCCGAAGCGGTCCTTGCCGCGACGGACGAGGCCCTCGCGGCGGTCGCGGGGAAGTCCGTGGCCGCGCGGATCGCGCGCTTTCGGCAGGGTCGGGGCGGCGAAAGATCCAGTGTCGCTGCTACACTTTCGGAGGAATGAACCGTCCCAGCAGCGACAGCCGCGTCAACAAGATGCTGACCGGCGGGTCCATCGAGCGCAGCCCGTTTGCCGAAATCGTGCGGAGTCTCTATCGCGAGCGCGCCACGGCGAAGCTGCTCGTTTCGAGCAAGGGCGAAGAGCGGACGTTCTGGTTCGACCGGGGCCAGATCCTGTTCGCGAGCTCGAACCGCGAGGCCCAGCTCGTCGGCGAACTGCTGCGGACGTTCGGTCTCGCCGAAGAGAACCTCCTCCTGTCCGCCTTCGAACACGCGCTCAACGAGCCCGGGCAGGGCCTGGCCCGGGCGCTCACCGAATCGGGCGCGGTGCCCGGGTACGTCGCGGAGGCCGCCGTTCGGGCTCTCTCCGAGCGCCTGTTTTTCGACACGTTCAAGTGGACCACCGGAATCTTCACCGTCACGCCTCTGGACGAGGTCCCGGCCGTCCCCGCGAAAATGGACCGGCCGACCGGGGGCCTCCTCCTCGAGGCCTTGCGCCGCCTCCCCGCTCCGGCCTCTCAACTCAGTTCGCCCCTCGATCCTGGGTCCCGGCCGGTCTTCGCGCCGGACATCCTCCTGCGTTATCAAGCAATCCTCGTCTCGGCGGCGGAGGCGGAGGTGCTCGGGAGAGTCGACGGGGCGACG
>DASVJU010000364.1:0-12035 GCA_036385755.1 Thermoanaerobaculia bacterium
TGCCCGTCCCTTGCCCGGAGCGGTGAAGCTTGCCCGAGGCTTGCCGGATGATTCTCTACCGCACGTTACGCCACGTCAACACGGCGTTGCGTTTTTCGGCCAGAAGTCGCCGATTCCTTGCCTTACCTTGCCGGTCGGAAGCGCCTCGAAACGCGAAACCGTGGGACTTAAAATCCCCTGGCCCGAAACGGCCGTGAGGGTTCGAGTCCCTCCTCCGGTACCACTTGTCTTCTGAGGCGCAACTGCGAATCCGGGCGGGACGCCTCCGGCTCTGGGACGTATGCTAGACATGACGCGCTCGGAGGAAACATGCCGGCAGAATCGCGACCAACGCGCACCCTGATCAGCCGCGCCTTCGCGGCGGTAGAGGATCTCGTGTACGTCGGTCTCGGCGTCCTTCTCGCCGGGAGCGCCGTCGCCCTTCTCGTGACCACGATCATGCGCTTCGGCAGCAGTCTCTTCGCCGGAGACCTGGCCGCGCAAGTCATCCCTCTTCTCGACCGGATTCTCCTGATCCTTCTCATCGTCGAGCTCCTCTACACGGTTCAGGTGTCGTTTCAGCAGCATGCGGTCACGCCAGAGCCGTTCCTCCTCGTCGGGCTCATCGCGGCGATCAGGCGCGTGCTGATCCTCACGGCGGAGTTCAGCCAGGCAGCCGGACAAGCGCCTCCCGCACAGCTCGTGCCTGAGCTCGCGGTTCTTTCGGCATTGCTCGTGGCGATCACGCTGTCGCTCTTCGTGCTCCGCCGAAAGGACACGATCGACAAAGTAGCAAAGCCCTGACGCCCGGCGAAGAGGAGCGTCAACCACCGTGCAGTTTCCCGATCTCATTCCGATCCTTCAGGTCGCCATCGGCCCCGTCATTCTCATTTCGGGCGTGGGTCTCCTGCTCCTCACGATGACGAACCGGCTCGGCCGCATCATCGACCGCACCCGGCAGCTCTCGCGCGAGCTCCGGTCGGACCAGTCTCCGGAGCGCGCCGGAGCTCTCGCGCAGCTCGAGATTCTCCAGACCCGGGCGCGCATCGTTCGCGGCGCGATCACCGCGGCTTCGGTCAGTGTCCTTCTTGCAGCCGTCCTCATCATCGTCATTTTCGTCGGCGCCCTCTTCAGGCTGTCGTTTGCGGCGCCCGTCGTGGCGCTGTTCGCGTCATGCCTGGTGTCGCTCATCGGGTCGCTCGTGTTGTTCATAAGGGACGTCAACCTGTCCCTCAGGGCTCTTCGTCTCGAAGTCGGCGTCCCAGGGGGACGCGCGACCTGACCCGCGACGTCGAGGTCTTGACGTCATCCGCCCGAAAGGATCACGATGCCGACGTGCCTTCGGACGCGCCGGAAGTCATGGACGCGCTCGAGCGCGCGCTCGGCCATCGCTTTCGGGATGCCGTGCTGATCCGGCGCGCCCTCACGCACGCCTCGTTCGCGAATGAGACGGAAGACGCCGAAGACAACGAAACGCTCGAGTTTCTCGGCGACAGCGTCCTGAACTTCCTCGTGACCGAGAAGCTCTTCGCGGCCTTTCCTCGCGAGGGCGAGGGCAGGCTGTCGAAGGCGCGTTCGCTCCTCGTCTCGGAGGAGCACTTTGCCGCGCTCGCGAGGCGGATCGGCCTCGGACCGCTTCTGCGCCTCTCTGCGGGAGAGGAGCGGGCGGGCGGCCGCGAAAGGGACGCACGCCTCGCGGACGCGTTCGAGGCGGTGTTTGCGGCGTTGCTCCTCGACGGCGGCGTCGAGGCCGCGCGCACGGCGGCGGGACGCCTGTTCGATGCCGACGTGGGGGCGCTCGATCTCGGAGAAATGCACCGCCGGGACCCGAAGACCGCGCTCCAGGAGCGCGCCCAGGCCGAGGGCAAGGCGCTGCCGGTCTACCGCCTCGTGGAGGAGAGCGGCCCGCCCCACGACCGGCGCTTTGCCTACGAGGTGTCCTGGGACGATGGAATCAGCGGGCGAGGTGAAGGCAACTCGAAGAAGGACGCCCAGAGGAATGCGGCGGATGCCCTGCTGAATCGGCTGGAGAAAGAATAGAAGAGTCCGACTATCGCGTCAGGTCCGCCTTTAAAAGCACCCAGCCCTTCGCCGCCGCGATCACGCGCGCGTCGCTGAAGGTCTTGTGATCGAGCTCCTTGCAGGGCAGGCACCAGTCCGCATAGAAGTCGATCATCACGGGCTTGCCCGCGGCCCGGGCAGTGGCCACGGCGGCGTCGGAGTAGGGCTGAAACGCGAGCGTGGCTCCGGCCTTCGGCGGCATCGCGAAGACTCCGCCGGCGGCGAGGAGCAGGACGGCGATGGCGCCCTTCGCGAGCGCAAAGCCACGGACGCCGGTTCCGCTCTTCTCGAAGAAGAGGAACCACACGCCTCCGGCGAGGAGCGGGAGCGCGAGACCGATTTCGTAGATCCGCGCCGGCAGGAGCGGGCGCAGGAAGTAGACCGCGAGAGCGACGAGCGCGAAGCCGAAGACGCGACGCACGGCCGTCATCCACTCGCCCGAGCGCGGGAGCGCCTTCAGGCTGCCCGATACCGTCCCGAGGACGAGATAGGGGAGGCCGAGGCCCATCGCGAGCGTGAAGAAGAGGCCGAATCCCAGCGGCGCCGAGCCCTTTGCCGCGACGTAGGTCAGGAGCGACAGGACGAACGGGCCGATGCAGGGCGCCGCCACGAACCCCACGAAGAGTCCCATCGTAAGGGCGCCGACGACACCCGATTTCGAGCCCGTGCGGTCCGTGATGAAGTGCGGAGCCTGGATTTCGAAGAGCCCGAACATCGAGAGCGCGAGCGCGACGACGATGGCCGCGATCGAAAGGAGAACGGCCGGCTTTTGCAGCCATGCCCCGAAGAGCGAGCCCGAGAGCGCGGCGAAGACGCCGAGTGCCGAGTACGTGACGCTCATGCCGAGGACGTAGACGAGCGCGAGGCCGAACGTCCCGCCCTTCCTTCCGCCGCTCTGCCGGCTGAAGAAGCCGAGCGTGATCGGGATGAGCGGGTAGACGCAGGGGGTCAGGTTGAGTGCGAGGCCCGAGACGAAGACGAGACCGATGAGGAGCGGCAGGGACTTGCCCGCGAGGCCGCCCCCGGAATCTGCCGGTCCACCACCGCCGAAGCGCGGGGCGAATGTCTCGGGCGGCTCGAAACCGACGACGCGCGTGCCGGTCTCCACGCCGTCAGGGCCGATGAAGAGAAGTGTCGGGACTCCCTGGACGTTCCATTTCTCGCGCAGCGCGGCAGTGCTCAGGGGCGTCCCGCCCGCCGACACGCCGTCCGCCCCATCCCCCGCGGAGCCGGACCCGCTCGAGGGCGCGGCTCCTGCGCCACCGCCCGTCGCGCGCGGAGGAGCGAAAAGGTCGGCGTTCGCGGGCGTTGCGGGCGTCCCCGCCTTCGCGACCTCGAGGGTCAGCGTCGTCGTGAGCTCGGCGGGGGGAAGGCACTGATTGTCGTTGCAGGGCTGGTACGAAATCACGGCGGTCAGCGTGCGCGGTCCGGGGACGGCCTTCGCGTCAACGGATCCAGGCACGAAGAAGACGGTCCGGCCCTCGTAGACAGCGAGGGGCTGGTCGGAGAACGAAAACTTCGTCTCCTTGTGCTTCGGATAGGTGACGGGAGAGAACACGATCCCCGCTGCAGGCTTGATCCGGATCTCGGTGGGAATGAGGAAGTCCTCTTTCGGCGTGTGGCTGTTCACGTGCCATCCCGCCTTGATGTCGGCGACGACGGCAAGGCGAAAAAGCGAGCCCGCGACGAGGCGGTCGGCATCGGCCGCGAGGCGCGGCGCGACGATGGTTTTCGAGGCGGGAACGGGCTGAGCGCGCGCCGGGAGCGCGGCCGCGAGAACGAGCGCGAGGGCCGAGGCGGTGAGGCGGAGAGACATCAGCGCTCCTTGGCGGCTGGAGTTACGGATGGGGCCTTGCCCTGAAGCGCGTCGAGGAGCGCCTGCGCCTCGGCCGCGAGCGGGGCGCCCGGGTGGGCCTTCAGGAAGTTCTTCAGGCGCCAGGTCGCGAGGTCCTTCCGGCCGCGCGCGATCTCGACGTCGGCCCGTCTCAGCTCTGCTCGCATCCTGAGCACGGCATCCTGCGCCGTGGCGACGAGCGTGTCGAGGTGGGCGACCGCTTCGTCGAACCGGCCGGCGTCCATTTCGAGGGACGTGAGGTAGCCGAGAGCCTGCTCCTTGATCGCGGCCGGAGTCTTCGGATCGCGCGCGAGCCTCTGGAACCGCGCCTCGGCCAGCGCGCCGCCGCCGCGCTGGTAGGTCAAACGCGCCACGTCGAAGACGAGCTGGGGATTGGAAGGATCGGCGGCCTCGTCGGCGAGCACCTTCCGATAGCTGGCCCACCCGCGCTCGACCTGAATGAACGCGTCCACCCAGCCCTGCTGGGTGGTCGGACCCTCCTGACGGCCGCATTCCAGCAGCTCCGGCGTGACGACGATCCACGTGGGCGTGCCGCGGACCCGGAGACGCAGCGCGAGGTCCTTTCCTTCCGCGGTCGACACGTCCTCGTAGAGCGGCACCTTGTCGCGCGTGAAGGCGTAGAACGACGTCGAGGGGGCGACGAGCGCCTCCATGCGCTTGCACTGGCCGCAGTCGGGTTCCACGAAAAAAATGAGGATGCGGCCGTCGCGCAGACGTTTCGCCCCCTCGACGGCCTCGGAGAGACGGCGTGCCCACCGCACTTCGAGACCGGCGGCTCCGGGCATGGCGCTGCCCTTCTCGGATTGATCCGCGGCGGGCGAAGGTCTCGGGGGAGGAGTGGCGGCCGGTTCCTGGGCGAGAAGGGGCAGGATCGTCAGAAGAGCGAGCATCGTTCCCTTTCGGTTGACTATTCTAGGCGCGCCACTTATAACGCGCAGGCGCCTCGCGGCTCGCCTCCTCGCAAGCGGCGTGCCCGTGGAGCGGGTGTCGGGTGTCGCATGGCCTGCCCAGGTAGCTCAGTTGGTAGAGCACGCGCCTGAAAAGCGCGGTGTCGACGGTTCAATTCCGCCCCTGGGCACCATCCTCTTTCCCGAATTCCATCACGGCCAGTTCCCGATGACGCGGAGCGCGCGCGGGTGCATCGTGAAGACCAGCGGCTCGGGGTGTCCGGCCCCGAAGACGAGATTTCCGTCGATGTGCACGGTGAGCGGCCGGTCGGAGGACAGGCGGATCTCCCGACCGCGCAGGAGCGTCGTGAACGGCAGTCCCACGTGCGTCCCGTCGAGCGCCTTCGGCAAGTGCCGGAGAGCCTCTCCCCGCGTCAGGTTGCCGAGCCGGCAGATGTCGAAAAGGCCGTCGTCGGGAACGGCGTCGGGCGTCAGGACGAAGCCGCCGCCGCACGTGCGCCCGTTCGACACGGCCGCGAGGAACGCGGGTCCGTCCACGGTCCGCCCGTCGATTTCGAGCGTCAACGCGAAGTTCTTCCAGGTCCAGAGCACCCGGAACACCGAGACGAGGTACGCGGGAAATCCCTTGAGGTAGCGCACCTTCGCCGCCGCCTCCGCGACCGCGCCGTCGAATCCGAGGCCGAGACTATTCGCGAAGAAGCTGCCGTTCACCTCGCCGATGTCGAGCGTGCGGATCGAGAACCTCGCGAGCGTCGCGGCGGCCGCCGTCAGGTCGCCGGAGCGCATGCCCAGCGTGCGCGCGTAGTCGTTTCCCGTTCCGTCGGGCACGAGGCCGAAGGCCGGCCGACTGGCGGAGGGGAGGCGCATGAGGCCGTTCACCGCCTCGTTGACCGTGCCGTCGCCGCCGATCGCGACCACGACGTCGGCACCGCTTTTCCCGGCGTCTTCGGCGAGGTGGATGGCGTGCCCGGGACGTTCGGTGTCGAGGAAATCACCCTCCAGTCCGGCCCCGAAAAGCGCGGCACGGATGCGGTCCCGGTCGCGCATCGCCCGGCCCTTCCCGGCCGCGGGATTGAAAAGGAAGACGTGCCTTATGAGACAGATTCTAAGGCCGCCGACGAGGCCCCTACAATGCAGAGGCAGCCGGCCGTCCGGGCCGCCGGGAGATCACGTGGCCATCCTCAAAGTCGCCAAGCTCGGCTCGCCCATCCTCAGGAAGCGCGCGTCGGAGATCGAAGCGCACGACCTCAGGAAGGGCCGGTTTCGGGCCTTCTTCGAAGACATGATGGAAACCATGGTCGAGTACCACGGTACCGGCCTCGCCGCGCCGCAGGTGTCGACGGGGCTCCGCATCGTGCTTTACGAAGTCCATGGAGAAAAGCACGGCAAGGACATCCTGGAAGTCCCGCCCACGCTTCTCGTGAACCCGTCGTTCGAAGTGCTCGACGGAACGGAAGAGGAGGACTTCGAGGCGTGTCTCTCGGTGCCATTCCTCGCCGCGAAGGTGCCGCGCCCGAAGAAGATCCGGGTGAGCGCCCTCGACACGTCCGGGAAGACGGTCTCTTTCGTCGCGGAGGACTTTCACGCCCGCGTCGTCCTCCACGAGAGCGACCACCTCGACGGCGTCGTGTACCTCGACCGGGTGCGCGACCGGGCGTCGATTCGCTACACCGTGGATTTTTAGAAATTCAAATTCATGGAAAGAGGAAGAGAAGATTCTTAGAAGGTATTTTCTAAGAAATTCTTCAATCTTCTCTTAAACAAAATGTCTTCTGTCCCATCCCTGACAACGGAAGCGAAGCGGCAGCTCATGCTGCTGAAATTTCGCCCCGTGTGCATCTGCAACACGATCCGCGGCCCGCGCGTGAAAGAGGCCATCGACCGCGGCGCGCGGACCGTGGAAGACGTCGCGAAGGCCACGGGCTGCACGACGGGGGAGTGCGCGGGCGAGCGCTGCCGGCCGGTGATCGAGGCGATGCTCGCGGAGTCTCAGGCGAAGCTGTAGGTGCCCGCGACCAGCTTCTTGAGGACGTCTTCCGTCTCGGCCTTGCCGGGGACGCAGAGGGAGATGTCTTTCTCCTTGCCGTCCGCGATCGCCTTCGCGTAGCCCTCGCAGTCGTAGCCGCAGGCCGTGCAGTCGGTCTGGGCCATGGCGGCATAGAGCTTGAGCGAGAGGTCGCCGCCTTTCGCCATGTCCATGCGCTTCGCGAGCGGGATCGTCTCGTCGTGAAACGCGGGCGCGTCCTTCCGGACCGCCGGCTTCAGGGCGACGTCGTCCTGCCTGTCGGTGTACTCCCAGCTTCCGAAGGAGAAGCACCTCGGACAATGGAACTGCCAGTCCCATTCGTTCGGGAAGCGGACGGCCGGCGTGCGCGAGACGACGAGCGGATCGAAATCCTGGGGGCAGACCGGGTTCTCGCGCTCCTTGGCGTCGCGCACCATGGACTTGATGTGCCCGGCCGAGAACTCGATCTGGCGCGGCTTCTGGTCGAACCGGAGGTGTTCGCCCGCGCCGCCGATCATGACGACCTGCGGATTGAAACTGCGATCCACGAAGAACGCGCGCATCGGGCGGCCCGTCTTCGGAGACGGGACGCTCTGGCCGGACCAGAACTTGTTCAGGAGGGCCGCGCTCTCTTCGTACGTGAGTCTCATGCGCAGAGATTATAGCGGCCGGTAGTTTTGATCCCCGACGAAAGGATTCCGCCGGCCTTCCTCGGCGATCGTCGTTTCCCCGCCGTGTCCGGGGATGACGCGGAGGGCGCCGGGAAGGGTCAGGAGACGCCCCCTGATGGACTCCAGAATCTGCGGCGTCGATCCCCCCCAGAGGTCGGTGCGGCCGATGGAACGACGGAAGAGGGTGTCGCCGGAAAAGAGCACATCTCCGTCGTCGCATGGCATCCGGAAGCAGAGACTGCCGGGCGTGTGGCCGGGTGTGTGCAGGACCTCGAGCTGGTTCTTGCCGCAGGCGACGCGGTCGCCATGCTCGAGGAGCCGGTCGACGATGCCGGGAGTTTCCAGCGTGAGGCCGAACGCCTGTCCCTGTTCGAGGAGGTTCTGATACAGAGGCCGGTCGTCGGCATGCAACAGGATGGGGGCGCCCGTGATGCGCTTCAGCAGCGCCGAGCAGCCCATGTGATCGAAGTGCGCGTGCGTGTGGACGAGCGCGACAGGATGGAACCCGCTCCCTGCCAGCGCCTCGAGGATGCGGTCGGGCTCGTCGCCGGGGTCCACGACGACGGCCTCCCTCGTATTGGGGTCGCCCACGATGGAGCAGTTGCAGGCGAGTTGGCCCACCGCGAAGGAATCGATGACGAAGAGGCCCATCTCGGGCGAATTATCCCGCTAGACTCGTCGAAATGTCGCTGCCTGATTTCCTGCTCGAGGCCTCGCGGGTTCTGATCGGGCTCGGGCTGACTGTTTTCGTCGGGGTGCCTCTGGCCCGGTGGTTTGGGTGGATGACAAGGGGAGAAGAGGAAGAGAAGAAGGAGATCTTCTTAGAAGGTGAAGAAAGAGGGGATGAAAAAGGGGAGGGGGCGGGATCGGCGGGGCGGCTCGGGCGGGCGCGGTTCGTGGCGGCCGGGGGGCTGCTTGTCGGGGTGCTGCTCGAAGTGCAGGTCGTGGGCAGCGCGCTCGCGCCGCGGCACGTCTGGCGGGCCGTGACGATCTTTCTGCTGCTGGCGTCTCTGGTCTACGCCGTCATGGTGGTCGCACCGAAGGCCCGGTACTACGACGAGCGCTCGTCCACCTTCGAAGAAAATCTTCGAGCTCCCTGGCATGCCCGCCGGGACGCCGCTCGTGCGCGAGGGAGCAAGATCGAATTCATGGGCTTCGTTCTCGCCCTCGCCTCGCTCGTTCTGGGATGATCCGACCATGACCATTCCCGTTTCCGACTTCCGCTCCGACACCGTCACGAAACCCACGGCGAAGATGCGGCGCGCGATGGCCGAGGCGGAGGTCGGCGACGACGTTTACGGCGAGGACCCGACGGTCCTTCGCCTCGAGGAGAGGACCGCCGAGGTGCTCGGCAAGGAGGCGGCGCTGTTCGTCCCGACCGGCTCGATGGGCAACCAGCTTTCGCTGCGGGTCCACGCGCGCTCGGGCACGGAGGTCATCCTCGAGGGAAAGAGCCACATCTTTCATTACGAGATGGCCGGGATGGCGGCGCTCTCGGGCCTCCTGCCGCGCCCTGTCGATGCGCCCCGGGGCCGCATGACGAGAGAGCAGGTGGCGGCGTGGATCCGGCCGGAAGCGGTCTATTACCTGCCGCGCACGTCCGTGCTCGCTCTCGAGAACACGCACAATTTCGCGGGCGGCGCCGTCCTTCCACGCGGTGTCATCGACCCGCTTCTGGCGCTCGCGAAGGAGAGGGGTCTCGCCACGCATCTCGACGGCGCGCGCCTGTGGAATGCGGCGGCGGCTCTCGGGGTCCCGGAAGCCTCGCTCGCGGCCGGCTTCGACTCCGTCATGGCGTGCTTCTCGAAGGGCCTGCGCGCGCCCGTGGGCAGCGCCGTCGCCGGTTCGAAGGCATTCATCGCCGAGGCGCGCCGCGTGCGGAAGCTCTTCGGAGGCGGCATGCGCCAGGCGGGCGTCATCGCGGCGGCAGCGCTCGTCGGGCTCGAGGACGAGCGCGCGCGGCTGCCCGAGGATCACGCGCGGGCGAAGAAGCTCGCGGAGGGGCTGGCCGGCATTCGCGGACTCCGCATCGATCCTGCGGACGTCGAGACGAACATTCTGTTTTTTTTCTTAGAAGGTGAATGGGGCGACTCGGCCGGGGTGGCGGCGAAGCTCAAATCGCGTGGTGTGCTCGCGGGAGCCGCGGGGCCCTCCTCCATCCGCATGGTCACGCACGCAGATGTCGGCGATGCGGACGTCGACCGCGCTCTTTTAGCCTTCGAAGAAATCTCTCCTGGCCGCTGACGCTCGCGAAAAGTCTCCAGACACCGGGAGATGCTCAGCCCAGCGCGACCAGCCGGTCGATGAGGTCCACGACGCGGTTCGAGTAGCCCCACTCGTTGTCGTACCAGGCCAGGACCTTGAGCCATCCGTCGCCATCGGTGCGGGTGGAGAGGGCGTCGAAGATCGACGAATGCGGGTTGCCGATGATGTCGGAGGAGACGAGCGGCACCTCGCTGTACTCGACGATCCGCCGCATCGGCCCCTCGGCGGCGGCCCGGACGGCCGCGTTGACGTCTACGACCGTCGGCTTTTTCGCGAGCCTCAGCGAGAGGTCCACGACCGAGCCGTCCGGCACGGGCACGCGGATCGCGGTCCCGTCCAGCTTTCCCTTCAGTCTCGGCAGGACTTTTCCCACGGCACGGGCGGCGCCTGTCGTCGTCGGGATGATGTTTTCCGCAGCCGCGCGCGCCCGGCGGAGATCCTTGTGAGCCACGTCCGCGAGGCGCTGGTCATTCGTGTACGCGTGAACCGTCGTCATGAAGCCTTCCTCGATGCCGAAGGCATCGTCCAGGATCTTCACCAGCGGCGCGAGGCAGTTCGTCGTGCAGGAGGCGTTCGAGACGATGCGGTGCTCCTTGCGCAGCGTGTCGTCGTTCACGCCCACGACGACCATCGCATCGATCTCATCCTTCGGCGGCACCGTCAGGATGACCCTTTTCGCTCCCGCGTCCAGGTGCTTCTGCAGCTTCTCGCGCGTGACGAGCTTCCCTGTGGCCTCCACGACGACGTCCACGCCCAGCTTTCCCCAGGGGAGCTTCGCAGGGTCCTTCTCTTCCGTCATCAGGACGCGGCGGCCGTCCACGGTCATGGAATCACCTTCGACGCGGACCTCTTTCTCGAAGACGCCCATCACCGTGTCGTACTTCAGGAGGTAGGCGAGCTGGTCGTTTTCGAAGAGGTCGTTGATGGCGGCCACCTCGATGTCCTTCCGGTCGCTGACGATGCGGTAGACGGTCCGGCCGATGCGGCCGAAGCCGTTGATCGCGATCCGGCTCATCGGGACGCCTCCCGGTCCAGGACGAGGAAGCGCTCGAGGAGCTCCACGACGCGGTGGGCATAGCCCCAGCCCGCGTCGTACCAGGAGAGCGTCTTGGAGACGTTCTCGCCGAGGGTCATCGTGGCCAGGGAATCGAACGTGGAGGAGAAGCTGCTGTGGGCGATGTCGCTGGAGACGATGGGCGCGGTCTCGTACGCCATGATTCCCTTGCCCCGTGCCGCGATGGCCGTGCGGACGACTTCGTTGATCGCGGTGACCGTCACTTTCCTCTCGTGCCAGCACACGAGATCCACCGCCGAGCCGTTCGGGACCGGCACGTTCATGGCGGAGCCGACGACCTTTCCCGCGAGCGCGGGGATCAGCTCCTGCAGCATCCCTGGGGAGCGCGATTGCTGCGGAATGATGTTCTCCGCCGCCGCCCGGCCGCGGCGCATGTCTTCGGCCGGCACGTCGGCGAGCCGGTGCTGATTCGTGTAGGAGTGGATCGTCGTGAAAAGCAGCTTCTGGATGCCGAACGCGTCGAGCAGGATCTTCGCGAGCGGCGCCACGCAGTGAACCGTGGAGGATGCGCACGAAAGGATGCGGTGCTCTCTCTTCACGAGATGGTCGTTGATCCCGTTCACGACCGTCAGGTCGAGCGGATCCACCGGAGGCTCGCAGAGAATGACGCGCTTCGCTCCCGCCTGAAGGTGCTTCTCCAGCTCGGCCCGTGTCAGCTTGCGCGCCGTCGCCTCGACGACCGTGTCGACGCCGAGGTCGCCCCAGGGCGGAATGGCGCCCTTCTCCTGGCCCGCGAGGAGGGCGATCTGGCGCCCGACGACGTAGAGATTCCCGTCCTTCGCCGTGATCTCGTCCGGGAACCGGCCGAGGAGAGTGTCGAACTTCAGTAGATACTCGACGGACGCCGCGTCGCCCAGGTCGCTCACGGCGCCGAGGCGGATGTCGTCTCTCTTGTAGAGGATCCGGAAGACGTTCCGTCCGATCCTTCCGAACCCCATGATGCCCACGGTCATGGCCATGCGGGTATCGTAATCTTTCTCGAGCCTTCTTACGGGAGGATCGTCCTCGGGTCGTTCGTGATGTTGTCGATGACCGCGGCGTACGTCGCGATCTGGGCGCCGGCCGTCGTCGTCGACACGACGAGAACCGCGTTCGTCGTGCCGAAGGGCGCGCCGAGCGTCGTGACGACGTTGCCGATCTGCGTCATCCCGAGAGGGGGCAGCGTCCGGGTGGTCGTGCCGAACGTCGAGCCGTCCGCGGCGAGCAACAGGAGAGT
>DASVJU010000365.1:0-2084 GCA_036385755.1 Thermoanaerobaculia bacterium
GATTCAGGTTGCCGAGGCGGGTGCCCGTTTTCTGCGACATGAGCGCCGCGATCCCGGCGAAGGCCGGCGACGAGAACGACGTTCCGCCATAGTCGAGGACGAGGCCGGGCGTGCCCGTCGTGTGTCCCTGGATCAACAGATAGGGTGTTCGGGTCGAGGCGGCGAGCGAGACGTCTGGCACGTAACGGGCGTTGTCGGCGAACAGACCGGCAGTGTTCTGCCAGGGCGGACGCGTGAAGAGGATGCTCTTGCCGCCGCCGCTTCCGCTCCAGGTCGTCTCGGGAACGTAGCCCTTGACGGACTTCTTCGTCGTCGCGTCGTTCGTCGCGTTCCAGTATGTCGAGGAATTGTCGGTGAATTGCGTGCCACCCACGCAGGTCGCATAGGGCGACGAGCAGAGGCCGTTCACGCTCGCGCTCGACGCATTGGGGCCCGTCGGATCACAGCCCCCGGCGCCCGAGTCGCCCGAGGAGACGACGATGGAAATGCCCTGGGCCGCGGCCTGCGCCCAGACGTTCGTATAGAGGGCGGTGTCGACGTCGGCGAACTCGAGTTCGCACGCTCCGTACGACATGGAGAGGACGTCCGCGAGATTCCCGCTCACGGCGTAGAGCGCCGAAAGGTCGACCCCGGATGACGTCACCGTGTCCTTCGACGTGATGAGAAGCGTGCGCGCGGCGGGTGCGACGGCGCCCGACCACTGGAGGTCGATGTCGCCTTCGATCTCGTCGCTGCTCACGATGCCGGGATCCGGCCCGTTCACGACGACGACCGGGTCGTTCGCCGGCAGCCCGAAGTACTGCCGGAAGAACGTCGTGTCGGCGACGTTGACGTTCGTCAGCGCGAGAAGGCCGATCGTGATCCCGCTGCCCGTGAGCCCCTGAGCCGCGAGGGCATCGACGTTGTAGATTGCGGTGAAATCGGCCGGCGCGAGGTAATGCTTTCCCTGCAAGTCCGTGTTCGCCGGCGCGCGGCGGGCGAGCGGGCGCCGCCGTGGAAACGAATGAAGCGAAAGCACGCCCGCGACCCGCCGCGCGAGGCCCAGCGGAAGGCGCGCGGGCCGGATGTTCGCGATGCGGACCTGGTCCCCGAGGAGCATCTCGTGAAGCTCGGTGTCGAAGGCGCTCTCGACGTCGGCGACCCGGCCGGAGAAGACGAGAGCGGCGCGGCCCGCGGGCGCGTCTTCGACTTCGAGACCGTGGCTCGTCAGCCAGTCGTTGAGCGCCGAGACGTCCTCGTCCGAGGCTCCGAAGCGCTGCTCGAACTCGGTGGGTAAGAGCCATCGCCGAAAGTCCGATGACGCGGGATCCTGCTGGGCGGCGAGGAGTCGCGCGAGGACGTCCGCGTTCCGATGCGGCAGGACGAGCAGGATGCGGTCGAGGCGGGAGTCGCCGTCGAGTCGCGCGATGTCGCGGGCGCCCGCCACCTCCCGCGGGACCTCGCCGACGGTCGACAGGACGTCGTCCGGCCGCGCCCCGAACGCGGCCGGCGCGACGAGAAGCAGGCAGAGAACGGCCGTTCCGGCAGGCGGCCCTCCGGAGCGGCGCCGGCCGAAGAGGTCGATCGACCGCGCCATGCGGGGGACCGCCAGCACGAAGAGGAGCCCGATGGCCGCCACGACGACGAGGGCGACGAACGGCAGGAAGATCGAGACGAGGCTCTGCAGGAAGGCGAGGATGTCTTCGGCGAGGGAGAGGCCCGCGTTCGCGACACCCGCCGTGAGCGCCGTCGACGTCAGGCGCGTGGCGCTCTTCACGAGGTGGGAGACGAGGGCGACGGTGCCGCCGGACCCTCCGGCGACGACGTCGAGAAGCGGCGAACCTTCGGGCTGGACGCAGGCGATCGCGACGAGCGCGCCGACGACGGGCCGGATGAACGAATGCAGCAAGTGCCAGAAGTGATCGAGCCCGGGGATCTTGTCGGCGAGGAATTCCATCAGAAAAAGCACGGCCGCGACGGTGAGGGCCGGCGTCGAGGCCAGGAGCCGCGCGATCGAGCCCGTGTAGTCCTCCGGAAAGAGGCGCGCCATCGCCCCGTAGACGAGCAGCACCGCGTAGGAGTTGAGGCCCGCCGCCGCCGAGAGT
>DASVJU010000366.1:0-8676 GCA_036385755.1 Thermoanaerobaculia bacterium
CGCACCTCGATCCCGGGCAGGCCGCGCAGCGTGTCCAAAAGGTCGCGCTCGGCGGCCGCGTTCGCGGCGAGAGCCGGGTCGAGAAGGACGATCATCCGTTCACTCCATTCGTTCCCTGGCCTCCCGGAAGGCGGTCGACGCGGCCCTTCTTCGTGGTGCGGGCCGCATAGGAGCCGAGCACCTTGAGGTACGGGCATTCGGCCGTCAGGGACGCGATCGCCCGCGCGGCCGCGTCCTCGGTCTCGGCGCCCTCGAAGTCCACGTAAAAAAGATACTCCCAGGGGTGGCGCGGGACGGGGCGCGACTCGAGCTTCGTGAGGTTGAGGCCGTGGGCGTCGAGAAAGTTCAGACAGTGCGCGAGCGCGCCGTGGCGATGGGGTGCCGAGAAGACGAGCGAGGTCTTCGTCGGGATGCGCGGGTCCGGCGTCAGCGCGAGCGCCGAGACGACCACGAAGCGCGTCCAGTTCTCCTCCTGATCGGCGATGTCGCGCTTCAGGATCTCGAGCGAGTGCCGCTGCCCGGCTTCCTCGGAGGCGATCGCGCCGAGCGTGAGGTCGCCCGTCTCCTTGACGTGCCGCGCGGCCTCCGCGGTGTCGACGAAGGGCACCGCCGTGACGCCCGGAAGCTCGGCGAGGAAATGCGTGCACTGCGCGAGCGCCTGCGGATGCGAGACGACGCGCGTGATGCCGGGGAGGGAGGACCCGGGCAGGCCGAGGAGACAATGGCGCACCTCGAGAATCTCCTCGCCCACGATCGAAAGCGACGTATGCCGCAGCAGGTCGTAGGTCTCGTTGATCGAGCCCGCGGTCGTGTTCTCGATCGGGAGGAACGCGTATCCGACCTCGCCGGACTCGGCCTCGGAGAGAGCGCGCGAGAAGGTCGGAAAGCCGCGGAACTCCATCGTGCCCTCGCGATCGCCGAAGTACTTGCGCGCCGCGAGGTGGCTGTACGCGCCTTCGGCGCCCTGGAACGAGACGCGATGCGCGTTGCCGAGCGCGCGCTCTTTGACCCTCCGGTCGAGGAGCGTCTCCTCCTGGACCTTCACGGACATCGCGATCACCTCGCGGAAAATCTCCGTGGCGCGGAAGGGGTCGAGGCGCAGCTCGCGGGCGATGGACTCGACGCGGGCGAGGAGCCGCGTCTCGCGGTCGAAGTCGCGCAGGAACGGGGCGCCCTTCACCTTCAGGCGTCCCACCTCGGCGACGTGCGCGAGGCGCGTGGCCAGCGTTTCGAGCAGGCGGCGGTCCGTCTCGTCGATGCGCTGCCTCAGGATCTCGAGCTCGTCCATGGGGAGGGCATCTTACCGGGCGATCCGGGTCCGCCGTGCGCGCGGCAGGCCGGTTCGTGCCCGCGAGCCTCCGCCTCGGCGCGACAGGGACAATCCCCGGGCTTCCGGATCTATATTCCCGCGGTGACGATTCCCGCAAGCACGTCGGCCCCCCGCCCGGCCGTTGGCGATCGTGCGCGGTTTTTCGCGGGCGTTTTCGGCGTCTTCACGGCGATCGTCGTGGCGAGCGCGCTCCAGCACGCTCTCGTGGATACGGTTCTCGGCCGCGAGATTCCGTTCGGCCGGTCGTTTGCGGCCACGGCGCTCACCTGGTATCTCTGGGCGCTTCTGACGCCCGCGATCGCGTCCGTCGTCTGGCGCTTTCCCTTCACCCGGGATCGCTGGCGCTCGAGCCTCCTCGTGCACGTGCCCGCGAGCGCCGCGCTGTTCGGCGTGCAAATGGCTTTGTTCGGTCTCGCGAGCCGCTCCTTCGGCCTGTCGCCCGAGCTCCTCAGGCCCCGCCTGCGCGCGCTGCCGCTGCCTCCACGAAGCGCCGTTCAGGATGTGCTCGTCGGGTACGCCTTCCGGGGCGCGGGCACGTATGCCCTCATCGTCCTCGGCCTCATCCTCTTCGACTACGTGAGGAAGGACCGCGAGCGCGTCGCGCTCGAAGGCCAGCTCGCGCTCGCCGAGCTGAAGGCTCTGCGCATGCAGCTCCAGCCGCACTTCCTCTTCAACACGCTCCACGCGATCGGCGTCCTCATCCACAGCGACCCGAAGGCCGCGCACCTCATGCTCACGCGCCTCGCGGAGCTCCTCCGTCTGTCCCTCGACACGGCCTCGGAGCCCGAGCTGCCGCTCGAGACGGAGCTCCTTTTCGTCGAGAAATACCTCGCGATCCAGAAAGTCCGTTTCGGCGACCGGCTCACCGTGCGGTACGCGCTCGAGCCGGGAGCGATGCGCGGGCTCGTGCCGACGCTCGTCATGCAGCCCCTCGTCGAGAACGCCCTCGAGCACGGTCTCGCGCCGCACGCCCGGCTCGGCGTGATCGAGATCGCGGCCGCGCGGGAAGGCGACGTGCTCACGATCCGCGTGCGCGACAACGGGGACGGCCTAAAGGAAAGCTCCCCCCGCATGAAGAGCGGCGTCGGCCTCGCGAACACGCGCGGCCGGCTGCGTCAACTTTATGGCGATCGCTCGCGTCTCACGCTTTCGAACGTCGCGGGAGGGGGTCTCGAGGCCTTTCTCGAGATGCCGTGGCGCGAAGCGCCGCTGCCTTCGGCGACCGGAGGAGCATGAAACAGATTCGCGCCTTCATCGTGGACGACGAGCCCCTCGCGCGCGACTGGCTGAGGACGCTGCTCGCCGAGGAACCCGGCGTGACTCTGGCCGGCGAGGCCGGGGACGGGCGCGAGGCGGTCACGGCCCTCAGGGCCGCCAAGCCGGACCTGCTCTTTCTCGACGTCCAGATGCCGGAGCTCGACGGGTTCGACGTGCTCCGGGCCCTCGACAAGGAGGCGCTGCCCGTCGTCATCTTCGTGACGGCGTACGACCGGCACGCCCTGAAGGCGTTCGACGTCCACGCTCTCGACTACCTTCTGAAGCCCTTCGAGAGGGACCGCTTCCGGCTCGCGATGGAGCGCGCCCGGGAGCTTCTCGCGCCGCGCGGGGGCGAGGCCGCGTCCCGGCGGCTCATCGGACTTCTCGAGTCGCTCGGCGCGAAGGCGGGCACGCTTCAGCGCGTCGCCGTGAAGACGGACGGCGTCATCAGGCTCGTGAGGCTCGCCGACGTGGACTTCGTCGAGGCCGCCGGCCGCTACGTGACGCTGCATGTCGGCAAGGAACAGCACCTCTTGAGGGAGACCATGAACGACCTCGAGGCGCAGCTCGATCCTTCGGTATTCGCGCGCGTGCACCGCTCGGCCATCGTGAACCTGGACCGCATCCGGGAGCTCCGGACCGAGAACCACGGCGAAGTGACGATCGTCCTTGCCGATGGCCGCACGCTGCGCTGGAGCCGCAGCTACCGTGAGCGGCTCGAGGCGCTCCTGGGCTCGGCGGGAGCGGGAGGCTGACATGAAGAGACGGCTGAACGACGTGGCCGCGGCCGGCCTCCTCGCCTTCTTCGCCGGAACGGCGGGACTCCTCGTTGCGGACGACAAGACCGACAAGCCGCCCGAGACGCCTCCGGTGCGGGCCGAAGTCCGGGTCGACGCGAGCGCCCGGCCCGACTTCTCGGGTACCTGGAGGCTGAACACGGACCTGAGCGAGGACCCTCGCGAGAAAATGCGCGAAGCCCGCGGGAGCTCCGGCGGTCGAGGTGGCGGAGGCGGCGGAGCTGGCGGAAGCTTCGGTGGCCGAGGCGGCGGCTTCGGAGGCGGGGGCCGGAGCGGAATGGGCGGCGGCGGCACGGGAGGCGGCGGCCGCCGCGGCGGCGCGGACACGGGCGACAGGAGCGGCGACGGGGCGGCGCGCCTCGGCGAAACGCTTGCGGCCGAGAGGCTCCTGACGATCTCGCACAAAGACCCCGATCTCGTCATCCGGGACGTCAACGGAAAATCCCGTGCGCTCTTCACGGACGCCCGCAAGGTCGAGGAAGAGCATGCGGAGGGCACGGCGAAGATCCAGACGAAGTGGAAGGATCGATCGGTCGTCGTCGTGACGAAGGTCGGCAACCGGGAGACGACCGAGACGTTCGAGCGCGCGGCCGACGGCGCGCACCTTTTCCTCACGACGAACGTCGAGGGCGCGCGAGGGTCGTTCTCGTTCCGAAGGGTCTACGACGCGCCGCTTTCGCCGGTCCCTGCGGCCGCCACCGAGCCCTGACGCCCGGGCTTCTGCTATTCTTCGCGGTCCGATCGAGTGCGGTGGGAGTAGCTCAGTCGGTAGAGCGTCGGATTGTGGTTCCGAATGTCGCGGGTTCGACCCCCGTCTCTCACCCCAGTTTTTCCAGGCCTCTCGCGCGCGCCCGTAGCTCAGCTGGATAGAGCGTCAGACTCCGGATCTGAAGGCCAGGCGTTCGAATCGCCTCGGGCGCACCACTTCTGCCTTGGGGCGTCACGGCCCCACGACCGCCGACACGAACGCGCCGTCTCCGCTCCTCTGGCCGGGCTGGCCGCCGTCGTTGATGACGGCGTAGGCGATGAAGGGGTTGTTGCCGGAGGCTCGGGTCACGAGCGCGTAGCCACTCGTGACGCCCGGGGCGTACGTCGCGAGAACCGTCCCAATCTGCGTGAAGCCCTTCGCGGCGACCGTGACGTCCGTCGAGCCGGCCTTCTGGCCCGTCGCGCCGTCGTAGAGGTCGACGTGGAAGACGTCTGAGGTCGCGTCCACCGAGCCGACATTGACGAGAGCGAGGTTCGTGCGGTTCTCGCCGTTCTGCTGGAGGCCGTAGAGCCAGGCGGACGTCGTGGCTTCGGATCCCGCGGGCACGGCCGAGTAGAAGAGCCCGTACCGGCCGCCGCCTCCGGGTGAAGACGTGCGCGCTCCGATCGAGACGCCGCGGAGGTCGCCCGCCTGGTCCGTGGCGAAGAGGGCGCCCGCGAAGGTCGGACCCGGCGCTCCGAAGACGACGCCGCGATCGCGAAGGACCTGCACGAACGCCGGCAGGATCTGCTGCTCGTTCGCGAGGAGCACGATGGTGAAGTTCGCGGCGCCGCCGGGCAGGGCGGAGGCGACGTACGTGAAGCGCAGCGTCCTCGAGACCGTCGAGAGGTTCGTGAGGACGAGCTCCGTCGAGAACGCGCTCGTTTCGACGACCACGGGAAGGGTCATGGCCGGGACGCTCGCCGCCGGGCTCGCGAGGACCGGCTCCACGAAGGACCCGTCGGAGTTCGCCTGGTCGTTGATGACCCCGTACGCGTAAAAGGGCGCGCTTCCCGAGACGCGCTCGACTTTCACGTAGCCGTTCGTCAGGTTCAGCCCGTTCGACGCGAGGACGCCGGAGACCTGGTTGAAGCCACCGGGCGCGAGCGGGATGTCCGGGAGCACCTGCGTCTGTGGATGCGCCGGATCGCCCGAGACGGCGGTCAGGCGGAGCGTGATGTTTCCGTCGGCCGCGGCGCCGGCGTTCATGACGGCGACGTTGGAACGATCGAAGAGATTCTGTCGAAGGCCGCAGAGCCAGACCGGGGAAGACAGGAGGCGTGAGGAGGGCAAGCCCGCGTACGCGAGGCCCGCCCGGCCGTCTGCGACGGGTGTCGCGGTGCGCACGGTCGCGGCGGCGGCGTTCGGCGAGGAGAGGCCCGCGAAACCGATCCTGAGCGTCCCACCGCGGTTTCCGGCATCGCCGAGAGGAATGCCGAGACCTCGCAGGTACACGATCGCGTCCGCGACGATCCTCTGCCGTCCGGCGGGAAGCGTATCCGCGGCCGTTCCGCTCGAGCCGCCGAAGGCCGCCGTGTACGAATAGGAGACCGAGGCGTCCGTCGTCCCGCGGTTCGTGAGAGCCAGCTCCGTCGTGAAGAAGGAATTATTCGCGCCCGCGGAGGACAGGGCGATCGGCACGAACAGTGCGGAGGCCGAGACGGCGTCCAGTGCCGCGAGGGCGTCGACCTTGCCATATCCCCAGGTCGTGTTCGGCGTCGCGCCGGTGAAGGCGTCGGTCCGGGCCGTGCGCTGGAGGATCGACTTCACCGCCGCCGCGTCGAGCTGCGGGTTCGCCTGAAACATGAGGGCGACGATTCCGGTCACGATCGGCGCCGCCGCGCTGACCGCGTTCACACGCCCGTACAGGCCGCCGCCGTCCTGGATCATGTTGAAGCGGAACGTGGCGTAATAGGACTTCGGGTCGAACGTCGTGAAGAGGCTGTCGCCTGGCGCCGCCACGTCCACGCCGATCCGCCCGTCGAACGTCGGGCCCGTGCTGCTCCCGGCCCAGATCTGGCCGGGCGTTCCCTGCGCGGCGTTGTTGCGGCTGATCCCGTCGATGTCGAGATAGGCGGTGCGGACCACGTAGTCGGCGGGACAGACGTTGTTGCGTGCGGTCGCCCCGTCCCAGATGCTGCCCGGCGCGGCGTGATCCAGCATGAAATTCACGTTCGAAGAATTGACCGCCGACGAGGGGTTCAGCGTCGCGTCGAAACGGCCCGTCGTAACAGTCGCTCCGTGCAGCTGGACCGTGTAGACGCCCGCCGGCCCGAGGAGACTCAGCCAGATCTGGCGCTTGCCGTTCTGGACGCCGTCGAAGACGCGCGTCGAGCCGTTCTGGTAGTAGACGAGCGTGGAGTTCGACACCGTGGCGAAGTCGGCGTTCGTGGCGGGCGAGGCATACGGCCCGAAGGTTCCGGACGGCGTCTGGATCGTCACGTCGAACCGGTCCTCGCCGGGATACCAGAGATCGAACGTGAGAGGGCTGGCGAGCCCCTTCTGAATGCGGATGGACTCCGTGGTGCCCGCAGCTACGTTTCCCCCCGCGCGGTTCGCGATCCCTCCCTGGTCTCCGGGACCGCTGAGGAAGACGAAACCCGGAATGCCGGGGCCGACCGCTGCGTCGATCTTCCGGGCGAGCGAGCTCGTCCCGTCCGTGGAGCTGCCGGTCGATCCGAGGTTGAGGAGCATCACCGCCGGCATTCCCAGCTCCCGGGCCTTGTCCTTCACGAAATCGACGGCGATCGGGATGCGCGCGGGGTCGTAGAAGGCAGCCTCCGCGGGCTCGCTGTCGTGGGCGGGAGTGCCGTCGGCCGTGATCTTGATTGCGAGGATCGTCGCCTCGGTTGCGACGCCGCGGTACTTTCCGCCGGCGCTGTTGCGGCCATTCCCCGCGGAGATTCCCGCCGTCGCCGTCCCATGTCCGAGCGCCTCGCGGGTGGCGAGAGCGGGGCCTCCCGTGAGCGCCGCGTTGATCTGGGCGCGCGTGTAGAGCGTGCCCTTGCCGTAGCCGCTCGTCGCCGCCCCGGAATCGTCCGTGAGGTCGAAGATGTAGGCGATCCGTGTCGTGCCGTCCACGTTCCTAAAGTCGTTGTTCTTCCAGTCGATCCCGCGGTCGATGAGGGCGACGAGAACGCCCTTCCCCGTCAGGGAGTACTTCGCGACAGCCGCGTCGATGTTCGCCTCCGCGCGCACGCGGTCCATTCCGAGAGCCGCCGGAGAGAACGAAAAGGCTGCCGCCAAGAGGAGGCAGACCTCAGCGGCCCGGACGAGAGTCGAGTGCGCGACGGATCTCTTCAAGAGCACACCTCCAGGAAACGGCTTCCCTGTTAACGCGAGACGGGAGGAGAAACTGGCTCGGCGACGCGCAGCCTACACTGCGGGCGGGCATGCGCGCTCCGATTTCCCTCTTCCGGCGGTTTCTCTTCGCTCTGGCCGCGAGTCTCGGGTCGACGTTGCTGACGCTGCTCGCGCTCGAGGGAGTGTTCCGTCTCGTTCTGCCCCCGTCTCCGGAGATCGTGATCTCCGACGCGTCGAACGTCCCCGCGAACGGCCCCGACGTCGAAAAGGGCGCCCCCGAGAAGATCGAAGTCGTCAAAGTCTCCACGCTTTTCTCCCGGACGAAGGACCGCGGGACGCGCCTTCGCCCGAACACCGACGCGTTCCTCCCGAAATTCGGGTATGAAGGCGACGTTCACATCAGGAGCAATTCGCTCGGCGTCCGCCACGAAGAGCTGCCGCCCAAGGCACCCGACGAATTCCGGATTCTCGTCCTCGGAGACTCGATCGTGTTCGGGGCGGAGCTGGAAGAGCCCGAGACGTTCGTCGGTCGCATGGAGAAGGCGCTCGAGGGCCGGCAGAAGCGGGTTCGCGTCATCAATGCCGCGATTCCCGGGTCGAATACGCGGGATCAGTTCTTCCGATTTCTGGAGCTCCGCGAGGCCGTGCACGCCGATCTCGTCCTCATCGGGATGTACATGAACGACGCGCAGGACTCGTCGTACTTCAGGGTCTGGTCGCTTCCGGACCCCTATCGCCGGAGCCGGCTCCTCTCCTGGATCGCTTTCAAGACGCAGCTCCTGACGAGGTTCGGAGTGACGAGCGTCAGGGGGATGGAGCTGAACGGGCCCGAGCACGAGGCCTTCTGGATTCGCTTTGCGGCGGGACGGACGTTTCCTCCGTCCGCGGGGATCCCCTACGAGACGCGGACGAGCGACGAAATGGACGCCATTTTCTACAACGCGCGGGACGACTTCGGCCTCGCCCTCGAGCCCGCGAGCTGGAAGAGGATCGCGCCCTACGTGAGCGCGATCCGCGGCCAGGCGGCGCTGGACGGCACGAAGCTCCGGATCGCCCTCTTTCCGGTCCGATGGCAGGTCGAGACGGGTTTGCTGGAGGAGCGCCCGCAGAAGTACTTTCGCGAGATGTGCGCGGAGCTCTCCGTCGAGTGCCGGGACCTGCTGCCGGCGATGCGCCGCTGGCACCGGGAGGGCAAGTACATCCATTACGACGGTTGCCATCTCGTGAAGTGGGGGCACGCC
>DASVJU010000367.1:0-5889 GCA_036385755.1 Thermoanaerobaculia bacterium
CGTCCACGCATACAACCGGAGCGCGCGCCTCGAGCCGCGCGCCGCGGCGTGGTTCACGGCGTCCGAGCGCCGGTACTTCACGACATACTTCGGCGCGCGCGGCGCCGCGGCCCTCGACGCGCAGGCGTCGGAAGCCGCCCGGGCCGCGCCGCCCGCGCCGCTCGCTGACGGACTCCTCCATCTGACGGCCCCTGCCGCGATCGCGCTCTCGCCGCTCGCGGACTTCGGGTCCTTCGCCTTCGTGCCGCGCGCCGAGGCCGGCGCGTGGCGCCCGCCGGACGACGTGCGAGCCGGCTTCGGGAGCGCCGCATGGTACGTGCGCGCCGTGGACCTCGCGACGCAGGACGTGCTCGCGGAAGGCGCGGTCTCCTGACGTCGACCTGACGCGCGACTAACGGGGGAGGGCGCTCCGAACGCGGTCTCTCAGGCGGCGCCAGCGCTGCGCGGCCTTCCAGACGCGGGAACCCGCGATTGCGCTCAGCGTCTTGCCGAGCTCGTGGCGCTCGGCCACGAGGCCCGTGCGCGTCCGGTGCTCGAACGCGAGGAGTTCGAGCGCCGCGCGCTCGCCGGGCGGCACCTCGCGCGCGGGCGGGAGAGAGTCCATGAACGCGCGGAAACGCGTCGCCGTGAGCTTCCACGTGAAGCGGCGCGCCGTCGCGACGCCCGCGGCCGAGAGACGCTCGCGGAGCGCCGGGTCGTCGAGCAGCCTTCGGATGCCCGCCACAAGCGCGCCCGAATCGCGCGGGGGCACGAGGAGCGCGTTGACGTCCTTCACCGCGTACTCCGACGCGCCGCCGGAGTCCGTCAGGACACACGCGGTCCCGCTCGCCATGCCCTCGAGCCCGATGAGGCCGAACCCCTGGAAGAGCGAAGGGTCGATCACGACGTGGACCGTCGAGAGGAGCTTCGGCACCGCGTCCCGCTGCAGCGTTCCGAGATGCGTGTGCCGGAAGCGGGGCGCGTCGGCGGGCATCTTCGCGTGCCCGAAGAGGACGATCTCGACGTCGGGCCGGTGCGCGATCTCGGCGAGCGCGGGAAGTAGGAACTTCATGCCGCGGCGTTCGTCCTGACGCAGCATCGCCGTGATGCGGACGGGCGGAGTCGCCGGCCGGTCCCCGCGCGGGTAGTAAATCTCGGGATCGGCGCTGATCGGGATGGGGGTCGCGGCGTGCCCGTGGCGTGTCTCGATCTCGCTCGCGATCCAGCTCGAGATCGTGACGATGCGGGGAATGAGGTCGTACGTGCGCGCGACGTACTCGGGCGAGTCGAACCCGAACCATCCTTCGTAATCCTGGACGAAGTAGGCCGTCTGGGTCTCGCGGGACGCCGCGGCCGCGGCCACGTGGGCGGCGGTCTGGTATCCGGTGGCGACGAGCAGCTTCGTCAAAGGACAGCGTTCGAGGAGCTCCTTCGAAGAGAGGCGCAGGGGCCGGAAGAAGAGCTCCATCTCGATCTCCGGCGGCACGGTGTCGAGGACGACGACGCCGGCGCGCACGCCCTGGAGAACGAGCGCGTTCGCGAGGTCGAGAACGTCCGCCACGCCGCCGTAAATTCCCATGAGCGGCAGGACGAAGAGGACGTCGTAAGGGACCCTGGGCTCGGGGTCCGGCAGCGTCCACTCGAACGTTGCGGCGTCGCGCACCGCGCCGAGCTCGTTTCTGGAGTTGAATTCGGCGAGCTCCTTCTCGTGTCTCTCCTTCCAGCGGGACATCAGGATCCTGAGGTTCTGAGCGATGCGCGCGTCGGAGTCCGGAAAGCTCGCGCCCTGGCGGTGGTGGATCCACGTGTCGTCCGCGACGACGCAGCGCCAGCCCGCCGCGCGCGCCCGGTAGTGGAGGTCGGTCTCCTCGCAGTAGCCGCGTCCGAAGACCTCGTCGAAGACGCCGAGCGTCGCGATCACCTCGCGCCGCACGAGGAGGCAATGGCCCACGACCGTCGTCGCGTCGGGGTAACGCGCCGGGCTCGTGCGCGCGACACGGCGCGCGAACGAGAAGACGTCCTCGCCGGGAGGAAGAAGCACGGAGAGGTTCACGGCGCTGCCCGCCAGCGGGCAGCAGAGGCCGATCGCCTCGTCCTTCTCGCAGCGCGCGACCATCCGTTCGAGCGCGCCTTCCGTGAGGAGCGTGTCCGAGTTCAGGAGACAGACCCACGGCGCGTCCGAGAAGAGAAGCCCGCGGTTCGCGGTCTTCACGAAGCCGAGATTCACCTCGTTTTCGAGGAGGACGATGCCCTCCTGCGCGCGCAGCCACTCCGTCGTACGGGTGTCGCTCCCGTCGTTGACGACGACGATGCGGGCCCAGGGAGGGGCGAAGCGGCGCACGCTTTCGAGGCAGTCGCGTGTCGAGCGCAGCGCGTTGTAGACCGGAATGACGAGGTCGCAGCGCACGCCGGCGGTCGGGACCGTCATCGTTTCAGGAGCTCCTTGAGCTTCCACCACGGCGTGAACAGGCGCCACGCGAGCGAGCGGTTCATCGCGTCGACGGTCGTGAACAGCCGCCGGACCTCGGCCTGAAGGCGGACGTTCTCGACGGCGAGCGCCTGCTCGCGCGTGGCGGACTCCTCGGTCTGGCGCGCGGCGTGGTCCCGTGACGCACGAAGCCCGGCCTCACGGGCAGCGGCCGCGGTGAGGGCCGCACGGTCCGCCTCGCTCTGCGCGCGGGACGCCGCGGCCGCGTCACGAAGCGCGTAGAGGTCGCTCTCGAGGCTGTCGACGAGGGCCATTTCGGTCGAGGCCGACCGGCGGGCCGCGTATTTCTCGAAGAGCCGGCGGCGGGCGGTCTGCGTGTCTCCCGAGTGCCAGGGCTGGGCGTCGGTGACGTTCGACGCGTCGTTGCGGAGCCGGTAGACCGCGGTCACGGTCGACAGGTGGTGGAACCGCGTCCGCGCGGAGAGGCGGATGAGGAAATCCCAGTCCTCGAACTGATCGAAGGACTCGTCGAAGCCGCCGGCTTCTTCCGCGAGCGCGCGGCGATGCGCGAGGCCGATGAGGGGGATGTCGTTCTTGTAAAGAAGGCGCGCGGCGTCGAACGGCCTGCCGTAGACGGTGAGCTCGCGCCCGTTCCGGTAACGCCCGTCGTCGCCGAGCACCTGCTCGAGCTGGCGGACGGACGTGTAGGCGACGTGGTACTCGTCGCTGCCGTCGAGAAAACGCACGAGTGTGTCGAGATGCTCGGGCAGGTAGAGGTCATCGTCGTCGAGATAGGCCACGTACGTGCCGCGCGCGGCCGCGAGGCCCGCGTTCAGGGCGCGCGTTCTCCCGCCGGGCGCCGGCGGAGCGAGCACCCTGAGGGCGCGTCCGGGCGCGGGCTCGAGCAGCGCGGCGGGGATGGGACCGCCGTCGTTCACGACGATCGTCTCGAAGTCCGTGAACGTCTGGCGGCGCAGGCTGTCCAATGCCTCGGCGAGAAGGCCCGGCCTGTCCTTCGTCCGGAGGAGCACGGATACGCGCGGAGCGTCCGCTTGGTCGACCACCGATCTCATTGTAGGCGGTAAGCTTCCGGCATGCGGTCTCCGGAATTTCCAGACGAGCGGAGCCTGGTGCCCTACGCGGCCTCCACGTTTTCGGGGAAGCGCGTTCTCGTTCTCGCGCCGCACCCGGACGACGAAGTCTTCGGCTGCGGCGGCGCCCTCGCGGATCTCCTCGAGCACGGGGCCAGCGTGGACGTCGTCCTCGTGACGGACGGCGCGGCGGAGGCGCGGAACGAGGAAGAGCGCGGGCGGATCGCGTCCCAGCGGATTGCGGAGTCGCGGCGCGCCCTCGAGGCTCTCGGCGGCGGGACGGTGCATGCGGGCGGCATTCCCGATCGCGGCGCCGGCGACCGGCTCCTGGAGATCGAAACGCTCCTCGGCCGGTGGCTCATCGAGGCGACGCCGGACCTCGTCTTTTGTCCCTCGCCTGTCGAGACCCATCCCGACCATCGCGCGGTGGCCGTGGCGCTTTTCCGGCTCGCGGCTCGTCCCGCCTCGGACGCGGCCGTGCGGATTCTGGACGCGGCGACGGTGGCGTTCTTCGAGCTTTCCCAGCCGTTCCGCCCGAACTTTCTCGTCGACATCACGCGGGTTCTGGCCCGAAAGGAGCGCGCGATGGACGCATTCGCGTCCCAGGCGGCCGCGCGCGACTACGCGGCGTTCGTGACGGGCCTCGGCGCATACCGGAGAATGACGCTTTCCGCGAACGTCCTCGCGGTCGAGGCGTACTCGGTGGTCGGCGGATTCCAGCTCCGGAGTGACCCGGGAGGGGTCGTGGAAGGCCTCCTTCCGGTCGTCCCTGCGGTAACGGGGGGATAATGGCGTCCGGGACAGGGGACGGTCGAACCGGACGTTTCAGGCAGGGTCCTTGCAAAGCTGTTCAGGGGACGGGGACCAAAATCTCGTCCGGGGGTCTCAAAATGGTCTCGAACTCTTCTCCTCGCTTCCTTCGCCCCTCTCTGATCGCGACGGTCGCCTTCGCGGCGGCCGTGACACTCACCCCGCGGGCGGTGGAGGCCGGCGGCAATTCCGGGCACGGCAGTTCTGGACATGGCGGCGGCGGCCAATCCGCCGGATCGACCCGTTCCGGCGGATCGACCCACTCGAACGGCGGTGGCAGGGTGAGCAACGCCCACGGCGGCGGTGTTCGCGGCGGCGGTTTTCACGGTGGCGGCTGGCACGGCCGTGGCTTTCGCGGGGTCGGCTGGGGTTATTACCCGTACGGCTGGGGCTGGGGCTGGGACCCCTTCTACTCCTCGTGGTGGTGGGGAGGCCCGAGCGTCACGATCGTGACGGGCGATGACGGCGAGGCAGCGGGAAGCCCCGATGGAAACGTGGGCGTGTCCGCGCGCACCGGTCGTTACGCGATCGTCAAGACCGACGTCTCGCCCGAGGAAGCGCAGATCTTCCTCGACGGCAAGTACATCGGAACCGCCGACGACTTCGACGGCAGGCCCGACTACCTCTACCTCGGGCCCGGGAAGTACCACCTCGAATTCCGCCTTCCGGGATATCAGACGCTCGCGACGGATCTCGACGTCTCGCGCGGCCAGCGCGTGCGTCTCGACCAGAAGCTGAAGCTCGAGCCCGGCAAGAGCGCGCTCGACCAGTTCGCTCCCGAGTCGAAGGGCACGCCCCTCGGCCGCGTCTTCACGAAGCATGGTCCGGAAGGCGATGCCGAAGGCGACGACAACGAGGCGCCGCCGCCGCCACGTCGCGCCCTCCGGCGCGCGCCCCCGGCGCGGGACGACGGATGGAGCGATCGCGGCATGGCCCCGGCGCCGCGCCAGCGGGCACCCGAGGCGCGGATGCCCGAAGAGCGGATGGACGTGCGGCCCGAGCCGCTTCCGCGCCCCGCGGGCAACCGCGCGCGCATGAGGTTCAAGGTCACGCCGGAAGACGCGGCCGTGTACGTCGACGACAAGTACCTCGGCGCGGGCGAAGACCTCGCGGCCAATCCGCGCGGCGTCGTCACGGATCCCGGCACGCACTCGGTCACCGTCACGCGCCCCGGTTACAAGTCGAAGACCGTGGACGTCACGGTGCGGATCGGCTCCCCGGTGGACGTCGTCGTGGAGCTCGAGAAATAGCGCGACCGCGCAACCACGCATCAACCACGCATCGCAGCAAAGGAAGAAGGCCCGGGAAACCGGGCTTTTTTTTCGTCCGGTTCGCCTTTCCTGAAGGCGCCCTGAACGCCCCGTGCATTGCGCCGAAGCAGCCACTCAAGACCGGCTAACATGGATTCTGTCGATGTGGACGTTTCTGAAGGATGCGAGGAAGGCAGGGAGCCGCGTCGTCGACGAGCACTTCGTGCCCGGTACCGGCACGAGTCTTCGTGACTCGATTCGGGCGGGCGACGCGAACGCAGTCCATCACCTGATTCGGTACGAGTGGGCAGCCCGGTGCCTCGCCGACTGG